>SVRA01000123.1 GCA_015065075.1 Oscillospiraceae bacterium
TGTGGAATGGGGTCGGTCGGAAATTGCGACGCGAAGCCCGCGGTCATTCTGAGATTTACGTTTTGAGTGTTAAGTCCCATAAATCAGCCTTTCGTTAAAAGAGACACACAAGCAAAATTGCTTGATCGGTGTAATTATTTGCCTGAGCTTGCACGCTTGCGCGAGGGAGTCTTGGGCACGGCGACCTCTGTCGGCGCAAGAGCGATCTCGGAGATATCCTCGGTCACGATCTTGTCGACCTTTTGGCAGTCAACGCCCACGTCGACCAGTGCGTTTGCAAGCACCTCACAAGCTCTGCGGCAGGGGATAAAGGTAACGTTTTCGCGCACGAGAGGATCAAGCTCGCCAAGATCCTTAAGATTATCCGCAGGAATGATTATCGTGCGAACGCCTGCGCTGTAAGCCGCCATAGTCTTCTCGCGAAGACCGCCGATCGCAAGTACGTTTCCGCGAATGGTGATCTCACCCGTCATCGAGATATCTCGGCGCACGGGAATACCCGAAAGCGCACTGACAAGTGCGGTGAGCGTTGTGATACCCGCCGAGGGACCGTCTTTGGGAACGGCTCCTTCGGGGAAATGGATATGTATATCCTTTTTGGAATAGAAATCGGGTGAAATGCCGTATTTTTCGGCTATCTGACGTGTATATGTGATCGCGGCGTGAGCCGATTCCTTCATAACGTCGCCGAGCGAGCCCGTAAGCTCGAGCTTTCCGCTTCCGTCCATAACTGCGGCTTCGACCTTAAGCAGATCGCCGCCCGACTGTGTGTAAGCCATTCCGTTGACCACGCCGACCTCGTCGAGTGCGCTGATGGTCTCGGGGATTATCTTTTTCGGTCCAAGGAAGGACTTGAGATCGTCGGCGTCGACAACAACTCTTGAAACTCCGCCCTCAACGATGAGCTTTGCCGCCTTTCTGCAGACCGAGGCGAGCTCGCGCTCGAGATTACGCACACCCGACTCACGAGTGTAGCAATCGATTATATCGGAGAGCGCCGCGTCGGTTATCTTGAGCGTACGCTTGGTAAGACCGTGGCGCTTTATCTGCTTGGGGATAAGGTGATTTTTCGCAATTCCGATCTTCTGGCTCTTGGTGTAGGTGTGCAGCTCGATTATCTCCATACGGTCGATAAGCGGGCGAGGCACGGTGTCAAGAGTGTTGGCGGTCGCGATGAATATGCAGTCCGAGAGATCGAAGGGAAGCTCCACGAAATGATCTCTGAAGAACTTGTTTTGCTCGGGATCGAGCACCTCGAGCATCGCGCTCGCAGGGTCGCCCCTGCCGTCATTTGCCATCTTATCTATCTCGTCAAGCAATATCAGAGGATTTCTGACTCCGACCTGCGAGAGAGCGGATATGATACGTCCGGGCATAGCTCCAACATAGGTCTTTCTGTGACCGCGAATGTCGGCTTCGTCGCGTACTCCGCCGAGAGAAACGCGCACGTATTCACGCTTCATAGCTCTTGCCAAGGACGACGCGATAGAGGTCTTTCCGACTCCGGGAGGGCCGTAAAGACAGATTATCTGTCCCTTAAGCTCGGGATTGAGCTGCTTGACCGCAAGGTATTCAAGGAGTCGTTCCTTGACGTCCTCAAGACCCTCGTGGTCTGCGTCGAGTATTTTCCTTGCCGCCTTGACGTCGGTTCTGTCCTTGGTAGTCTTTTTCCAAGGAAGCTCAAGGCATACGTCAAGATAGTTGGAGATGACCGTCGCCTCGGCAGAGCCGAAGGGCGAACGAGCCAATCTGTCGTTTTCCTTGAGAAGCTTTTTCTGAACCTCCTCGGGCAGACCCGCGGACATTATTTTATTGTAATATTCCTCGGTGTCGGAAACGCCGTCGCCAAGCTCCTCCTGGATCGACTTCATCTCCTCGCGCAGATAGTATTCGCGCTGACCGCGGCTGATCCTCTCGCGAGTCTTTTTATGAAGATCGGACTCAAGCTGCAGCACGTCAAGCTCGTCCTCGGCGATGGCGAGAACGGTCTCGATGCGGCGGTATGGCTCGAATACGCCGAGCACCTCGAGCTTATCCTCAAATTTTATAAAAAGGTTGGACGCGATAACGTCGGCTAAAAGTGCGGGATTTTTGATCGACTTAAACGTAGGCAGAATGCTCTCCGCGGGGGGAGGAAGCAGCTTTGCCATCTGTGTTGCCGCATCTGTAAGACGGCGCGTGTAAGCCTGATTTTTAATGCCGGGGCCGTCGGGCATAGCTACGGTTTTGCAGATGACCTCTGCGGTGTTGAACTTGCCGGTGCGACGGTAGGACGTCAGAGTTGCGCGAGACATTCCCTCGGCGATGCAGCGCAGGGTCTTTTCGCCTGCGTTTATCAGCTGCTTGATCTTGATGACCGTGCCGACCTCAAAGAGTCTGGGCTCCTCGCCCTCCTCGGATACGATCGGGATAGCCAGCGCGTATTTCGATCCCTCAAAGGCCTCGCGGAGCGCCTCGCAGGAATCGAAGCTGTTATCACTGACCTCGAGATTTATGATCTCCCCAGGGAACGCGACCGTGGAGGTAAGCGCGACCAAGGGAAGCGAAAGATTCTGTGCTTTGACTGTATATTGTGACATTTATGGACCTCGTTTATATATGTTTTGAACTACCGTAAGACTCGCGTTTGGCGAGAATACGGTGATGATAGCATAATTATTATTCATTATAACATAAAAATCGCAAAAAAGCCATACGTTTCAAAGAATTTTTACAATTTAATTATATGTTTAACAAAAATTAGGAGTCACGACCGATCGGGAGGATCGGAGAGGGAAACGCACTACGACATAGGCGATATGTAAAAATAGCCAAAAAGGACTACGACAAAACGCCCGAAATTCTCACACTTATGCTTTTTAACGAAAAATTCGACGAAAAATCGTACAAAATGGCTATTTACAAATCGGGCGAAAGAGTGTATAATAAGAGTCCCGAGTAAAGTGTCGGATCCGCGCCGACGCTTTATTTATCCTGCACAACCGTGCATGTTTTCTGCGAAATATCAATCTTATGATATCCTT
>SVRA01000037.1 GCA_015065075.1 Oscillospiraceae bacterium
ATCACGAAGAAGATCAACAATTTTATCGGCATCATAATCACGTTTTATACACTCACGGCGAAGTTCATCAAATGTTTGAACCGCGCGTTTTTCTTTTTCGATTTGAGGCATTCCAAGCAGCTCGTCAACCGTCACGGAAAGCTCTTCGGCGATGGAAGGGATCAGTTCAAGATCCGGATAGGTCGTGCCGTTTTCCCAACGACTAATAGATTGATATGTTACACCCAAGCGATCGGCAAGTGCTTCTTGCGTTAAATCGTTTTTCTTTCGGAAGTTACGTATATTTTCTCCAATTGCAAGTTTCATTTTTTCCTCCTTGTACGAGTGATTGCTTTGCAAAGCATTTCTTTTGTCGACACCTATATTATACTGTAAATTTATCAAAATTTCAATAACGCATTTTGAGAGAAAAATTATCAATTAGTGTTATATTTTCCGCATTTCCCGACGCTCGTGTCTGGGGCAAGCATAGCGCGTGGCAGTCCGCGCACAGTCGGGCAGAAGCCCGAACCCACTATAAGCAGAGGCGCGTCTCATATAAGGCTCCCTCCGGGAGGGAGGCTTTGGAGAGCGACCGCCGATAGAAAAACACCACCAAAGAAAATCCTTGGTGGTGTTCGTGTTTTCTCCGCTAAAGATGCATAGCAGAGGGACAGCCGTATTTTTATAGATAAACTCCATAAACAAGCACGGAGTAACCGTTGCCCGAGGAGGTTATTTCGATTCTTTTTACCGTCTTTTTCGCGGAAAGCTGAATTTCAAGGCGGAGAATTAATCAAGCCGAAAAGCTGAAAGGCGAGAACGCCCTTTTGCTTTTTTGCCGGAAGGAAAAAACGTTCATTGCCATCGCGCCGATGCCGATAGCTTGCGCGATGATATCGTACATTTCCATTATTTTCTCTTCTTAAACACGAATGCCGCGGCAATAGCGACGGTGATCGCGCCCGATGCCGTAACCGCTGAAGTGCAACCCTTTTCCTCGGGCGCGGGCTCCGTTATATGCTCTGTTACGGGTTCGGTTTCGGGTTCTGTCTCGGGAGCGGCGGTGGTTTCGGGTGCCTCTGTAGTCTCGGGAAGCTTGATCTCCTCCCAGCATGGCTCGCCTGAGCCCTTGTAAACTACGATATTGTCCACGCAGCCGTTAACCGCGCCTCCAACCTTGAGCACGAGTGCCTTGCCTCCCGTTTGACGCCATGCGCCGTTCGAGAATTCTTCGCCTCCCGCTCTCGAAACGAGAACAAAATGTCCTCCGTCGGTATTGTTTCGGACGTAAACGCGGGGTCCGACGTCATATTTCTCGCAAACGATACGAACCGTCAGATCTACGTTCCGGAGCACCTGACTGCCGTCGAAATCGCGGCGCATGATCTTTTTGGAAATCGAGCTTGTTCCGTCGGTGTCGTCCTGATCTGCGGCATAGTATTCGCCCGGCGCGTCAAAATTGCTCCATTTGCCGTTCATTCGAGCCTGACTGTTCGCAGAGCCGTTTATACGGAGATGAAATGAATGATAATATCCCGTCGTGCTGTCCTTATAGTCGGTCAGAATGGCAATATAGCGCGAGTTGTTGCCCGCAGAGGTGAGAGTAACGTCAAACTGAACGGTATAATCGCTCATCCACGTGCTGAACATCTGCCTCTCGTCAAGTATCTTGATGTAGGAATCAGCCGCACCGCTCTTATTGTTCGTGACCCAAAGCTTGCCGTCCTTGATCGCGTAGGCGGCCGTCGGATCGGTCACGGCGGTCTTTGCCGACTTTGAAAGCTCACTCCAGCCGAGAAGCTTTGCCACGGCGGGGTTGCCCGCTGTATTTTCGTAGTTGAATTCCTCGTAATAAACGACGTTGTAAGCCTCGCCGGGCTCAGCTTCGTCGCGCGGAGCGGCGGATGCGGCAGTAGCAAGCATGGATGCCGTAAGAATCAGAGTGATGATGCTGAATAGTGCCTTTTTCATTGATTTATTATCCTTTTTTGATGGTATCTACAAGATCTGTGCCTATATAGCTTTCAAGCGCGAACGGATAACGTGCGCGATTATACTTCTTTATCATTTTAAGCTCGTTTTCGCCGATCAATCCGTTTTCGTAAGCCTCGCTGAGGGTATAAAGTTTTTCGTCGGCGTATACGTGGATATTATAATCGCACACATACATGAACGTCTCGCCGCCGACCGTCTCACAACTCAGGGGCGTACCACGTCTTCCAATCCTCGTGTCGGTCAATCTGAAATCAAACAGGTGCGCTCCCCCGTATTCGCCGAAATAATTGATGATATGGACGTCATTCGTATCGGAGGTATCGAGGAAATGCTTGGCGTATTTTTCAAAGGTCGCGCTCTTAAGCGTCTCCTCGATATCTGCCGTCGGCTTCGGAAGCTCCACCTCGGGCACGTATATCATATTCGATCCCGAATCGTTCGCCATGCCTTCAGGATGAAGATAGCAGGTACACTCGATGTGCCTTTCGTATATCGTGTTCAATTGTATGAATGAGAGCTCCCCGTTTTCGTATATATCCTCAAGGTTGCTCATTTTTCCGTCCTTGTAAGCCATCAGAAGCACCGCATTGAGATGTCTGAATTCCAAACCGTCAATATTTTTCAGTCCGCATGCTGTGATAGTTGCCTTATACGAACTCATAAATATCAAATATCCGTTGAATTCTCCCAGATACCATACTCCGCCGTATTCCGAATTGACATCTTCGAGTGACTCCAAAAACAAAGTATCGGTTCCTCTCAATTCCTGCCACGCCGCGTTGATCTTAGGTATCTCGGCGGAAGCAAACATCTCAAGTCCGATTATCGGCTCGCATCTAAGCTCAAGCACGTCGAAATTATCCCCTATTCCTAAACAGGATGGTAATAACAATAATAAAGCTAAAATGATACTGAGTACATAAGAGGTTCTTTTCATCATTTCTCCGGTTTTCTAATGATAATATTATAATATCATATTATTATTCCTATGTCAAGAATATTTTTCGAATTAAAAAACAAAAAAGCCTTGACTTTTCGCGTCAAGGGTGTATAATTATATATGGTAAGAATTTTTCATAAGGACGGTAAAAACATGGCAAAGACACATTATAATATGAATATCGCGGGATGCGAGCGCGCGCTGCCCCTCTGCCCAATCAGCGATACACTTCAGATCGGTGCTTTCGTCATCTTCGGCGATCCCGAGCTGACCACGGCTTGCGCAGAAAAGATGCTTGAGCTTGCTCCCGAATACGACTACCTCATCTCCGCCGAGGCGAAGGGCATACCGCTCGTCCACGAAATGGCGCGTCTTGCGGGAAATCAGAAATACTTCCTCGCGAGAAAGGCGGCAAAGCTCTATATGTCGGGCGTTTTCGAGGTGACCGTCAACTCGATCACCACCGCCAAGGAGCAGAAGCTTTATCTCGACAAGGCTGACGCAGAGCTGATGCGCGGCAAGAGAATCCTTATCGTTGACGACGTTATCTCGACAGGCGAGAGCCTGCTCGCCATCGAAAAGCTCGTAAACGCCGCGGGCGGCAATATATGCGGACGTATGGCGATCCTTGCCGAGGGCGACGCAACCAAGCGCGACGATCTCATCTACCTTGAAAAGCTTCCTCTCTTTGATAAGGACGGCGAGCCGATATAAGAAGCCAAAAATAAAGCGGAGCTCGCGCTCCGCTTTATTTTACATTGCAGACGATTCCTCGTACTCGTCGCGGGCGCGGAAGAGGAGCGTAACGCACCAGAGCCCCGCAAGGGCAACGAGCGTATAGACGATACGAGCCCAAAGGCTGTCGTTGCCGCCGAAGAGCCAGGCAACTGTATCGAATTTAAAGAGTCCGACGCCGCCCCAGTTGAACGCGCCGACGATCGTCAGAATGAGAGCAATACGGTCGATGATCATAGGTAAGCCTCCATAATTTTTTGCAACAATTCACTTTTTTGAGAGCCGTTGCGCTTGAAAATATTATTCACCGCCGTCACCTTTTCTATTCACCGCGGAGAAAATTCCGCCACAGACGCAAAAATTTCCTCAAAAAAAGAAATAATAATAAAAAAATCGCATTTTTCTCATACTTTTTTTCAAAAAAGGGTTGACATTCTCCCGAAACTATGCTATAATATTCAAGCACCAAACGATGGCCCGTTGGTCAAGCGGTTAAGACACTAGCCTCTCACGCTGGGAACATGGGTTCGATTCCCGTACGGGTCACCAATATTTAATAGCTGAAAAAGCACAAGTAATAACGACTATTTTCGTTGAAAAACAAAGCAAAACAGCACTTTGCACTTTAACGAGAATTAGGTTTATTTTACTTGTGTTTTTTCTTTTTTGTGCAAAAAAGTTGCAATGAAATTAGATTGAGAATTTTAGCCTTTCGTGATTTCAGCCGCAGATGATACTGTTTTGTTTTGCTGTGCAACAATAAATAGTTATACCGCGTGACGGATTGTACAGCCCCTCTGTATCCTATAGTAGAGCGCGACACAGACCGCCACAGAGCCGACAGCGCGGAGAGCGCACACGGCGCGGCGATTTGTCGTCCCCCTCTGAATCCTATAGTAGAGCGCGACAGTATCATATTAGGTAAAACAGCATTAATTGCTGAAATAATAAATTATGAAGGAGGCTAATATATGCCAAAACAATCATCAAACAAATATTTAACAGTTACGGAAGCAAAAAAGAGTAAAAAGCCCCGTGTGGCGGTCGCACCGCACATTTACTATGACACAAGAACGAAAAAGTTCCTTGTCGAACTCTTTTACGGTTGGAAGCCGAACGGAAAACCCGATAGGCGTTTCAAGACCTTCAAAGGATTTGAAGAGGCTCAAAATGCGCTTATAGTCCACGATGCAGAAAGGCTCGAAAGAAAAAAGCACGGGGAGGGACTTACTATTCGTGAATGTATCCAAATGTATATTGACGCAAAAAGTGCCCTCGGAAAGCTAGCCGCGACAACTAAAGAAGGGTATGAGAATCTTCTCAAACGAATATCGCGTCATCCTATTGCAGACATTAAAATTAGTCACGTTAAACCATATGATCTCTTGGAATATACAAAAATGTTGCAATCTGACGATTACCTATGCCTACGAAATGGCAAAAATCTCTCGGATAATACCATTCGTAAAGATATTGACTTGATAACATCCGCTGTCTCTTATGCTACACGAATGGATTATATTGAGAAAGACCCATTCTTCGGAAAGGTAGACAAGCCCCAAAAAGCTCCCCCAACCATTACCACTCTACCGCCCGAAGATATTAGTAAAATATGCGATTTACTAGTAAGTGAAAACAAGTGGACTCTTGCTGTGACATTCTGCCTATGTGTGTGTCAAGGATTTAGGCGCGGAGAATGTGCGGGATTAAAATGGGAAATGATTTCATTTGATGATAACACAATAAAAGTTTGCGAAACAAGAACAAGGGTAAACACAGCGGTTTGTAAATCGCCAAAAACAGAAAGCGGAGAAAGATACGCATATATGCACTCTAAAACACGTGAAATGCTGAAACGATATAGAGAAAAATTGCTTGAAATGGGGATAGATAACGAATACGTTATTATATCATTCAAAACTCGGCAGCCAGCCTCGGTAATACATTTGAGCGACGATTTCACAGCTTTTATACGTAAACACTCAGAATTACCAAAAGTAACGTTACATAGTATGCGACACACATACGCCACGGAAGCAATAAAGCACGGGGCAGACATTACCTCTGTTTCCGAAGCAATAGGACACTCAAAAGTCAGCACTACTGTGAATGTCAGAAATCCTCACACAAATTAAATGCAAGTCAAAGCTGCTTGATGATTGTATGAATACTTAATTTGTGAGGAATTTATAATGAAAATTACCTATCGTGAAGAAAACGGATGCTTTTACCCCAACCTTGAACTACCCGAGCAGACAAATTACACTATTGGGAAATATGGTTTGTTACATCTTGATTATATCAAAGAACATCGCAAAGGTAGATATACCACCCTGCTTTCAGAATGCCGCTTGAATGAATATCTCCACAAGATCGATCTCGAAGCAAACGAAATGCTTGAAAGCATTATCACCCGCCTTGCTACCGAAAGAGGTATCGACGAGAACTTAAAAACCCGCGATATGCTCCGTTGGGTTGCCGAGATGAACAACATTAAGGCAAGCGCGGAAGAAATCGTCTTGCAGGAGGTGGTGTACGCATGATGTCAATTATTGAAGAGCTGTGGTACGGAAACATCTGCCCTCAAACCGATAGTCGCAACAATTCTCCCGAAATGAAAGAGCTTATGGAATATATAGCTCGGCATCACGACGACCTGCTCAAAACGATAACAGACGAACAAAAGGAAATCCTTGAGAAGTTCGACGATTGTTGGAGCGAATACACGAGCTACGCAGAGGAAGCCATCTTCACATACGCTTTCAAGCTCGGGATGCGGATTGCTATAGAAACACTAACTAAATAGCCTACGAGTGCAGATCGCAATATTCGGTCTGCACTCAATTTTTGTATTGAAAGCTAAACTTTCAATTTGCCGAACTTGTTTGTAATTTAATGTTGCAATAAGTTCTTACACACAAAAGGCTCACAGGCAACGTATTTGTGAGCCTTTTTGAAATTTTATCGGTAAGTTTATTTTCGGTTTAGAATGAATGCGTAAAATCTTGTGGTAAGAGGTAATAGTAAGGAGTGAAAACAAAAATGTATTGGCAGGATTATATTTGGTTTATGTTTGCGATCCTCGCGTGTATGATCTTTTCGGGAATCGCAAGCGGCAAGGTCAAGACAGCGTTTAACAAACACAACAGCACGCGATGTCGCTCGGGACTTACGGGTTATGATACAGCGGCACGCCTGATGAGAGCAAACGGAGTGCGTGATATTTCCATCGGCTCTGTCAGAGGCTTTCTGACAGATCATTATCACCCCGCAAAGTCCATCGTTAATCTGTCCGAAAGCACTTACGGCAATAATTCTGTCGCTGCCGTCGCGGTTGCCGCGCATGAGATCGGACACGTGATGCAAAGGCAGAACGGTTACGCACTTTATAAGGTGCGTACAGCACTTGTTCCCGTTGTAAACTTTGGTACAAGACTGTCTATGCCTTTGGTACTCGTAGGACTTTTACTCGATTGGTTTTCTGCGACGGCAGATGCAAATACCGGATTCTATATTGCTATGGTTGGCGTTATTCTGTACGGCGGTTCGCTGTTGTTCGCGCTCGTTACGCTTCCCGTAGAGCTGAATGCGAGCAAGCGCGCAAAGAAAATGCTATTGGCAGAAGGTATCTTGACGGAGGCTGAAATGCCTGCGGCAAGCGAGGTGCTTTCCGCCGCGGCACTGACGTATCTTGCATCTCTCTTGACCTCTCTTGTCTATTTCCTTCGTTTCCTTGTTCGCGTGCTGACGATGTTTGGACGTAGGGATAACAGAAGATAACGGGTGTATGAGAAATAAGATAAAGCAGATTTTATATTCCGACGGTTTTGTGATCATTGGTGGATTGATCGTCGTTCCGCTGCTATCGTTTGCGTTGCTTTCTATTTCTCCCGAGAGTCCGTTATACACGTCGATCTCAAGAATTGCGTGGGTTCATGACCTTTGGTTTACCACATTCATCTGGGCTACTGTTGTAATGGGTGTGATTGCGTGGCTTACTTACCGTATGGCATATACAGGTATGCTTGACGTAAGAAAAAGAAACGTATTTCTTACTTGGCAATTTATAAGCATCATTCTTGTCTTTGTGGGGTGCTTGCTCTTTCCTGCCAAGGAAGGCATTGAAAGTATACGATTTGTAAATTATATACACGATTATCTGACGGCAATCGCATGGATCATGTACGTAGTTGGGCTTGTAGCGTATTCTTTTTCTGCACGAAAGAAGGATAAATTTCTCGGATTGCTTAGTCTCGGATTGATGGGATACATCATCTTTTCGTCGCTTTTCTTTTTGATGCGCGTTATCGATCCCCAATCTTATGTGGGCGCATCTGCGGTCAGCGAGGTTTATATCATAAACAATCTCTTGATCTATCTTGTCGTTATGTATGTGGCGCAGAAGCATATTAGTCCCCAATAATAAAGAATTGTTTTGACTTTGACACAAATATATGATAAAATATAGGTGGCTGATTTTGTTTATTTTCAGTTTAGAGAACCGTAATAAAATGAGCGCAATCAATCAAACGAGGTGAAAAAAGTGTTCCATATTCTTGTGGTAGACGATGATAAAAATACGAGGATGTATTTTGAGGCGGTGCTCAAAAACAACGGCTATACCGTGACTGTCGCAAAGAACGGCGAGGATGCGCTGGATGCGATGGACAAGGAGCATATCGATCTTGTGGTGCTTGACATTATGATGCCAAGGATGGACGGATATGAGTTCACAAAAACTCTGCGCGAGTGCGATAACAATCTCCCCATTCTGATGGTATCCGCCAAGCAGCTCCCCGTGGATAAGAACAAAGGCTTTGCCGTTGGCACGGACGACTATATGACCAAGCCCGTGAATCAGGACGAGTTTTTGTATCGCATCAAGGCTCTTTTGCGCCGTGCGAAGATCGCGAATGAGCGCAAGATCGTGATCGGGGACGTGGTAATTGACTACGACTCTCTGACGGTCACGAAGGGAGACGAGGTGCAGGAGCTCCCGCAAAAGGAATTTTTGTTGCTCTATAAACTACTGTCCTATCCCGGAAAGATCTTTACCCGTATTCAGCTGATGGACGAAATATGGGGCGCGGAGAGTGAAACGGGATGGGAGACCGTTACCGTACACGTTGGCAGACTCCGCAAGCGCTTTGAGGGTTGGCAGGAATTTGAGATAGAGTCTGTTCGCGGACTCGGATACAAGGCGGTTAAGAAGGTATGAAGAAAAAACCATCACTGAGTATAGAAAAATTAAAGGAAAGAACGTCAAGAACCTCGCTGACGCTTGCGTTTTCCATCTTTGTGTTTGTTATTTTGCTTGCGGCCATCGCACTTACGGCGCTTGGACTTTGGCTGTTGACAAAAACAGGCGTGATCGTTGACGTAGACGGTGATCTTCGGCTTGGTCAGGTCATTCTCTTTATGTCGCTGATCAGCTTGATCATAGGCGGCGTGACCGCTTTTTTCAGCAGCCGTCTTCCACTCAGACCCGTGAACGAGATCATCAATAAGATGAATCGTCTTGCCTCGGGAGATTTCAAAACAAGATTAAAGTTCGGTGATACTATGTCGGCGCATCCCGCTGTAAAGGAGCTTACGACGAGCTTCAATACGATGGCGGAGGAGCTTGAAAACACCGAGATGCTTCGTAATGACTTCATCAACGCGTTTTCCCACGAATTCAAAACGCCTATCGTATCGATCACGGGGCTTGCCAATTTGATCGAATCGGGTGATCTTACCGAGGAACAGCGTGTGCAGTATGCCCGCGCGATCCGCGAGGAATCCATGCGGCTTTCCGCTATGGCGAGTAACGTATTGAATTTGACCAAGGTGGAAAACCAAACCATCCTCACCGATGTATCCCGCTTCAATCTGTCCGAGCAGGTGCGCTCTGCCGTGCTGTTGCTCGAAGAAAAATGGACAAGCAAAAATATTGACCTGCAGCTTGACTTTGACGAATTTATGATCGAGGCAAACGAAGAAATGCTCAAACAGGTTTGGATCAATCTGATTGATAACGCCGTGAAATTTGTGCCGCGATGCGGTACGGTTGAGCTTGAGATATTTGAGACAGAAGAAGAGCTTTGTGTCAAGATCAGCAATACGGGTAGCGAGATTCCGCCCGAGAAGCAGGAAAAGATTTTTGCAAAGTTCTATCAAGCCGATGAATCCCACGCAACACAGGGAAACGGTATCGGACTTGCCATTGTAAAAAGCATTGTAGAGCTTCATAACGGAGACGTAACCGTGAGCAGCTGCGACGGCATCACGTCATTTACCGTTGTGCTTCCCAAGAAGCAATGATCTTAAGGGGGTATGAATGAAGTACGTACTTTGCATTTTAATTGGATATTTAATAGGTACGATAAATCCATCATACATAATCGCAAAAATTCGCGGTTTTGATATAAGGGAAAAGGGATCGGGGAATGCGGGAGCATCCAATGCGCTGATCCTGTTCGGCAAGGTGCTCGGTATCGGCTGTGCGCTGTTTGATATAGCCAAAGCAACCTTTGCTATATGGCTTTGCGGAAAGCTCTTCCCGGAGCTTACGTATTCATTTGCGGTCACGGGTGTGGCGTGTATCCTTGGTCACGTTTTCCCATTTTATATGAAATTCCGTGGCGGAAAAGGTCTTGCCTGCCTTGGCGGTATGATCCTTGCGTTTGATTGGCGAGTGTTTCTTGTGATGCTTGCCTGCGAGATCGTCGTTGCGGTAGCGACAAACTATATTTGCTTTGTTCCCATTACCGCATCGGCAGTCTTTGCCATTGTGTACGGCGTGATGCGCCGCGATTGGTGGAGCGCATTGATCATTGCGGTCATTCTTCCGCTGATGCTATATAAGCACAAGGAAAATCTGAAGCGGATCAAGCAAAAAACGGAAATGCCGTTCAGCTTCCTTTGGAACAAGGAAAAAGCACTCGAAAAAACAAACATATCAAAAGAATAGAACCACATAAAATCGTTTGACAACAACGAGCAGAATCGCTTTGGTGACTGCTCGTTTTTCTTTTTTGAAATTTTTTGGTTGTTTCGTTTCAGTTTAGAAAGCGACCGTATAATTTTGTCGTAAAATCAAAAATCATGTATCTTAAGGAGCATTTTGCAAATGAATGAAGTGAACAAACCGAAAAAGCAACTGCGGATCTTCTACTTTGTTGTGTTAGCCGGACTCTTGGTATTCAATATGGTCATCATGCCGATGATCATGAATGCCCAAGTCAAAGAAACCGATTACGGCACGTTTATGACGATGACAAACGAAGGAGACATTGGTCTCGTTCAGATCGTGGAAACCGAAAACTATATCATGTTTACCGATAAAGCGGAAAAGCAGGTATATAAAACGGGTATCGTGAATGATCCGGGACTGACCGAGCGGCTTCATGCGGCAGGTGCTCAGTTTAATGGCGAGATCATCGAGCAACCCGGTATCTTCTCACAAATACTATTCGGTTGGATATTGCCCATCGGAGCGTTTATCCTGATCGGTCAGCTTATATCCAAACACATGATGAAGAAGATGGGCGGTCAGAACTCCATGATGTTCAATATGGGTAAGAGCAACGCAAAGGTCTACGTCAAGTCCTCGGACGGCATCAAATTTGATGACGTAGAGGGTGTGGACGAGGCAGAGGATTCGCTGAAGGAGGTCGTAGATTATCTGCACAATCCGAAGAAGTATAGCGAGATCGGCGCGCAAATGCCCAAGGGTATCCTGCTCGTCGGCCCTCCCGGTACGGGTAAGACCATGCTTGCAAAAGCTGTCGCGGGTGAGGCGGGTGTTCCGTTCTTCTCTATGTCGGGCTCGGAATTTGTGGAAATGTTCGTCGGTATGGGCGCTTCAAAGGTTCGTGACCTCTTTAAGCAGGCAAAGGAGAAGGCTCCTTGTATCGTATTTATTGACGAGATCGACGCCATCGGCGGCAAACGGTCAAACGGCGGCATGGGCGGTCACGACGAGCGTGAGCAGACGCTCAATCAGCTTCTTACTGAAATGGACGGCTTCGATGGCAATTCGGGTGTGATGATCTTAGCAGCTACCAACCGTCCCGAGTATCTTGACGCGGCGCTGACGCGTCCCGGTCGTTTTGACCGCCGTGTAACCGTGGATCTTCCCGACCTTAAGGGAAGAGAGGCAATTTTGAAGGTGCACTGTAAAAAGGTCAAGGTCGAGCCGAACATCGACTATACTGTCGTTGCGCGTATGGCGTCGGGCGCATCGGGCGCGGAACTTGCCAATATCGTCAACGAAGCAGCACTCCACGCAGTCCGCGCAGGAAGAAAAGCCGTCACGCAGGCAGACCTTGAGGAAAGCATCGAGGTCGTGATCGCGGGTTATCAAAAGAAAAACGCCATTCTTACCGATAAAGAAAAAATGATTGTAGCGTACCACGAGATCGGTCACGCACTTGTTGCCGCAAAGCAGACAAACTCTGCTCCCGTGCAGAAGATCACCATCGTGCCTCGTACCTCGGGCGCGCTGGGCTACACGATGCAGGTGGACGAGGGCAACCACTATCTGATGACCAAGGAAGAGATTGAAAATAAAATCGCAACTTATACCGGCGGTCGTGTTGCGGAGGAAATTGCTGTTGGTTCTATCACCACAGGCGCATCCAACGATATCGAGCAGGCGACAAAGCTCGCCCGTGCGATGATCACGCGCTTCGGTATGAACGACGAGTTCGGTATGGTCGCTTTTGAAACGGTTACCAATCAATACCTCGGCGGTGATACCTCTCTCGCTTGCTCTGCCGAAACGCAGACCAAGATCGACGAAAAGGTTGTTGAGGTAGTCAAAGCACAGTACGAAAAGGCAAAGCAGATCATTACCGAAAACAAAGCAAAATTGGATAAGCTCGCGCAGTATCTCTATATCAACGAAACCATCACGGGCGACGAATTTATTGAGATATTGAATCAAGAATAAAAAATCAAAGGAGAATACCATCATGAGAAAAGTTAAAGTAATTACGGATTCCTGTTCCGACCTTAGCGCAGAACTGTTAAAGAAATACGATATTGATTACGCGCAGATGCGCACCGTTTACGAGGGCAAGGAAACTCCCGCGCGCCTTGAATGGACGAAGGAGGACGCTCACGCTCTTTACGAAATTATGCGAGGCGGCGAGCGCGTAACGACGACGCAGGTTCCCGTGGAGGAATTTATAGAAGTGTTCAAGAAATATCTTGATGAAGGATATGACATCGTTTACGTCGGTTGCTGCTCCAAACAATCGGGCTCGGTCAATACGGCAGCTATGGTCGCAAGCAAATTGCTTGAAGCCTATCCCGACGCTACGATCGCTTGCATCGACTCCCTGAATGCATCTATGGGTGAGGGTGTCCTTGCCATTGAAGCCGCGAAATTGAGAGACGCGGGCAAGAGTGTGAAGGAAATCGAAGCCGAGATCAACGCCATCAAAAAGACGGTCAACGAATATGTGACCGTACACTCGCTTACTACCTTACATAAGGCGGGCAGAGTCAAGGGCTCGGCGGCGTTCTTCGGAAATCTGATGGGAGTGAAGCCCATTATCATTTCGGATAAAAACGGAGATCAGGCGGCATACAAGAAGGTCAAGGGCAGACAAAAGTCCTTTGAGGAGATCGTTGCATTGATGAAAGAAACTGTGGTAGCTCCCGAAACGCAGACCCTTTATATCGTTCACTCCGACTGCTCCGAGGAGGAGATCGAGCAGCTAAAGGAAATTGTAAAAAAGGAAATTCCGTTCAAGGATATATACGTCGCATTGATCGGCCCCATCATCGGTGCGTCTATCGGTCCCGACGCTATTGGTCTTATCGCGTTCGGTAAGGAAGTGACGTTTCAGGTAGGAGAGGGCAAATGACGAAAAAGACGATAGACGGACAGCTGTATTCCCGTATGCTTGAGGGCGGCGCAAAGCTGCTCGCTCTCCACGCGGGCGAGATCAACGATCTCAACGTGTTTCCGATCCCCGACGGAGACACGGGAGAAAATATGCTTTTGACGCTGCAAGGCGGCGCAGATCTCGTTACCGATGGAGATGATGTGTCGGAAACTGCAAGTAAAATTTCGAATGCGATGTTGCTTTCGGCGCGCGGTAATTCAGGCGTGATCCTTTCGCAGTTCTTTGCCGGAATTAGCGACGGACTAAAAAATGTCAAGGAAGCCGATACCGCCGCCATGGGAGAGGCATTTCGCCACGGTGTGCGATTTGCCTATCAGTCGGTCATTAAGCCTACCGAGGGGACGATTTTAACGGTCATCCGAGAGGCGACCGAATATGCTTGCATCAAGGGAACCGAGTCTCCCGTGGCGTTCTTCGACGCTTTTTTGGAGGAGGCGCGACGTTCTTTGAACAGAACGCCCGAGCTTTTGCCCATTCTCAAAAAGGCGGGCGTGGTCGATTCGGGCGCGGCAGGGCTGATTTATATTATCGAAGGAATGCGCTACGCTCTTACGGGCGAGGAAATTGAGGGTGGTAGCTTATTCGTCAAAAAGAATGAACCTACGCTCGATCTCGATGCTTTCGGTGAGGATAGCGTATTGGAATTTGGCTATTGCACCGAGCTTTTGCTCCGTTTGCAAAACGCAAAGACCGATATTGCCGCATTTGAGGTCGGTAAGATCATTTCCTATCTTGAAACGGTCGGTGATTCCATCGTAGCTGTGAAGAGCGAAAGTATCGTAAAGATCCACGTACATACCATGACACCCGATAAGGTGCTTTCCTTCTGTCAGCAATACGGCGAGTTTTTGAAGGTCAAAATTGAAAATATGTCCCTTCAGCACAATAATATTAATGGCGAAGAAGATAGATCCGAAAAGAAAGAACATAAGCCCTACGGCGTTGTCGCCGTGGCAAACGGAGAGGGGATTAAAGAAGCCTTTCTCGGAATGGGTGCAGATATTATCGTTGACGGCGGACAGAGCATGAATCCCTCGACCGAGGATTTTCTCCGCGCTTTTGATGAAGCGTGTGCTGATACGGTTTTCGTCTTTCCCAATAACTCCAACATTATTCTTGCCGCAAAGCAGGCAGCAAGCCTTTATCCTCATTCTGACGTAAGAGTTCTTGAAAGCAAGACCATCGGCGAGGGATATGCCGCGCTGTCGATGCTGGATACCGAGATCGGTGACGTGGACGAGATCGCGGAGAATTGCAATATGGCAATGGAGGGGGTTCTGACCGCCGAGATATCCAAGTGCGTTCGCAATGCCAAAATGGACGGCGTGGAGGCGCATACGGGAGATTATATCGGCTTTATGGGCAAGGAGCTTCTTGCCTCTGCAGCAGATCGCCGTGATGCCGCCTTTGCGACGGTTGACAAATTGGGGCTTGCAAATCGGGACGTGTGTATTCTTATCTGCGGTGAGGATTCCACTGCCGAGGAGGCAAGAGAAATTGAAGCGTATATCCATTCAAAATATCGTTCTGTTGAGGTTTATACCGTTGACGGAGGTCAGGCGATATACAGCTATATTATCGTAGCGGAGTAAATATGAAGGTATTATTGTTTATTTTAGCCGCTTTTTGCGGTTACGTTGTCGCAGGAATGAATCCCGCCATTGCTCTGTCAAAAGCAATATACAAAAAAGACATTCGCGAATGCGGAAGCGGCAATCCCGGCTTTACCAATTTCAAAAGAACCTTCGGCAACAAATGGGCATGGTGGGTGCTTGTGCTTGACCTCTCCAAAGCCGCTGTTGTCGTGGGGCTTTTTGCGTGGCTCTTGTCCCGTCAAGGCGTGGATTTTCAGCTCGGTGCGGCATATACGGGAATCTTCTGTATGCTCGGTCACGCTTTTCCGTTCCAATTCAAATTCAAGGGCGGAAAAGGTTTTCTTGTCTGCCTTTCCACAATGTACGTCATCGATTGGCGCGTTGGACTCATCGCAACGGGAATTATGATCGTGCTGCTTCTCGCCACCAAATATATGTCGCTCTCCACCACGCTTGCCATGCTTCTTTGCCCGATTTTACTGATCCCGTTCGGCGCGTCAGTTCCTGTCATTTTGATGGCGGCATTTTGTGCGTTATTTATGGCGGTCAGACATAAGGAGAATTTCAAACGATTGATACAAGGTAAGGAATCAAAGTTTACCTTAAAAAGTAAGAAACAATAAAGATACGGTGAAAAAATGAAGGAAGATACGGAAAGGAAACGACAAACACAGGGAAACGGACACAACATACTGAATATATTCGGAAAAGTGATCGGTATCGGTTTATGGGCGGCGCTTATTATCATTTGCATCGTCAACAGAGATAAGATAACGGCTGAAGGGATCGTCGGTCTCGTGCCGCAGAACTCTTGGTTATCCGCCATGGTTCTTCTTGCATTGTTTGCTGTAAAGAGCGTTTCGGTCGTCATTTACAGCGGCATTCTCTACGCGGCGAGCGGAATACTGTTTTCGTTGCCAATCGCAATTATCATCAATATCATCGGAACAGTAATCATGGTAACGATCCCATATCTCATTGGACGAAAAGCGGGAACGCCGTTGCTTGAGCGTTTGGTGGTGAAAAATCCAAAGCTCACAGTCATCCGTGACTTCCCAAGTCAAAACGATTTGTTTGTATCATTCTTTGTTCGTATTGTCGGATGCTTACCCGGAGATCTCGTTTGTATGTATCTCGGAGCTGACCGTCTGAATTATCCTCGATACCTTATCGGCAGCGTTCTTGGCTCTATGTCCGCCGTAATTTCCTTTGCCGTGATGGGCATGAACGCCGATGACATTACCTCACCCGGATTTTTGATCTCACTTGGAATAGAGTTTCTTCTTATGGTCGGATCGATCATATTCGGATTGATCTGGAACAAAAGAAGAAACCGCAGAACGGAGAAAAATGATAGAGAATGAGAAAAAAACACAACACAAGGCATTAAAACTATTCGGACAGATCTTTGTAATCCTGTTTTGGGGCGGGCTCGTTCTATTTTGCTTTTTGAACAGAGATAAAATATCTGTTGAAGGCATCGTCGGACTTGTTCCCAAGGATTCGGTTCTGTCCGTAATCGTTATGCTGCTCCTGTTTGCCGTAAAGGGCGTAGCGGTTTTTATATACGGCAGTATCTTGTATACGGCAAGCGGAATACTGTTCTCGCTTCCCGTGGCAATTATCGTGAATACCATCGGAACGGTCATTATGACGACCATTCCGTTTTACATAGGAAAGAAGGCGGGACGCCGCTTGATCGGTGACCTTGTCAAGAAAAACTCTAAGCTGGAGCTTTTACGGGAAACGCAGAACAAAAATGAATTTCTCGTCAGCTTCTTTCTGCGAATGGTGGGGCTTTTGCCTGCTGACCTTGTCGCAATGTATC
>SVRA01000038.1 GCA_015065075.1 Oscillospiraceae bacterium
GAGCGCTTCAAGAGCCGCGTCGTCGGTCTCGGGGGAGGCGATAGCTTCAAGTGCCTCCGCTTTGATTCGATTCAAAGTTTCTTTCATTTTGATTTCCTTTCTTTTTTCTCGGGGCTTTGCCCCGAACCCCACAAGAAAACTTTTGAGAAAAGCTTTCTTGACTTTCAAAACCTTTTATAAAGGTTTTTGAGGGATGTATTTGTAATTAATTTTTTTAACGCTTTAGATAAATAAACTGTATGTATTATAAACTATCCTAGGGAAGTTTTTGGAATTCTTAAAACCCGAAGTTTGCATAGCAAACTCGCAAAGTAAACCGCTTGCGGTTTACGTAGGTTTTTCTCAAAAAGGTTTTAAGCCGTCGGAGACAAAAAAAGTCCCAATTCTCGAAGGAGAATTGGGACGGAAAAGCATAATTTCCGCGGTACCACCCGCATTTTGACTTTTACAGTATCAAAGCCAACACTTTGTTGACGGATAACGGTGTCTGCCGTGCTTGGCTAATCGAATAATCATTCACCGAGCAAGCTCCGAAGGGAAATGCCTTGTTTTCGCATATATCCGCTTGCACCGACCGCGGACTCTCTGAAATATGACCTGAAAACACGCCGACTTCATCAAGGCTTATTTTTATTTACATTAAATATTATAACATTATTTGAGAATTTGCGCAAGTGTACGGTTTGTAAAAATAACACGATGTAAAAGCTGTTGTTTTGTAACTTTTGCACAAATTAAAGAATGCCAAAATGGAAAAGCAGATAGACCGCTGCGGCTTGAACGATCATTATAAGCGGAATACCGAGCATAAACTTGACGTGCTTGGTTTTGTGGCGGATGATCAGCATTGTGATGAACATCGCGACACTGCCGCCGAGTGCCGAGAGCAAAAGAAGCGTTTTTTCGGGCGTGCGGAGCTCAACTCGGTTCTTCTTGGAGATCTTTTTGTCGTAAATGCAGACAATTATCGAAATTAGCGAAATTACCGCGATATATGCGATAAGTACCGATAAAATCGGGTTGTTTTGGATAAACTCGGGCATTTTATTTCTCCTTTATGCAGTTTTGTTTTGTGCAGCGTTGATACTTGATTGTATAAATTCGTGTGCGTTGGATAATCCTTCCACCATCAGTTTTTCAAATGTCGTAAGATATTCGTTTACACTTAAATCCACAGGTTCCGTAAGATTGATTGAAATTTTACTGGTATCAAGAAACCAGTGGGAAGGAGAACAATCTATATGTTTTATCTTTTCGAGTGGAATGGTGTAGATTGTTGTGTTTTTGGGAAAATAGTAGTATATATTTTGATTGGTTAACACTAACTCACTTTGTGAAATATTTTTGCATTTGCGTTTGTAAATCCAATATGGCACTAGTGCAAATAGTATGCAAATAAGGGCAATCAGTAACAGTGCTCCCCAGAAATAATAATCTTCCCTCCGGCTATAGCTTCTGTAATGAATAAGTCCTAAAAAATAATAATCTGTATGCGCATTTATAGTTACTTCACTTATATGATTATACTGTGGCTCATCAATGCGATGTGTAAAATAAAAAAGTAAAAAACAAAAAACATAGTAACATAATGAGAAAAAATAAAATCTAATAGATGGAAATCCTTTTTTTATATCTCCGATCATAATTATTTCTTCATCTTTGGAAATTTTAATATTCTTTGCAACCTTTTTATAATGTCCTGAACCGCTTTTAGAAACATTATAATGCATATTATTTGAATTGATTTTGTTTTGATAACAAGATATGGTTTCTTGTGGGGAATCATTTCCCAAACAATCAGCATCATTATAAATGGATATGCCGCAAAAAGGGCAGAACTTACTATCTGATGGTACAAAATTATTGCATTTAGGACAAGGTGTTTCATTTTTAGGCGCTTCGATCTTGTTCCCGCAAAATGAGCAAAAAGTGCTATCATATGGTACCAAATTGTTACAGTTAGTACATTTAATATTACTCATATTTTATTCTTTTCTCCAATCTGTTTTTGTTCCGCATTTATTGCAGAATTTGCCACCCTCAATGATTTTATTGCCACATTTTCTACAAAAACATATTTGTGCATTGGAATTATTTTTAGAAGTGAATGAAACGGTGTGTAGTTGTTTGCCTTCTGTAGAACTTTGATTCAAATTGCTGTTATGATTTAACAAAACAACCATAGAGGCGATATATAGAATATTACAAAATATTCCGCATATAAAACCCAATGCAAAAAAGGAATCATGTGTTGCCGCGAATAAAGAACTGTACATACCAATTGAAGCAATTATTTGCAATCCGATGCTTATGCATGCTCCGGTCTTTTGTATCTTCTGATATATCAAAAGCAGGAATGAAATTAGTACTATTATTGAGTTTCCTGTTGTATATCCCAGTGCGCCTAATATGACAATATTTCCATTGTGAGTTCTTGTAAGAAGATTGACAATAAAAGTAACGAATAAGTGCAATATCAGTAAAATAACAGACAAATTTCTTGATGACTTGTCATGCGATTGATTCATAGTGCCTCCGCGTTGTTATCGAAATACGTAGTTGCGTTGTACTCTGCGCAAATATCTAAAATATTATATATTAATTTTTTATCAAATGCTTTCGTATGATTAATAAACATTTCATAATCATAAGGGAAAAACAAACCATTTGCTTCCGTTGCTTTAATATATGCATCTACTCGTTTTCCGCTTTCACTGTAAAAGAATCCGCCGTTTAATTTATAGTTTTCCCCGTTTACTTTTTGACGTTTTAAAAAAAATTCACCTGTTTTTAAATCAATACAAGCAACCTCGCGCCCATATAGAACTTCGGAAATTTCAATGTTTGATGAAGGAATTTCAGGCGGAATTAATTGAATAATAAGAAATATATCGTTTGCATTTTTGGGAGTGAACCTAGCTGCTTTATCTAATGCTCCGACTATTTGTTGAATATCATCGAAAATGACCATTGTATCACTATCGCCAAATTTCTTCAAGTTGTCTTGGTAGCTATAAGATTTACTCATTCGCTTAATTTGAATATAGAATGTATATGATTCGAAATGTATTCTCAAGTCCGGAGGACGATTTGCTCCGTTTATTTGATAATCAGGTTCGTACGTAATCTCAACATTGTTGTTTTTGGAAGTAATTGTATATGCTATTACTATTTCGGTAATAAAATCCTTAATATTTATGTCTAACCTATCTGAAAAAATTTTATGGAACAACTTATCAAAGCCATCCTTGTTTCTAAGGCATAAATACATAGTTTTAAACTGTTCAAACGATTCACTAAAGTATTCAGGATATTTTGAAACAACATCAAATTTAAAGATAAATTTGCATATTTTTTGAAAATGACGGTACAAATCTAGTTCATTCATATAAAGAGTTTTTGAAAAAGGATGGGAGTATGGGGGAAGGGAAAAAACTTTTTTCAAAAAGTTTTCTTCCCCCACGATCGCTTCATATTACTTCTTGGGGAAGCTGTCCTTAAGGCTAACGACTCGGTTGAAGGTGTTTTCGTTCTTTGTATCCTTGCAGAAGTATCCTACGCGGACGAACTGGAACTTGTCGCCTGCCTTCGCATCTGCGAGGCTGGGCTCGACCATAGCAGAGTCAACGCGAGTGAGAGAGTCGGCGTTGAGGAAGTCAAGATAGGTCTTGCCCTCGGGAACGTCGGCGGTATTCTCGATGTTGAAAAGACGGTCGTAGAGCATAAGCGTTACGGGCTGTGCGTACTTAGCGGAGAGCCAATGGATAGTGCCCTTGATCTTTCTGCCGTCGGTGGGCATACCGTTGCCTGTTTCAAGGTCTGCGGTTGCGTGGATGCACTTGATGCTGCCGTCCTCGTTCTTCTCGATTCCCGCATACTTTATGATATATCCACCCATAAGG
Organism: Oscillospiraceae bacterium; assembly: GCA_015065075.1. GTDB lineage: Bacteria > Bacillota > Clostridia > Oscillospirales > CAG-272 > SVTX01. Next base: position 3,903 of record SVRA01000038.1, read on the forward strand.
CGAACCTCGCCGTCGGGCTTGAGACGGAAGAACTTGGGAGGCGGAACCTCGGCAAAATCGTCGGCATCGATATAGATCTCACGAGTCATAGGCACGTCGCGTCTGCCAAGCTCCTCCTTTTGAGGATGGTTGGGAAGGCTGATCATTTCTTCCTTGTCCTCGGGATAGTTGTCGATAATTACCTTGATGGGATTTACTACTGCAACGCGGCGCAGAGCGTTTTCGTTGAGATCGTCGCGCACGCAGGCTTCGAGCTGACGGACGTCTACGGTGTGGTCGGTGTTTGTTACTCCAGCCTCTCTGACGAAGGTGAACAGAGCCTCGGGGGTGTAGCCGCGGCGGCGCAGACCGCACAGGGTAGGGAGTCGGGGATCGTCCCAGCCGTCTACGTGGTTTTCCTCAACGAGCTGACGGAGATAGCGCTTCGACATTACCGTGTAGGTGATGTTCATACGGCCGAATTCCCACTGATGAGGCTTCTTTTCAAAGCCGATCTTATCTACGACCCAGTCGTAGAGGGGTCTGTGGTTACGGAACTCACTCGAGCAAAGCGAGTGGGTGATGCCCTCAAGCGCGTCCTGAATGGGATGAGCAAAGTCGTACATAGGATAAACGCACCACTCGTCGCCCTGGCGGTGATGGTGAATGTGCTTTATTCTGTAGATAACGGGGTCGCGCAGATAGGGGTTGTCACTCGAGGGGTCGATCTTTGCGCGGAGTGTGCGAGCGCCGTCGGGGAACTCGCCGTTCTTCATGCGCTCGAAAAGCTCGAGGTTTTCTTCTACGCTACGGTTCCTGTAGGGAGATTCCTTGCCCGCAACGGCACGATCGGTGCCCTTGTAGTCGGTCAGGTCGTCCTTAGAGAGATCGCAAACGTACGCGTCGCCCTGCTTGATCAGCTGAACTGCGAACTCGTAGCACTTGCCGAAATAGTCGGAGCCGTAGAAAACTCCACCCGTGGGAGCTGCGCCAAGCCATTCGAGGTCCTCGCGGATCGAACGGACGAATTCGTCGGATTCCTTTGCGGGATTGGTATCGTCGTAGCGGAGATTGAAGAGTCCGTTATATTTATTGGCAACGTCGGTGTTTATGCAGATCGCCTTTACAGAGCCGATATGCAGATATCCGTTGGGCTCGGGAGGGAAGCGAGTGTGCACCTTGAGCCCGGGGTTGTTGGCGAGGTCATCGTCGATGATCTCGTGTATAAAGTTGCTGTTTATTTCTTCCATTGTTTTATATCCTTTCGGGATCAGTTAAGCGATCCTATCATTCTCTCGATTCTTTCAATAGTTTTTTCCTTGCCGATGATCTGCATTACGGTATACAGATCGGGTGCATTCTGCTTGCCTGTGACCGCAACTCTGATAAACATACTGATATCGGCAACGTTGCCCTTGAACGCGGCGGGATCTGCCTTATATGCTTTCATATCGGATGCAAATCCAAGCTTGTCGGCTATCGCCTTGACTTTATCGAACCAGGTATTCATATCGTCGGACTCGTCGTAGCTGCTGATAAATTCCTTGAGCGTCGCGATAATATCCGCTTTATCGAAGTTCTCGGGATAAGCATCCTTGATCTCGAAGAATTTATCGTAGAAGAAGCCCATATAGTCCTTCGCGTCCGCCCAGGTTGCAAGGTCCTTTCTCGGCTTCTTGCCGCCGCGACCAATCGCGAAGATCTTTTCTGCGAAAGCCTTATCAGCTACGAGCTCTGCGCCGAAATCGGGGTCGAACTGAAGCGCCCACTCGGTGATCTTTTCGGTCACGTCCTCTGCGGTCATTCGGGAGATTACATTTTTGGATACGTCGTTCAGCTTATTGAAGTCGAACAGGCAACCCGATACCGACATCTTTTTGATATTGAAGGGGAATGCGGTGTAGGGCTTGTCGGCATTTTGCATATGCCACTCCTCGTAGTTGGAGTTGAGCAGGGTCATAATGTATTCGCAAACTGCCTCGGGGCAGTAGCCCATTCTTGTGTAGTCGTCCATGTTCGCACCCATGTCGCGCTTGGAGAGCTTCTTTTTGTTTCCGTTCTCGTCGAGCTTCATTATCTGCGCGATGTGCATATACTTGGGAAGCCTGAAGCCGAGATAGGAGAAAAGCTGAATATGCTTTGCAAGGCTGGGGAGCCACTCCTCGCCTCTGATGACGTGGGTCGTGCCCATAAGATGATCGTCGACCGCGTGGGCGAAGTGGTAGGTGGGGATTCCGTCGGACTTGAGGAGGACGAAGTCCTCGTCGTTTTCGGGAATCTCAAGGTTGCCCTTTACAAGATCGGTGAATTTGGTCTTTTTCTCGGGGTCTCCGAGTGCAAGAATACGGAGCACGAAGGGGTGATTTTGCTTGAGATGCTCCTCGACCTCCTCGATGGTGAAGCTACGGCCTGCAAGCATAGCGGCTTTCTTTGCCTCTGCCTCTGCCTGCCAGTCGGTGTTTTTGATCTCTTCTTTTTTATTTACTGCCTGAAGCTCGTCGAGCTCCTCCTCGGTGGTGAAGCAGGGATATGCCTTGCCCTCACGGACAAGCTGCTTTGCGTAGGTCTGGTATATCTGTCCGCGTTGGCTCTGCTTATAGGGTCCATACGCGCCTTTGTCGGCGATGTTTCCGTTTTCGTCGAGGATCGCGCCCTCGTCGAAGTTGATTCCGTACTTTGCAAGGGTCTTTATAAGTCCCTCTGCCGCACCCTCGACCTCGCGCTTGGCATCTGTGTCCTCTATTCTGAGGTAGAAAACGCCGCCTGACTGATGAGCGAGTCGCTCGCCGACGGTGGAGGGAAAGAGTCCGCCGAAATGAACAAATCCGGTGGGGCTGGGTGCAAATCTTGTGACCTTCGCGCCCTCGGGAAGCTGGCGGGCAGGGTATTTTGCCTCAATATCGGCGGGAGTTTCGGTTATGTGTGGGAAAAGCAATTCTGCAAGATAATTGTGATCCATAGATTTATATCCTTTCGTTGTCATCGTGGTTATTCAATAGTACAGTACGTTGTCGAGGGCTCGTCCGAGCTTGGACTCTGCGCCGTGCCCTGCGTAGATCGTGAGATTTGGGTCATACGCTCGCAACAGCTTAAGTGAGCTTGCGAGCTGATCGGGATCTCCGCCGTGGAGATCGTATCTGCCGTATCCGTCGGCAAACAGAGTGTCGCCCGTTATCATAAAGCCTTTTGTCAAAAGACAGATCGAGCCTTTGGAGTGTCCTGGTGTCGAGATGACCTCGAGCGTTTCATCTCCAAGGGTTATCCTATCACCGTCTGCGAGAAGCTTTTCGGCAGCCTTCCATTTTCTTTCCTGACCGAAGAAAAACTTGAATGCGTTTTTCTCTCCGTCGGTGAGCATTTCGGCATCGTCCTTGTGGATCAGTGCGGGGGCGTTCGTTGCCTCTCTGAGTGTATCAAGTGACATGATATGGTCGAAATGGCCGTGGGTCAGAATGATATATTCGAGCGTTGCTTCTTGATCGTTGAGAAGCTCAACGATACCTTTGGCAGACGCGCTTGGGTCGATAACCGCCGCGTGCTTAAGGCCGCCCTTGTCCTCGCTTACGAGAATATAGCAATTTGAGCCCCAGGAGCCCGGAAACAAGTTGAATATCTCCAAATCGGTCACCTCTTTGAAAATTATAATCCAATTTACAGTATACCATATTTTTGCGCATTTGTCTACATTTATTATTAATATTTTTGAAAAATCTCAAAAGAGAAGTCGCAAAAAATATCAGCCGTGACAAAAGCCACGGCTGATGACATTGTTTTATTTCTTTTTATCTTTGTTCTGCTCTTTTTCGAGTTTTGCCTGTTCCTTTACGGTCTTGGGTGTGATCTTTTCAAAGAGGTACTTGTAATAAGAGGATTCATCCTTGAAGTCCTCCCAAGTGACGTCTACGAAAGCACCGTTGCCAAGGTATGCAAGGGGATTTGCCTTGTACTCTTCGTACTTGGATTCGATGAATGCAAGACAGTCGTCAAGGTATGCGTCGTAGTTGTCTACGGTCGCATATCTGAGGGTGGCACCCATCGGGTAGTAATCGCTGCTCTTCTTTTTGCCGAAGAGCTTTGAGTTGTTAAGATCGAGATTGTCGTTTACAATATATGCGGACTTGTTGAATACCACGGGGATAACGGGCATATCTTCCATAAGTTTCTTTTCTGCTTCGTGGAGCTTTTCTGCACGATCTTCTGCCTTTTTGATCTTGAAGATTTCTTCCATAAGAAGGTTGTACTCTTCGGAGCAGTAACCTGTAACGTGGTTGGAAAGCTGGTAGTTATTTACCTGAGACATATCCATTGCCTGACCCGAGAACTGAGTTGCATAGGGAGCAAGCACGCAGAAGGGGTCTGCGGAGTATGCCACGAGGTCAAGGATTATAACCTCGAAGCTGCCAGAGATGAGATCCTCATAGTACAGGTCGTCACAAATGTCCAAGGGAATCTCCTTGGTACCCTTGTAGTAGTCGTTGTTCGCAACGGTTCCGCGAGCGTTGAACTTTACGTCAAATCCAAGCTCGTTCCAAGCGTCTGCTACTGCCTTTGCTACGTAGTAGTGAACCTCGTCATACGCTGCGTAGGTGATAGAGAAGGAGTAATCGGCAGGATCGATTTTCGCATCTGCGAGGAGCTTCTTTGCTGCGTCAACATTGAACTGCAGATACTGATACTGCGTGTCGACTGCATCGCGGAAGGTCTTTTTAGCGGAATTGGAGTCGAATACACCTGTGGGAACAAGTCCGTTTGCGGCTTCCGCAAATACAAGCGCCTTAGCGATCGCTTCACGGTCGATCACCATTGAGAGTGCCTGTCTTACTTCCTTGATAGCAAAGAGCTTATCGCCGGATATCTTTGCATTTTCGTTGAGATAGATCAGGTTGGTGGAGAGGGAGTCCTCAACGACCGCATCGCTTATGAGTTCCTTATATTCTTCTTTGGTTCTGAAGGCCAAAGGTATATCACCTATGTAGGTAATAACACCGCTTTTATACGCCTCTGCGAGATCTTCATCGGACATTGCGCAGTCAACGAAGATCTTATAGGGGGTTACGGAGATATCAAGGTTTTCGTCTTTTGAGCTATTTCTGTAGTAATAGCTGTTTCTCTCTATAACGAATGCACTGACTCTGCTTTCTTCGAAATCGTCGGGCTTGGTAGCGTTAGGGTAATTGGTCTTGCCGGTAGTCTCATCTTTTACTTTCTCGCTATAGTTGATATCAGAGTACTCGATATCGGGATTTTTAGCGAAGCTTATACGGGAGAGCTTGAAGGGGCCGCTGCAGATCATCGTTCCGGGTTTCTTTGCCCAGTCGGAATCCTTGTAGCTTCCTACGTAGTCCTCACGCAGAGGAGCAAGCGCCAAGCTTGTGAGATTCAGCAAGAACTGATCGTAATCGATAGGACCTTCGAACTGAATAGTAAGACGCTTCTGGTCTGCGATTATCTGAACGTCGTCCTTGGAGCCCTCGCCCTCGCTGTACGCACGCGCTCCCTTGATGTCGAAGAGAAGTGCCGCTGCCTCGTAAGAGTTGTTAGGGTTAAGGAGACGCTTCCATGCAAATACCACGTCGTCTGCCGAAATGGGAGTGTTATCTGACCAGTTCGTATTGGCTAGGGTTATGTACATGAAATATTCATTTTCTTCCTTGTTTTCCTTCACGGTATAGCTCGCTGCGAGAGAGGGCTGTACCTTTCCGTTTTCGTCAAGGACGAAAAGAGTATCGAAAAGAAGACTTACCACGGCTCTGGTGGACTCGTTCTTGTATGCACGGGCAGGGTCCAGATCGTAGACGGTCTCGGTAAGGTACATGGTGAGCTGCTCGCCTCTGTATTCGGAATCGGGTGATATCTTTCCTCCGGAGCATCCGGGGAGCATCACGATGAGAGAGGCAAGGCAAAGAAATAAAGCGATAAGGCGCTTTTTCATAGTAGGTTCCTCCTGGTTATTGTGTAAGATCGCAAACGAAACGTTGATTTGCTTCATATTACATCGATTATTTTTTATTATACCATAAAATTTGGAATTAATCAATAGAATTGAAGCGACAAAAGCAACAATCGTGATTGTGCACAGTTGGCAAGCTGCCGTTTTGTGCAATTCGCACACGAGAAAGACGCTTGTTTTTTCTTCACAGTTAATTATAAATTCTTTTTTTAAACAAAGTATCAAATTACCTTAATTTTTTGTAAATTTTGAGTGAATAGCAGATAAATTTTATTGGTGTCATATTTGCAGAGCGAGAAAAATAAAATGTATTGGCACTGCTTGGTGCTGATATTCATTGAACGGAGAGATTGCGATGGATGAGATGAGAAAAAATCGGGAACGTGAGCTCATTCTTTGGGGTGGGCGTGCCGTGGGGCCGCCCAAGCGGAAGGATCGAGTAGCTTTTTGGATAAAATTGATCGTTATATGCTGCCTTGCCTTTTGTTTAGCATTGGCACTTGCTTTTGCCGTCAGCGGACACGGCGGAGAAAATGGCTTGTGGGAGAAGCTGTGCGGGTTTGCATTTGGTAACGGCTTTATATTTGGCGACGAGGGCTTTGATAAAAGTGAGCAGACGTCGCCCAAAGAAGAGGATCAAACTGAGGGAATTACTACGGAAGCGGAGATCGAGTCCGATGAAACGGAAGAGCAGGAGGAGAGGACGGAGACAGAAGCCGAAAACGAGAGCAGCTCTGTTATTGCGTCAGATTTCTCCGAGGCGGAAAAGGGCGACGGCTATCTTCTCAACTATTCGGATCGAAAGTTCGATATCGAAGGACTGCTTGAGATGGGGTTCCATGCCGAGTATTACCCCGAGTCGCCTGCGCCGATGGTATTGATACTGCATACTCACACGTCGGAGGGGTACTCGGATTTTGATTCCGATGATCCTACATCGGTGCTGACCGCCAGCGTTGTTGCGATCGGTGAGGCATTGACGACGGAGCTCAATCGGGCGAAGATACCGACGGTGCATTGCTCGGTGATACACGACGATGACGGTGATGCTTACCAAAATGCCGCCGAGACGATAGAGATGATGCTGAAGATATATCCGACGGTCGAATATGTGATCGATCTGCACCGCATGGAGCTGACCGACGCGCAGGGAAATCTTGTGAGGACCTGCTCGGCGAAGCAGACCGCGCAGCTTCGGATGACGGTGAGCACGGCGGGTGTTCTGACTAAGGGAACTTTGTCGCTTGCTATGTGCTTGCGCGAGGAGCTGAACGGCGGGGGCGCAAGGGTGTGTATGCCTGTCGTTCTGACCGACAGCGAATACAATGCGGCGGGATCGATGTATTATCTGAAGCTTGACGTAGGATCGCTTGGTAACTCTTCGGACGAGGCGCGCGCGGCGGTGGCTTTGTTTGCCGAGGCGTTTGCGGAGATCATTGTGGGATAAAACGGAGATCGGGCTTGCTCCCTTGAGAGCAAGCCCGATCTGAAGCTATGGATATGACCCGCGCCACAGCTTCAAAAATGGAGAAATGTGATTACACGCTATTTTACTTGTTGATTTTTTTGCCGAAAAGGCTCTTGAAGATAAGAAGCTCTACGCCTGCGAATACAAGGCAAAGGAAAAGTCCTGCAAGGGTTCCTATTGCGCCGCTTTCCATACTGCCGATAACGCCGAAGAATCCGACGAAGCATACCGTGCAAAGCACTGCCTTTTCAACCTTGATCGCCACGCTGCTTGTGAGGGCGGCTACGATCATGCAAATCAAGGAGATCAGCTTGTCGAATGCCGAGGTGGAGGGGTAGGGACGTATATCTGTTGCTCTTGTGATCTTGGGATTCTGATAATAAGCGTTCATAATAATCTCCGTTCTGCCGCCAATGGCGGCACAAATAATAATTGATGAATTTTGCCATCGGCAAAATTCGCACGTGAAACAGTTTATTTCATATTCAGATGAAAGTAACTTTCACGCTGTTGCCTCGCTTTCAAAAAATCTTATATGGTGGAGCTTTTCTCAAAATGGAATGAAAATACTCGAAATTGGTCGGATTTTTGTTCTTGTGAGGCTATTATAACACCAAAAACGGAAGTTGTCAATACCTTTTTGAAATATTTTTGGAAAAATTTTTCGAATTTTGGAAAAATATTTTCAAAAACCCCTTTACAAAACGATTTTTCTGTGATATAATAGTTCCGTAAACAGAAAAACGACGCGGTTTGATTCCGATTAAGATCTTGCCGCGTATTAATAAAGGAAGGGTGTTGAAATATGGAATACACTTACATTGACAGACTCAAACAGATAAAGAGCGAGAGAAGGATCACCAACGATCAGCTGTCCGAAATGACCGGCATACCGCTCGGCACGCTGTCCAAAATATTGGCGGGCATCAGCGACTCGCCCAAGCTTTCCAACATCGTGGCTATCTGCGCGGCGCTTGAGTGCTCGGTCGATTATATTCTGACGGGTATTCCCGAAAACACCAATAACTACACGCTTTCCGACAAGGAGATAACTATTATTGAAAATTACCGCAAGCTTGATGCGCACAGCCGCGAGCTTGTGGCTATGGTGATATCCAAGGAGTCCGAAAGGGAGGTTGGAGGCAGTGACAGAGGCTTCCGCGGACAGATCATTGCGGGCGGCGCGTCGGTGCGCGGTGCGGCGATGAAGAGCGCGGTCGGGCTTTCGCGCAGAAAGATCTCTCTTTACGATCTTCCCGTGTCTGCGGGAACGGGGGTTTATCTGACCGATACAGAGTCGGTTGAGATCAACATTCCCGACAATCACGAGACCGCGGCGGCAGACTTTGCGCTTCGCATTAAGGGTAACAGTATGGAGCCGAAATATCGCGACGGCGACGTTCTGCTCGTTGAGGAGTGCGATTCGGTTGAATACGGCGAGCTTGGAATTTTCATCCTCGACGGCGACGGATATTTCAAGAAGTTTGGCGGCGACCGACTCATTTCGCTCAATCCCGACTATGAGCCTATTCTCCTCAAGAATTTCGAGGACATTATCTGCTGTGGCAGGGTAGTTGGTAAGCTTAAGAGAAAATAATATGAAAGAACCCCGCGGGTGCCTGTAAAACGGCTCTCGTGGGGGTTTTGGTTAGAATCGACAACGGAAAGTTGTCGCGTAGTTTCTATACATTTGGTATGATTTCTTGCTTAATACGTAAATCCTCGCATGTTGATTTTTGCGACAATATGCGAGGTTTTTTTAGTGATAACGTTTGTACCATGTCGGTATGACGCTTTTCATATTATCATACCATTGTAAAATTTCATTTGCCTGTTTTCTCATAGTTTGAATTTCTCTATCACCGAAGGGGATAGCCCACGGAAGCGAGCCGAGAGTGTTGGAACAGATATATAGCGATAGTAGCCTCCAAAATTCAAGAGGAACATTGTGGTCGAAATAACCGTCTAACATGCCGACCGCAAACGTTGGTGCGGATTGCGCGCACCATACGATGCGATTGAATTCTTCCCACGGGTCGCCAAAATCGTCTCGGTCAAAGTCAATAATCGTTAGTACGCCATTTTTGTCGACCATCATATTTCCAATATGATAATCCCCGTGTTGATATGTCTGAGGTCTATCTGATAACAGATGCCTGTTTTCTAAAATATAATTTATAAAAAGTTGACCGTTATCATACTGTAGCTCACAGCTTTGATACATCGCAATTTTTCGGTCGATCTTATTGTTAAAGCGAGTTTTCCAGCTTGGTGCATTGAGAGGAGCAGGAATAGTGTGTAATTTTGCTAAAATTTTTCCTGCGTCTATACCGTAGGCGTATTGTTTTTCTCTCGACAGCTTACCGATTAGCTCTTCAGCATCAACGCCCTCAATAAAGCTTTCAATGGTGTAAACACCCTCGTCACAGGTCCCGATTTCAATAGGTTTTGCCATTGGAATTCCAAGTTTATATAATTCGCATACTCTATTGAATGCGCTCCTTCTGCGCTCCTGTTTGTCTAACGGAGAGGTGCGGAGGAAGTATTTAATTCCGTCGAGAGTGGTGATACAGTATTTTTTATCGCCTGACCAACCCTTGTCGACGATCTGTTTACTTACAATAGAATCTATGATCATAGCAACCTCACTTGAGTTCATTTGGATTTTTCTGCCTTTTTATCAATATCCCTTTCATAAACTCGGTTTTGTTATGAAACTCATACACGGTGTTCATTTCCTCCTCGGTGCAGCTGACGAGAAGCTTGATCTCGGAGTCTTTTTTCATAAGGTCGACGATGCAAATTATCGCGCCGACGGTGTTGCTTGGCAGGGAGCCCCTCCACACGTCGATGCCGCCACCGTCCATTGACGAGGTGTTTTCTATATAGCCGTAGTCGATATCGTACTTAACCTCGGGGAATCTCGGGTGGGTGCTGCCTTTCGGGCGATCGATGATTATTTTTCCCGAGGAGACGAGTGTGTCTATGGCTTGCCAAAAGCTCTCGTTATAGGTTTCAAGCATTGTATGATCCTCCGTCAGAGTGTTATCCAAAATCTTTTAAGATCTACGTTGTCATTCGGTTCGTGCACCGTGGATTCGTAAACGCCGCCGTTGGCGAGGATAGTTTTTTCGCTGCCGATATTGCCGTCGGTACAAGTAATCAAGACCTTGTTGAGTCCGAGCTCGCGGCAGAAAGGAAGCGCCATTTTGAGCATTTCCTTTGCATATCCCTTGCGACGTTCGCTCGGTCTTACGGAATAACCGATATGACCTGCATATTTTTCGAGATAATCGTTGAAGCAATGCCTCACTTGGAGCATTCCGACAAGTCTGTTGTCGCTCTTGCGTATGAAAAGAAATTGCGTTGCCGGAACTAAATGGGCAGAAACCTCTTTGGTGGATTCGTACTCCTTACACAATTTCAAATATTCGTGAGGATCATCGATTCTGCGAAGCGGACCTGTTCCGTCCATGGAGTCGCCTGCATCGAGAAATTCTTGTCTGTATTCTGCGATCTGACTTGCGTACTCGCCCGTCGGACGTGTTAAAATGAATTCTTCCATACCAAGCGCTTTGGTCATAAACTCGACAAGCCTTTGGCGGTATTCGCCAAGCATGATATTTTCGCTCGTGGTGTCGTATTTATTGTCACTTTTGTCGGTAAAATAATTCATCGTGTTGCGGTTTATCGAGATCGAGTCAAGCGGCCAGCCGGGATTTCGGTCAGATGTCGGCTCACTTACCATATAAAACGCGCTTGCTCGCGTTGCCTCGCTATTCTCCATATAGGTGGATATTTTGCCGCAGTTATATATTGCGATGCCGTCGAGATAATTGGTGAGGACTTTTCCACCGAGCGAGGCGATGAGCTTTGAATAATACTCGATCATTTCCTCGTCGTCAAGCCGCTTGCCCTCGGGGGCTCTTACGTTCAGCCCGGGCTGGCGCGGGTCGTCGAGAGGCAGGGAATCGAGATAGAGTCCCGAGTCGTTGCAGACTACTCTGTCAAAATATTTTCCGTAAAACCTTGCCTTGATCGCGGCGTTTTCCTCGGGGGTGTTGCCCGTTTCCTCGGGCTCGGTGTCAATCCCAAGGTCGCGTAGGCTGAAAAATTCTATGCCGTGACCCGACAAAAGCTCTTCAAAGCGGCGGAGCTTTGAGGGGTTGGTGGTTCCTATAAGTACTTTCATTTATTCTCCGTTTTATAGCCTGAGTTGAGGCTGATTTTGCTTAAATGGTCAGATGCCTTTGCTAAATATTTGGCGTAAAGCTCCATATCGGCATCCTCATATTTGTTGCCGAGCATTATCCATTCGCAATATTCATAGAATAGAAAAAGGGATATTGCACTGTCGTATTCCTCTCGGGGAATCCCCTTGTCTGACAAGAGATTTTCGTAATAATAGTCTATGGCGAACGCCTTGTCATCGTCGCGCATAAAGAACAGCGCGCCGTCCTTTTCCTCGGTATGAGCAAGCAGACGAGCAAGGGAAGTTGGATATGGCAGTATGCCTGCAAATTCCCAATCGATGAGCATGGCGCCGCGGTCATTTACGAGTACGTTGAATGGCAGAAGATCGTCGTGACAGAGTGTTTTTGGTAATGATTTATATAGTGACAGATAATCGGAATATGCAGATTCAAGACGGCTGTCGTTTAGAAATTTGCCGCGCTCAATTCTTCTCTCGAGGCTTTTTTCAAAGGAATATCCCGCGTTGAAAAGAGAATTGTTGTTCCAAAATTTGTTTTGCAAATATATCAGGGCATCGAGTGCTTTTTTTAGGGATTGTCGGTCACAAGAGCAGAGATCTGCTCCGTCGAAAAACTCGGTTATGAAATAATTATCACCATCAACGTTTACACTTTCGATAAAGCGTGGAGCGCTGATCCCGTCCAAAAACGAGGAATAGACCTCTATTTCGTAGTTTTTTGCCTTCTTCAGCACGTATTTTTGGCTTTTTGTTTTTATCGACCAGACCTCGTAATCCTCTCCGTCCTCAACGCTTTTGAAGGGGGAGATGTCGATTATTTGATCGGGGTGCAGGATTACGAGCTTGGAAATTATGTGTTTAAGATCGGTCATATGCCGTCGCCGCGCTCCTTTCTTGGTATTGAACATATTTTACCACAATGTTGTTACAAAGTCAACAACTCTGACCGTTATCATGCTAAACCAAAGGTTTACCCATTGACAAACTTTATAAAAGGTTGTATAATTTTTATAGAATTTGCGAGGTTTGTCTTTATGGAAAGAGAATTTTTGAAAAATAAGGTCGGGGAGCTGGTCGCGCTTTGCAAAAATGCGATCGAGGGCGGCTTTTCGGTTGTGGTGACGGGTCACGATATGCCCGACTGCGACAGCATCATATCGGCAGTGATGCTACATGAGTTGCTTTCAAGGCTTGGCGTTGCTTCGGCGGTAAAATTCGGCACTTATCCCGACGGTGTGACGCTTCGAGATATGAAAAAGCTCGGGATCGTTGACGGAATCAGCTTTGACGGCTTTGACGACA
>SVRA01000039.1 GCA_015065075.1 Oscillospiraceae bacterium
GACAATACCGTCTACCGAAAGCTAAAGGATATGCGAAGCGAACTGAAAAAAGAGCTTGAAAAGGAGGGCTGTTACTATGAGTAAGAAGGACGACCTCAAAATAGACATAATGTCAAGCATTGACGATGAAATAATCGAAAAGCATACCAAGAAAAGATTTGATCTGCTGAGTGGCAAGGGCTTTGGCAGAAAGAGAAAAACGATCGCGGCGATAATTGCCTTTGCGGCTTGTCTTGCAATGTTAGCCTCCTTCATCGTCGTCATTCTCCCCCTTATTCCGACGGGACAGATCCCCGTATATCAGGGAATGACGGTCTCGAATGAAGCGCCCAACATAACGGTAAAAACGAGTCGCCCCGCAATTTCTATGCTTTCGACGACCTCGAAGCACCGACCTGACGATGACAAGCACCCTCCCGAACTACCCGATAACATTCCTCTCGTTGAAGGTAGCGACCGCGCGCTATACTACGCAAAGCCGAACGAGGATATATACATAACAATTCACTTAACCAATCCCGATCAGTTTGAGATACTTTCCTTCACTTTAAACGACGTAAAATATCAGTCCTATATGTTTGAGCTGGGTTCGGATTCCGAGACCTTGATCCTCAAGCTCAATGTGGGCGACGTGCAGGGTATGGTCGAATACACGATCGACGCCATCAAATACGTTGACGGCACGCAGATCAAGGACGTTATTATGAACGGGGAAAAAACAGTCAAAGTGGGAGTTTATCCCGAGAAACAACCCACCGCAGAGCTTGGCGAGATCACGAGCGATCTGTTTGAAATATCGCTCTCCGCGAGCGTGTCCGACCCGCTTTCACTTATAAAGGACAGTAACGGATCTGTCAGTGCACTGCTTTACGAGGGGGACGAGCTGGTAAGAGAGAAGACCTTGGGCGTGGGACAAGAGGCTCATCTCAGCTTTGACGGTCTTGACACGGGCAGAAGCTATATTTTAAGGATAGTAGCTTATTACGATGCGCTTGACGGAGCAGGCTTTACCGCGCACCTTCTTGACGAGCTTGATGTAGCGACGCTCAATTTGGTAAACATTGCTAATGTTTCCGCGTCGGAGGATTGTGTTCGATTTGATCTGGACGTAGTGGAAGGATACAGCGTAACGATCGAGAAGACCGAGCTTATTCTTCCCGACGGCAGAGCTTTGATATCTATTGACGGCGCTGCTTCGGAGTTTGATCTGTATTATGGTAGCTATCAGATCTTGGTCACGTATTCTTATGATTCGGAAAACGGAAGAACAACGGCTACATCGATAACTACCGAGCCGATCTCAACGAAAACGTTGGATCTTAGCAAAACATTGTCAAACGGTAAAATAACCAAGGAATATTCGGGAAGTACACAAATATGGAACGAAACTATACAGGCTTTCACAGTGCATCAAGGAGTAGATTACGCACCAAATGATTCTGACGGTAAGGTGCACGTTACTTTCTCGGGTGAGGTCTCTGACGTGTACCGGGACGAACTATATGGAACTACAGTTATCGTTAGTTCGTTTGATGGATCCTTGACGGTCTACTATCAGAACGTTACGGACGTTCAGGTTGAGAAGGGCGATATTGTCAATGGCGGACAGGTGATTGCTACGGTATATAGTGATCTGTGGGAGGCCGCAGAGGTCGACCACGTTCATATTGTCGTATACGAAAACGGAGAGATGGTTGACCCCATAAAATATTTTAATTGATGCTTCGCACACAGTGCAAGTGTTGAAAAAGCATTTGTAAATCTCAAAAGCATGAAGAAAGCGTTGCGCCTTCGGGCGCAACGCTTTTTATAAGTTTGTTTTATTGCATGGGTTTGAGGCTGCGGTCTCAAAAATAATTCCCAACTCGGAAGAAAACACTTGTTGAAAAATCCCCAAAAGACGACTTGATAAACAAAATCTTTCCGATTTAAGAAAAAATATTCAAAAAACCCCTTGACAAACACTTTTGCTCGGTGTATAATAGTTCCATAAGATAACCTATACACATATATTACAAAAGAAGAGCAGCGTGAAGGCAACTCCTTTTTGCAGGAAAGTCAACCGCTTCACGCGCGAATTTTGCCGAAGCAAAATTCATCAATTACAATTTGTTCCGCCGCGGCGGAGGAATGGAGAATATTATGGCAACAAAAAAAGCACTTCCCAAGGTAAGCGAAATTCAGGATAAGGAAGATAAAAAAAGAGCGCTGAGCACCGCTATGGCTCAGATCGAGCGTGAATTCGGCGCAGGCGCAATTATGAAGCTCGGCGAGAACACTCACATGGAGGTCCAGGCGGTGTCCACGGGCTCTCTTTCTCTCGACCTCGCGCTCGGCATCGGCGGAGTTCCGAGAGGAAGAATAATCGAAATATTTGGCCCTGAATCCTCAGGTAAGACTACCGTGGCTCTGCATATAATCGCAGAGGTTCAGAAGTCAGGCGGAGAAGCGGCGTTTATCGACGCGGAGCACGCGCTTGACCCCGTTTACGCCAAGGCTCTCGGCGTTGATATAGCAAATCTGCTCGTTTCCCAGCCCGATTGTGGCGAGGATGCGCTCTCTATCACCGAATCGCTCGTGCGCTCGGGCGCTATCGACGTTATCGTAGTCGACTCGGTAGCCGCACTCGTTCCCAAGCAGGAGATCGACGGCGATATGGGCCAGTCCAACGTCGGCGTGCAGGCTCGCCTTATGTCGCAGGCAATGAGAAAGCTCGCGGCGGTAATTTCCAAGAGCAACTGCGTAGTCGTGTTTATCAACCAGCTTCGTGAGAAGGTCGGTGTTATCTACGGAAACCCCGAGACCACCACGGGCGGTCGCGCGCTCAAGTTCTACGCATCGGTCAGAATCGACATCAGAAAGACCGAGCAGCTCAAGAACGGCACCGACATCTACGGAAACAGAGTCAAGTGCAAGATCGTCAAGAACAAGGTCGCTCCTCCTTTCCGCGTAGCCGAATTCGACATCCTTTACGGCAAGGGAATATCAAGAGTCGGCGAGGTGCTTGACTTCGCTATCATGTTTGATATTATCAAGAAGAGTGGCTCCTGGTTCTCCTACGACGGCAACAGACTCGCGCAGGGTAAGGAAAACGTCAAAAAGCTCCTCGAGGACAATCCCGAATTCTGTGCCGAGATAGAGGCAAAGGTAAGGGAATTGAACGCAGGCGGCGTTATGAATGAAGAGGAATTCGAGCTCGATAACGACGAGGACGATTTCGACATTCGTACAATGGAAGACGATGAGTGATAAGCTCACCTTCGGCAGAGATATAAACGAATTTCTCCGTTCTCACGGCGCGCCGCACACCGAAGCCGCGGATGCAGACAACGTCAGTGAATACGGTATTTGCTTGCTTTCGGCAAAGGCATCGGGCGACGAAAGAGTTATTCTCGCAATATCTGTCAGTAACCCGTCAGGCAGCGAGGAGACCGAAATTGTCCTCCTGACCGAGCATTTTCGGGAAATGAATCTGTCGGTCGGAGCACTTGACGCTGAGATCATGCCCGAGCTTGAATATTGGTCAGAGGTCGCGCGGGCGTACTTTTCGGCGTGCTCGTCCTTTGCATACACGCCGTCCTCGCTCTCAACTCTCAGAAAAAAGCTGATACAGAAGGGCTTTTCCAAGGACGTAGCGTCCGATGCAATAGCCTCGGTCAAGTCTCGCGGATTTGTCAATGAGGGGCAGATCGCCCTGCGCCGCGCACAGCTTTGTGTCGATAAAAAGTGGGGCAGATCGCGCATTTTGATGAAGCTTCGTGAGGAGGGCTTTGACGAGGAAGCGCTTGGCGAAGCAAGAAATTTTCTCGCCACGGTCAATTTTGCAGAGAATTGCGCTGCCTTGATAAAGCGCAAGTTCGGCAATATCCCCGATGACCGACACCAAAGAGAGCTTATGTGCGCCTCCTTATCCCGAATGGGATATTCTGCGGCAGATATCCGCACTGCGCAGGAAATAGTCAAAAAACAGTTTTGAAAGCATAAAACGAGGAAGGGCGTGGACGACCTTTCCTCGTTTTTTTATCCTGTTTTTCACTAAAATGATTGCGCAAAAAAGGACTTTTGACCCCACTCTTATTGACAAATACGATTGGCTGTGATACAATAAAATCAGTAACAAATCAAACCGATAAAGGAGTAACAAGAATGTTCAATAACAGTATTCCGCGTCCTGAATATCCGCGCCCTCAGATGAAGCGCGCCGAGTGGATAAACCTCAACGGCGAATGGGATTATTCAACCGACAAGTCCAAGTCGGGCATGGATAGAAACCTCTTCAACGGTGCAGGCTTCGACGAAAAGATCATAGTCCCTTTCTGCCGCGAAAGTGAGCTTTCGGGCATCGGCGATAAGGATTTTTGCGCGGCGGTCTGGTATAAAAAGCAGATCACCCTGCCCGACGGCTGGCTCGACGAGAGCCGAGACGTCATTCTCAATATCGGCGCCTGCGATTATAATACGGACGTCTGGGTAAACGGTCAGCATATCGGCAATCACCGCGGCGGATACGTCAGCTTCTCGTTTGTAATAACCGAAGCGCTTACAAGCGGAGAGAATACCATCGTTATTCGTGCCGAGGACGATACCCGCGACGAAAGACAGCCTACGGGCAAGCAAAGCTTCAGACACGAGTCCTTCGGTTGCTTGTATACGCGTACCACAGGCATCTGGCAGACCGTATGGCTCGAATCTGCTCCCAAGATCAGAATTTCCCACGCGAAATATTACCCCTGCCTCGAAAAGCAGACCCTTTTCGCCGAAGTATACTCGGACGGAGTTGCAGGCGGCAGAGTCGTTCATGCAAAGGCAAGCTACAACGGTAAACTTATGGGAGAGGCAAGCGCGCCCGTTAAGAATCACGTTGCAAGGCTTGAGATCAAGCTCGACGAGCTTCATCTTTGGGAGGTCGGAGAGGGAAGACTTTACGATATCGAGCTGACTCTCGGCGACGATAAGGTCACCTCGTATTTCGGCATGCGCGAGGTCGAGTGCAGAGACGGAATCATGTACCTCAACGGCAAGGCGGTATTCCAGCGCCTTATTCTCGATCAGGGCTTCTATCCCGACGGAATTTACACCGCGCCCACGCTTGAGGCTTTGAAGAACGACGTCGATATGTCGATGGCGCTCGGCTTCAACGGCGCAAGACTTCACGAAAAGGTCTTCGAGCCGCTTTTCCTTGAGCATTGTGACAGACGCGGATACATCGTATGGGGCGAGCACGCCAACTGGGGTATGACGCATGTTGGAGATTTTCCGTTTGCCGACTTTATGATGGAGTGGCAGGAGGTGTTGGAAAGAGATTTCAACCACCCCGCTATCATTGGATGGTGTCCTCTCAACGAAACTCCGCTTTCCGACCAGTTTGATCGCCGCTTCTCCGAAAAGCTTGCCGCACTTACGAGAGCGTACGATAACACCCGTATGTACATAGACGCGTCGGGCTGGTATCATTATCCGGGCGTAACCGATATAATGGATTGCCACGATTACGAGCAGGATCCCGAGAAATTCAAGGCGAAGTTCGACGTTCTTGAAAAGGGCGAGCAGTATAATATCCACTACATATACAATAACAAGGAACACGATTATTGGTCGACTCCTACCTTCGTCAGCGAATACGGAGGCATCTTCTGGTTTGAAAACGGCGTGCCGGACGGTTGGGGCTACGGTCTACCGCCCGAAACCGAGGAGGAGTTCAAGGCTCGCTTCAAGGGTCTTACCGAGGCTTTGCTCTTTAATTCGAAGATGGGTGGACTTTGCTACACTCAGCTTACCGACGTCGAGCAGGAGCAGAACGGCTTCTATGCATACGACCGAAAGGCAAAATTTGATTGCGAATTCTTCCGCTCTGTCCTGACACAAAAGGCAAAAATCGAAGAATAACAAAAAGCACCGCGCGTTTTTTCGCGCGGTGCTCTGTTTTATTTCTTTTCAAAGGGGCATTCAAGCAGCCAGTGGATCGACATACGAAGCCAATCTGCTGCATAGGGATCGACAAGATCGTCTCTTTGAGACCAGGTCTCCTTGTTGCAAAGGGACATGCCGTGAGGACCATTGTTGTAAATATGCATTTCAAAAGGTATATTGTATTGGTGAAGCTTGCTTGAATAGATCAGGGAATTCTGAACGTTTACGCAATCATCCTGTACAGTGTGCCAGAGAAACGCGGGGGAGGTTCTTTCGTCCACCATGCTTTCGGGCGAAAAACGGGACATACCCTCCTCGTCAAGCACCATTCCGTTCTCGTCCTTGGGGAAGACGTCGGACTCGGTCGGCATACCGTTGAGCACCCACATAGTTCCCGTGTGTCTGTATTTGGCATCGCTTGTCAGCACGGCGTAGCAGAGAATGGTTGAGGTAGGCTTACAGATGATCGGATCTACGCCGCCAAGATGCGCCACGACCTCAGGGGAGTGCCACGCGCAGCCCGTCCAAGCGGCAAGATGACCTCCTGCCGAAAAACCGATTATAGAAACGTGATCGGGATCGACGTAAAGCTCGTCGCAGTGCTCGCGGATGTATTTGATGGCAAGACAAGCCTCGATGAGAGGAGAATAGTTGTTTGCCGCATTCTGAAGGATAGAATAGCGGAGCACGAAAACGTTAAGTCCCGCCGCAAAATACTGCAGGGCTATCGGCTCAGCCTCTCTTTCCGACAAAAATCCGTATCCGCCTCCGGGACAGACGACTATTGCCTTTCTTTTTCCAATGGTAAGCTCGTCGTGATAATCGTGAACGTATGCTTCAATTCTTGAGTCGGGGAATTGCTCAGCGTGACTTATATGCTTGTATATCATTTTGGGACTTCCTTTCGTAAGATCTACAGATAAATTCTATCACAAAATCCAATCGATGTCAATACGTATAAGCACCGCTTTTTTTAAATATCACGACCAATTTTCCTTGCTTGACGGCGATTTTTGATGTTTTTTGCAATTTAACCGCTCACATTAATATGCAGTTCATATATTGGTGTTAAAATACGGGATCATAAGTACGTCGCGTTTGACAAAAACGCCACATTTTTGGAGAAAATATGGAATTCGTAAGAAAGCTACCTCTGCCCAAGGAGATAAGAGAGCAATATCCCCTCAGCGCCGAGTGTGTAAATAAAAAAATAGAATTTGACCGCGAGGTCGCCAAGATATTCAGCGGAGAATCGAGCAAAAAGCTGCTTATTATCGGACCCTGCTCGGCAGACAACGAGGATTCGGTAATGGACTACGTTACCCGACTCGCGCGCGTCAGCGAAAAGGTGTCGGATAAGATAGTAGTTATCCCCCGAGTCTATACCAATAAGCCGAGAACCACGGGCGACGGATATAAGGGAATGCTCCACCAGCCCGATCCCAATAAGGATTCGGATATGCTCGCGGGCATTATCGCGATCAGACATCTCCACAAGAGAGTTATCGAGCAGACGGGAATGTTCACCGCCGACGAGATGCTATATCCCGAGAACTACCAGTACCTTTACGACCTGCTTTCTTACGTCGCTATCGGCGCGCGCTCGGTCGAAAATCAGCAGCACAGACTCGTGTCGAGCGGGATCGAGATCCCCGTTGGAATGAAAAATCCCACGGGCGGTGACATTTCGGTCATGCTCAACTCGATAATGGCGGCACAGCATCCACACACCTTCCTCTATCGCGGCTGGGAGGTCAAGTCGTCGGGCAACCCCTACGCCCACGCAATATTGCGCGGATACGTAAATAAGCACGGCGAATCTCTGCCCAACTATCATTACGAGGACATCGAGCACTTGTGCAAGGAATATGACAAGAGAACGCTTGTCAATCCCGCGCTCATCGTCGACTGTAACCATGCAAACTCGGGTAAGAAATATAAGGAGCAGGTCCGCATAGCAAAGGAAGTGCTCCACTCCTGCGCTCTCAATCCCGATATCGCCAAAATATTCAAAGGCTTTATGATAGAAAGCTACATCGAGGAAGGCAATCAAAAGATCGGCGAGGGTATTTACGGTAAATCCATCACAGACGCTTGTCTTGGTTGGGAAGATACCGAGAGATTTATTTACTATATGGCCGAAAGGATTTAATGCGCTGAAAATAGAATTTGCGCTGAAAAGGGCAAGAAAAATGCTACGATTTATATACGTTATAATACTTCGTATATTCTCAATAATGTATTTCGTTCCGAAAATGGCACACTATGCAAAGCATCCCGAGAAATATTCGGAGGATGATTGCTACGCGCTTGCCCGCAAGGTCGTAGGCAAGGTGAAAAAGACCGCCAGAGTCACGACCGAGTATTACGGACTTGAAAATCTACCCGAGGGTGACGAGGGTTATATTATGTTCTCGAATCACCAGGGAAAATACGACGCAGTGGGAATCTTGAACGGACATAAACGCCCCTGCACGGTACTTATGGATGAAAAGCGCTCGAAAGTGTTTATCTCCAAGCAGTTCGTGGACCTTCTGCACGGTCAGCGCATATCGAGGACCAATCCCATAATGCAGGTCAAAACGTTGAGGGATATGGCGCGCGAGGTTGCCGAGGACAAGAGAGTCTACCTCGTTTTCCCCGAAGGAGGATACAGAAAAGATCAGGATAACGTGACCAACGAATTCAAGCACGGTTGTTTTCTGTGCGCGCAAAGGGCAAAATGCCCGATAGTGCCCGTTGCTCTTATAGATTCGTATAAGCCGTTTGGACTCAATTCGCTAAAGAGAGTTACAACCAAGGTCGTATTTCTGCCGCCGATATCCTATAGTGAATATAGCGAGATGAAGACCGCGGAGATATCCGATATGGTAAAGGGTCGAATTGATGCTGCGATCAAAGAGTACACTTAATAAAGGAAAGCACGAAATCAAGTGATTTCGTGCTTTCTTACTCTAACTGAAATTTATTAAAATCAGAAAAAATTGCAAAAACCTCTTTCCAAAATCGCGATTTTCTGTTATACTATATAGTAGTGCTAAGGAAGGGAGGACGGAATATGACAGCCGAGAAAATAAGAGCGATACTCAGAGAACATGGAATAGAAAACGACTACGTCGAAACGAAGCTGCTTATCGAGGAACTCTGCGGCAAATATTCCGAGGATAAGGACTACGACTCCCCCCGCCTTTTTGAAGCGGTCGAAAAAAGATGCGCTCGCCATCCTTTGCAATATATTATCGGGAAATGGTGGTTTTGCCGATGCGAATTCGAAGTCAACGAAAATTGCCTTGTTCCGCGGCCGGACACAGAGCTTACAGTTGAGACCGCAGTAAAGCTGTTGCCCCAAAACTCAAACTTTGCAGATCTCTGTACAGGAAGCGGATGTATAGCGATCTCTATCCTCGACCTTCGATCAGATACGAGAGCAGATGCTTACGAGCTCTATCCGAAAACTCTCGAGCTAGCAAAGAAAAACGCCGAGAAAAACAAGGTCTCGGAGCGATTTTCGGGGATTCTTGGCGACGTGTTTTCTCCCGAATTGCTCGGAGACAAAAAATACGCCGCGATAATCTCAAACCCCCCATACATCAGAACCGACGTTATTGAAACTCTTGAAGCAGAGGTCAAGCAAGAGCCGCGCGCGGCGCTTGACGGCGGAGAGGACGGACTCGTCTTCTACCGCGCGATAGTGGATAATTTTGCGAAAAACCTCAAGGACGGAGGAGCATTCGTTTTCGAGATCGGCTACGACCAAGCCGATGACCTGAAAAAGATCGCCGAAGCGTCAGATTTTTCCTGCGAGATCAAAAAAGACCTCGGCGGATGCAACCGCGTGGCAATACTTCGCAGAAATAATTAACTGATATTACTATTTCAGCATAAACTTAAACAGAAATCAACGAAAAACGGAGCATAGATATGAATATAGCAGTTTTAGCGGGCGGATATTCCCCCGAAAGAGACGTGTCGCTCACGTCGGGATGTCTTATAGCGAATGCGCTTATCGACGAGGGGCATGATGTCTGCCTCGCCGACGTCTACCTTGGCATAGACGGCACCGATGAGATAGCAAACCTTTTCAATAAGGAAAAAAAGCCGATATATAAGGTCACGCACAGCGTTCCCGATCTCGACGCACTCAAGGCGAGCAGCGGCAACGGAGATGCCTTGATAGGAAAGGGAATTATCGATCTCTGTCGCGCGGCGGACGTGGTTTTTATGGCGCTCCACGGCGCTATGGGTGAGAACGGTCAGCTTCAGGCAACGCTCGACAGCTACGGCATAAAGTATACGGGCTCGGGCTACGTCGGAAGCCTTTTGGCGATGGATAAGGACATCTCCAAAAAAATGTTCGTCGGCGCGGGCGTAAACACACCCGAATGGATGTATATTTCGGCAAAGCAGGCCGATATTGACGAGATCGAGCAGAGAATAGGATATCCCTGCGTCGTCAAGCCCTGCTGTTGCGGCTCAAGCGTGGGCATTTCTATACCCGAAAACCGAGAGGAGCTTGAAAATGCGCTTAAGGAAGCCGAAAAATACGAGGATAGCATACTTGTCGAGAAAAAGATCAACGGAAGGGAATTCACGGTTGGAATCCTCGACGGAGAGGTGCTTCCTGCCGTTGAGATCATTCCCACCGAGGGATTTTACGACTACACAAACAAATATCAGGCAGGCAAAACGGTCGAGCTTTGCCCCGCACCTATCGACGACAATCTTATGTCGATCCTTGCCGAGCAGACCAAGCTTGCATTTGATGCGCTCAGACTGTCGGGATATTCGCGCTTCGATTACATAGTTGACAAGGACGGCAGACCCTGGTGTCTCGAGGCAAACACACTCCCGGGAATGACCCCCACAAGCCTGCTTCCGCAGATGGCGGCGGCAGTCGGGATCAGCTACGGAAAGCTCTGCTGCAAAATAGTTGACCTTGCGCTGGAAAAATAATTACTGCATGAATCAGCGCGATTTGCCTAAGAGAAAGCACCCTCGCTTAAAGATTTTCGATTATAGTTCTACGGGTGCATATTTTGTAACGATTTGTACTCAAAACAGAAAATGCGTATTGTCTCAAGTCGTAGGGCGGGGGCTTGCTCCCGCCGCAACGAACGATTACGATGTGCCAAATGGCGAGAATATCGTTCAAATCCAATTAACAGCCATTGGGAAAATCGTCGAACAACAACTGTTACTTTTAGAAGAAAGATATGCTTGTTTAGAAATTCCCGAATATGTTATAATGCCCAATCATATCCATATTGTTTTTGTTTTAAACAATGAAACGGCGGGAGCAAGCCCCCGCCCTACGATTATGGATATTGTCTGTGCTTTTAAATCATTAACTACCTTGGAATGTAAGAAAACTTACAAGATAGATAAATTGTTTCAAACTTCGTTTTTTGAACATGTTATTCGAGATAGAAATGATTATAATGGAATAGTTAAATACATTTACGAAAATCCTGCGAAATGGCACTATGATGATTTGTATGCAG
Organism: Oscillospiraceae bacterium; assembly: GCA_015065075.1. Classification (GTDB taxonomy): domain Bacteria; phylum Bacillota; class Clostridia; order Oscillospirales; family CAG-272; genus SVTX01. The sequence goes on from SVRA01000039.1 coordinate 11,412, forward strand.
ATGATTAAGTATTAAAAAATTTAGCGGTTGCTTAATACCTTTAGGTAAAAAGCAACCGCTTTTATATTATTTCTTGTTTTCAATGCAAAAATCTACCATTTGACAAATAAGGCTATAATCTCTTTCGGAAAGCTTGTTAAGCTTATCGGTAAGTTCGCTTTCGGTTTGCTTTCCGCTTAATATATAGTCTGTGCTGACTCCCAAAATTTTGCTTATTTTTAATAAGTTGTCTATTCTTATTGCCTTGTTGCCTCTTTCAAGATTGGATATCATCTGGATAGAAACATTCATAAACTCGGCAAGCTGTTCTTGGGTGTAGCCTGACCTTTTCCGCAAATCACTTATTCTTTTCCCAATATCTTTTAATAATTCTTCCATTTTGCCGCCTCCGTTTAATCTTTAGATTAATTATATTAAATTTTAAAGCGAATTTTAATCATCTAAGGGTTGACAAAATTAAACTATAGGTGTATAATTTGCTCGTGGAGGTGATTTTTTTATGGAAAAAATTAAAAAATTATGTGAAATGCAGAAAAAAATTTATGTTTTGCAAGAGGCTATTTCAAGAAAATTGGCAATATTTCGAAAAATTGAAGATTCCGTGCCCAAGCCTGTTGCTCCACAAGAATGCCGATACTTGCATCAAACCATACCTGATTATGACGAAGAAAAATACGTTAAGCTGGCAAAAGCTAAAGGATCGGGCTTGGGAAAATTTAGACAGGATGCTATATTTGCGGGATTGGCCCTTGCTGGTACAATAATCGGTTTGCTGATATTTTGGATTCCACTTCTTTTGGCATTTTTAAGCTGGCCTTATTCAATTTATCATACTAGAAAGATGGCATATAAACTGTATATTGAAGATTGCAAGGAATTAGAAAATCAGAACGAATGTAATAAAATAGAGCTTGAGCGATTTAATCGCGCTTCTATGAAATATCAACATGATCTTCAGTTATATCAAATCCACCAAAGTAATTTGGCGGCAAAGAGAGAAGCCTTGGAGCGAGAATTTCAATTTGCACAGAATGCATTAACAAATTTAAAACAAGAATATTTTATACTTTTTGGCGAATCGGGAATGTCATCTGCATATCAGGATTTTGCCAGTATAAATATGATATATTCCTATATGCGTGCGGGGCAAGCCGATTCCGCACGAGATGCCGTTCAATTGTTTCAACATCAAGCTGGCAGCGGAAGGATCATAACAAATCTCGAATACATAAAAAAGAACTATTCATTATATCAAAATTCAATGCCTGAGGTCGTTAAAGCTCTGAAGGAATGCAGTTCATATGTTGATTCGATAGAGCGAGATTTGATAGAATATATCAAAACTGAAACTAAAGAAAGCACAAACACAAAAAATACTCTTTTAAGAAAATATATACTAAACTCATTACATTAAGGTGTTGATTTAAGGAGATATTATGTCAGATAAAGAATGGGAAGTAAGCTATAACGAATATAATGATACGTATACTGTAAAAGAAGCAAAAAAGTATGATTATGAATATACTCCGTCTACAGACCCATCAGCTCGTGAAAGACTTAATAAGCGCTTACGAAACAAGGGAAGGGGAGGAAAAATATTCCTTACGGTCTTATTCAATCTATATGGTTCACTTTATCGATTTTCAAGTAATACAGTTATTGGTTTTTTATGTGGTCTCATTGATATTGTAATTGGAAAAATATTACCGCTTTTGGCATTAGTCCAAATTGTAGACTATGATTCTGTTAACTGGTTTGCTGTATTGTTAGCACCTATCATATTGTGGATAGTAGACCTTGTATCAATAATTAAGAAAAATGATATAGTATTTTTAGGAAATAAAAAATATAAAAATTATAACGAATATATGAAAAAATGAAAATGGGGGGATATCCCCCATTTTTGCTTGTGGTCTGAAGAAAATGTGTGCAAAATGCTGAAAAAGTCATTGACAAAAGCCGCTTTTCATTTTATAATTAAAGAGGAAGTGCGGAGATGTAATTTTACCGCATTTTCGCTCACAAAAAAGAAAATCTAACCTCGAATAAAGGAGCAAATCATGGATTTCAAAAACATCGACAAAAAATACCGTCCCGTGCCGTTCTGGTCGTGGAACGAAAAGCTTAACGTCGCGGAATCCCTCCGCCAGACCGCCCTTATGGACGAAGCGGGAATGGGAGGATATTTTATGCACGCCCGCGGAGGTCTGCAGACCGAGTATATGGGCGAGGAATGGTTTGAAAACGTCGGTGCTTGCATCGACGAGTGTAACAAGCGCGGAATGCACGCCTGGGCATACGACGAAAACGGCTGGCCCTCGGGCTTCGGCGGCGGACGCGTCAACGGCAAGGGAGAGAAATTCTGGCAGAAGTATCTGCGCGTACAGCCCGCAGATGCCGACAGAAGCTCGATACCCGAGCACCGCATCATCGCCGAGAACGACAAATATTGCTTCTTCTACGAGGTCAATCCCTTCTACGTTGACACGCTTGACGGCGAGGTCATCGCGGATTTTATAAATGAAATCTACGTCCCCTACTACGAAAAGTACGGTAAGAGCTTTGACGGATTTTTCACCGACGAGCCCCAGATCTCGCGTAACGGAATCCCGTGGAGCCTGACCATGCCCGAGCAGTATAAGCTTGCATACGGCGAGGATCTTTGTGCCGTTCTTGCCAAGCTTTTCTATGAGGAAGAAGGCTTTGAGACCGTCCGTATCAAGTTCTGGAGGATGGTCACCGAGCTTTTCTCGAAGAACTTTATGAAGCAGATCTACGACTGGTGTGAGGATCACGGACTCAAGCTCACAGGCCACCTCGTTCTTGAGGAAACCTTGTTCCATCAGCTTGTTTCCAACGGTGCCTGCATGCCTCACTACGAGTATTTCCACATTCCCGGCATGGACTGGCTCTGCAGACCCATCTACCCCTGCCTTACCCATCATCAGCTTGCCAGCGCGGCGGCACAGACGGGCAAGAAGCAGATCCTCTCCGAGACCTTCGCGCTCTGCGGACATAACGTAGGCCACGACGAGCTCAAGAGAAACTACGAGTGGATGATGGTCCGCGGCATAAACCTTATGTGTCAGCACCTCGAGGGATACTCCAACAGAGGAATCCGTAAGAGAGACTATCCCCCCGCAATGTATATACAGCAGCCTTGGTGGGCAGACTATAAGGTCTTCAATGACGCTATGTCGCGCGTTGGTATGATTCTTGCCGAGGGCGAGATCAAGTTTGATACCCTCGTGCTTCACAATATGACGTCGGGCTGGGTCTGCTTCAACTGCGGCAACAACCTCTACACCAACGGCAAGGATATCGAATATTACAACGGCGCACTCGTTGGCACGACCCTTGCGCTTGAGGCAAAGCATATTCCTTTCCACCTCGGTGACGAGATCATGATGGAAAGACACGGCAGAGTCGAGGGCAACAAGCTCATCATCGGCAATATGGCGTATACGACCGTAGTTATCCCCGAGCATATCGCGTTTATGGAGAACACCGAAAAGCTGCTTGCCGAGTTCAAGGCGAACGGCGGTATCATAACCACTGTGGATCAGCTCGCGCCCAACACGGTAATTGATAATGAGAAGATCACGTACACCTGGCGCGACCTCGGCGACTGCACCGTGCATTACTTCGTCAATTCCAACGATACAGTGGAGAAGGCAACCATATCTCGCGGAAGCTACGCGATCGATATCGCAACGGGCGAGAAGATCGACTTCTGCGGCGAATATACCTTCGCACCCTACGGTAGCCTGCTCGTAATAGACGACGGCACACCTTGCGCAGAGAAGAAGGCAGAGAAGGAGCTTAAAGCTCTCGATATCAGCGGCAAGTGGACAGTAGAGAACTGCACCTACAACTCCCTCACGCTCGATAAGTGCGACTATTGGTTCGACGGCGAGCTTCAGGAGGAGAACGGCTACGTCCTCAACATTGTCCCGAGAACCACCGATCTCAAGCGCGCAGTCGACGTGCGTTGCAGATTCACGGCAAATATGGACTACGTCCCGGATAAGCTCTACCTCGCTTGCGAAACTCCCGAGATCTTCACGATCAAGGTAAACGGAGTCGAGATAGACAAGACCGATTGCGGCAGCTTCCGCGATCAGTCGTTCAGAATGCTCGACATTCAGAAGTATGCTAAGGTCGGAGAGAATATCATCGAGCTTGAAGCGACCATAGTTCAGTCCGAGCAGACCTACAAGAATATCGAAAACGCCAAGATCTTCGAGTCGGAGAAGAATAAGCTGACCTACGATATGGAGATCGAGTCGATGTACCTCGTCGGCGACTTTGCAGTCAAGTGCGAGAGCGCATTCGAGCCTATCCCCAATAACGCTTATTTCTGCGACGGCGGCTTTACCGTAGTTAAACCCGAAGATGAGGTCACCCTCAAGAACCTCGAGCAGAACGGCTATACCTTCTTCTCGGGTGAGTTGACCGTCAGCCGCAAGTTTGACCTCGACAGCACCGACTATAAGCTTGCGTTCGTCAAGAACGGAGTAAATGCGGTTCGTATCAAGGTGAACGGAAAGAAGCTTGATACTGTAATGTGGGCACCCTATGAGGTCGACCTTTCCGAATACCTCACGGTCGGCGAGAACACCGTCGAGCTGACGCTGGTCAATAACCTGCGTAACCTCCTCGGTCCGCACCACCACGCCGCAGGCGAGCTCCTCGCGGTCGCTCCCGCGCACTTCTATAAAGAGCGCTGCATCTG
>SVRA01000124.1 GCA_015065075.1 Oscillospiraceae bacterium
ATATTGCTTCCCGCATATTTACTGTCGCTTTCAACCGTTATCCAATGTCGAGTTGCCTCGCTCATTATAGCATATACACCATCGGGAAGATAGTAAGAATAATTTACGCTTATGTAGGGATAATCCTCGCCAGATTCGTAGGATTTCAAAACAACGGATTCATTGGAGCCCGATTCATGCTTTAGCGCGATTCCGTAATTTCCCGTAGTTCCCGCGTGCCAAGAGACCGCCGCATCGGTAATATCGAAGGACGCAGGTCCGGGATTTGATGCGCTTATGCCTGTTGACGCAAAAAGATTTGCGGTAGAGAGTTGAGTCGTGCTGACGCTAGGTGCGTTGTCGTGGTTTATCAGGTGTTCTTCCCAATTTTCTAAAATCTGATATGCTCCCACTACTAACGTTCCATAGGTTATGTTGTCGTTGTAGTAATAACTGATGTGCAGCTGTACATCGTTTATAGTTGCCTCGGTAGGCAATTCGGGCATGTCGATTTGAATATAAGTAGTCTGGGAGTCGCTGATCCACAGTTCTTCGGAATACCCATAACAACAAGAGTTATTAGGATATGGGTCCGTATACGAATCGAATGCAGCTATATCGAGCGTTAGCGTGGGATCTATGGTGACGGGGAATGCTCTGCCGTCAGCGTTTATCCACTCTTCATCTGCAACTACTCCAAGAGCATATCTTCCATTGGACATCATAGCAAGCTCATAATGAACGTCATAGGAATATATACCATTGTTGTCGTACATATACGGTGCGGGGATAATATACTTTGACTGGCCTGTTTCAGAATCGGTGATCTTGACGTTTCCGACGGTATCAAGCTGTGCGGTTAATCCGACCAGCTCCATTACAAAAAGATATTCATAGCTGTCGGATGTTGCGTTGACTATGATATTCTCCTTTATATCGTTGCCTTGAAGCACGTATTCTATATCGGTGTTAGCTTTGACGCCGCTGTAAATTATAGAGCTCTTATTGTCAATCGACACGGCTTCTTCAAGAGAACCATAAGAGTTGGTATCGGAGCGGTCTTTTTCGGGATTCACTACGCTTGGCGAGTTTGAGGGTATTGGGCTTTCGCCAGGGCGCAACGAAGACGAGCTTGAAGACAAGGAATTATCCGTGCCTACCAATGTCATAGATATAGCGTAACCGTTTTCATTTAATGAGAACAGTTGATTATTGAACTCGAAATTTTTTGAAAATCGGACGCGGTGATCCCTTGTGGCATATTTTTGCGTGCCTTCTAAACTTTGCAGTTTAAGGTCATTATCAATATCCTGCCACACTCCGTTTTCGTCCTTTCTGTGAACGGCTTGGGGATATATGATCGCCTCATACGTTCCGTCGGCGAGTCTGAAATGCTTTACGTTTTCTTGTCTCATTTCGACGACCTCTACAACGTCGCCGATAACGTCGTTTTCGACCAATTCTATGCTTTCTTCAACCATTGAGCCGGCAGACTCGGTTTCGGACACATAAGAAGAGTCTGTGTCTGTAGCAAAAACGTTGAATGGAATGCAATAAGCAAAGATCAGCAAGGATAAAACCATTGCCGTAATTTTAGTATATTTTTTCATCATTCAAATTTCTCCTTTCGCAGCACATGTTAAAAATCCAATTATTTGACCGATTTTTGAGCGCATCAGAGGCGCTCAAGGCTGCGAAAGAGCAGAGGCATAGCTCTTGCAATTAACGTGGTAATAAATCTTGTTTGAATAATTTTCATAAGACATCCCTCCTTGTATTGGCATGTCTCTAAGATAAGTATACTATAATTGTTCCGATCTGTCAACGATTTTACGATCGCTGATAAAAACGGAAGCAATTTTATGACCTTTTTTGCAATTTGGCGTCATTTTTTGTAAAGCACTTGATTTTTTTATCTGGATATAGTATAATTATAATAAATATGCCTTGGGGCGTTAAATATGGAAAAATTTTTATTGATATCATATCCTGCGTAACGAACAAGCGAGCCTCGTCTAATATAATAACAAAATATACGAGTATTTGTGACAGGTTTGAGAGAAAAAATTTGAATAAGGTCAGCGTGAAGGTTATTCTTATAATGACGTATTCTTTTTCACGCGCGAATTTTGATCTTGAGGCAAAATTCATTGATTATGATATTTATGCTGCCTGCGGCGGCGGAATGGAGTTTAATATGAGCAACGAGAGAGTTTCCAAGCACAATTATTATCTTGATATCGCGCAGACTGTCGCGGAGAGAGCGACCTGCATGCGCCGCCATTTCGGCGCTATCATCGTCAAGGACGACGTTATCGTTTCGACGGGCTACAACGGCGCGCCCAGAGGCAGACAGAACTGCACCGACATCAATTTCTGCATCAGGGACAAGCTTCAGATCCCTCGCGGAGAAAGATACGAGATGTGCCGTTCGGTTCACGCCGAGGCCAACGCGATCATCGCCGCGCCCAGAGACAGAATGCTCGGCTCGACGCTTTATATGGTCTGTGTGAATCCTGCCGACGGCTCGCTTTATTCGGGCACTAACAGCTGCATGATGTGCAAGCGCCAGATAATCAACGCGGGTATTGAGACGGTCATCGTGCGCGACACAAAGGACGAATACAGAATTATTCCCGTTTCGAGCTGGATCGAGGACGACGATTCGCTCTCGGGCAAGTTTGGATATTGATCAAGGATTTTTGGAGATATGGAAGAAAACATTAAGGTTGGCGGCGAAAAAAAGGCGAGAAAGAGGATCTATCCCGAAAGGCTGACCGTCGACGCGCTTGACGGAGTGGCGGAGCTTGAGAAGCTTTGCTTTAGTCAGCCGTGGAGC
>SVRA01000125.1 GCA_015065075.1 Oscillospiraceae bacterium
CAACGCTCAGGTTGCTCCCTATATGAAGGACGGCGACGTGCTTATGTTCGCTCACGGCTTCAATATCCACTTCGGATTCATTCAGCCCCAGAAGAACATCGACGTTATCATGGTCGCTCCCAAGGGCCCCGGTCACACCGTAAGAACTCAGTATCAGGAGGGCAAGGGCGTTCCCTCTCTTATCGCGGTATATCAGGACTACACCGGAAAGGCTAAGGACTACGCACTCGCATACGCTTGCGGAATCGGTGCAGGCAGAGCAGGTATCCTTGAGACCAGCTTCAGAGAAGAGACCGAGACCGACCTCTTTGGCGAGCAGGCAGTTCTTTGCGGCGGCGTTACCGAGCTTATGAAGGCAGGCTTCGAGACCCTCGTAAACGCAGGCTACGAGCCCGAGATGGCTTACTTTGAGTGTATCCACGAGATGAAGCTCATCGTCGACCTCATCAACCAGGGCGGCTTTGCAAAGATGAGATATTCTATCTCCAACACCGCAGAGTACGGCGATTACAGAACCGGTAAGAGACTTATCACCGACGAGACCCGTAAGGAAATGAAGAAGGTCCTCGACGAGATCCAGAACGGTACTTTTGCTTCCGAGTTTATGCAGGAGTTCAGCGCAGGACGTAAGGCTAAGTTCCTCGCTACCCGCCGCGTTGAGTCCGAGCATCAGCTTGAGCAGACCGGTGCGGAGCTCAGACAGATGATGTCTTGGCTTAAGAAGTAAGACGGAGGAAGAGATGCGAGAACCTTTTTTGGTAAAAAAGGTTCTCGCGCTCTCCAAAAAACTTTCAATAAGGATAGATGGATTACAGACGTTTCACCTCACTTGACGATGAGGAAAAAACCTTGTCTATCTTTTGGGGGGAGTTTTTGAAGTTCTTAGAAACTTTTTGCAAAAAGTTTCTAAGTGGGGTTTGGGGCAAAGCCCCATAAAAACAACGAAAGGAGAAACGCTATGCTTTTGGCAGTAAACGTAGGGAATAAGAATATTTCGTTTGCGATCTTTGACGGTGTTGAGGCAGAGCCCGTATCGAAGTTCAAGGTTGCGGCGGATCTTTGCAGAACTGCCGACGAATACGTCATTTTAGTCAAGCAATTACTCGATTACTCGGGAGTTGACGCAAGGGCGGTTGACGGTGTGATCATGGCAAGCGTAGTACCTCCGCTCAACGACGTTATCCGTCACGTCATTCTTGCCCTGACGGGCAAAACACCGCTTGTCGTAGGCCCCGGGGTGAAAACGGGATTTGCGATACGGATCGACGACCCTGCGGAGCTTGGTGCGGACATTGTAGCCAACGCGAGCGCGGCGGTTGCCACGATGAAGGAAGAAAAGCTTGATAGACCTGCTGTCATACTCGATATGGGCACGGTCACGACGCTTTTTGCGATAAATAAGAACAGAGAAGTAGTCGGCGGCGCTATTCTTCCGGGTATAGATATGTCTCTTGACGCGCTACACAGAGAAGCCGCGCTTTTGCCGAGCATAGAGCTGACGGGCTCTGCCCGCGCGATCGGCAAGAACACAAAGGAGTCGCTTATTTCGGGCGTTGTGCTCGGTCAGGCGGCTATGATCGACGGTCTTGTTGACCGATTTGAAAAAGAGCTCAAATGTAAGAGTGGCGAGGCCTTGCTTTTCGCCACGGGAGAGAAGTGCAAGGGCGTGATCGCGAATTGCTCGCGCAGCTTCCGCTATGATCCCACTTTGACCCTCAAGGGTCTTGCGTGTATTTACAAAAACACCGTAGGCTGATTTTTAATTTTGATAATAACGGAAAATGCAGAGCGCAGAAATTCGGAGCTCGTTATCGCGAGACCGTAGGTCAGGGGCTTGCTCCTGCCGCTAAAAGCCAAATCGTTTTCCGAAATTATAAATTTTACGCGCCGTACTCACTTTGAGACGACAGCAGAGGGTGAAATTCCCTCAAGGAGAACTTTATATGTTTTATTTCAACTGCGCCACCTTGGCGGCGGTACGTATGACCGCACGCGGCGAAAAGGAGGCAGAAAAATGAGAGCATCGTCAAAGCAAAAGGTTTTGAAGCTTGCACAGCTTGCGATCTTGATCGCACTTATATTCGTCATGCAGTACGTCGGCACTTTGGTGTCTGCGCCGTTTGCGGCAATGGGTATCGAGCTGTCGTTCGTGCTTATCCCCATCGTTGTCGGAGCATTTTTGCTCGGTCCGATAGAGGGAGCAGTTCTTGGACTCGTTTTCGGAATTATGACGGTGGTGCTAACGGTCATGGCACCGGGCGGCATGACTTACATTTTGATGGAGTCCAATCCCATTATGTACGTAGTCGTGGCGACGCTTAAGGCTGTCGCGGCTGGACTTGGCTCGGGACTAATTTATAAGGGCTTGGAAAAAGCATTCAAGGGCAAGCTCGTGTATTTGAGGACATTGCTCGCTTCTGCGTCTGCTCCTGTCATAAATACCGGCATTTTCCTTATCGGAATGGTACTGTTTTTCAGCAACACCATTTCTGAAAAATGGGCAGGCGGACAAAACGTATTTTTATTTATTGCGGGGCTGATCTGGATCAATTTCGTCATCGAGCTCGGCATCAATATCATTCTCACTCCCGCGATAATCCGTATCGTTGAAGTCGTCAAAAAGAAATTCAAATAAAAAACAACTATAATTTCCCCTATATCCCTTTTTTAAAGGTTTTTGAAAGAGGTGGGGTGGGGATATAAAATCAACATTCACGTATGGAAGAAAGATCGGCTCGGACTTTCAAAGGACTAAATGCTTGGAAGTTCTTTGGGTTACCTTTCT
>SVRA01000040.1 GCA_015065075.1 Oscillospiraceae bacterium
CTTATTGACGACGATATTGTAAAAGAAGCAAAGGATGAGCCGAGGAGAAAAAGCACACCCTGGGCACGCTTGATTGCCGTAGCGGCTTGCGTTGCCATTCTTGCCGCGGCTATCCCCGTAGGTTTTCTCATAGCCGACAGAGCAACTCCGCAGATTGATGGGGGTCAAGAAACCGAAAACAACAGCGAAAAAACCGACGCTACCGTCGACACAACGCCGCAGTTCGACGAGGACGGCAGGGAAATATGGCTCGATAATCGCAAATACAAGGAAGGTTTAAAACCTTACGGAGAAGAGCTCGCTTACGAATGGAGTTGGGAATATCTCGATATATATGAAAAATTCTGGTTAATTGACGTAAATGACGATAACTATTACTATGTAAATGAGAAGATACCCGAGGATCTTTTGGGAGAATACCTTGGGGAGATGATTGCCTACGGTTATGACGACTTTGGTGACGGAGGAAGATATGAAATAGATTGTGTGGCATATTCAATCAAGGGTGCACCCGATAACGACGCGATAGCAGTCAAGCTTGAAGGAACTGATGAGTTCGTTGTCTATTCAATATTCCGATATAAATTCGATCCCCCAAAAACCTTTGGCGAAATGATCGCTTTAAAGAATCTTTCTGAAAACGTCTCATTTCTTAACTATTATTATGACCATGACGAAGACGTTTGGACTGCAGCAAAAAAATATGAACTGTCAATAGAACAAAGCGATCACGTCTGGAAGATTTTTACCGAAAAATGCGCTGATGCGGAAGCGATCAAATACGAAGATTACCACGGTTCAGGACAAAAAATCAGCCTGGTTGTATCAAGTGACATTCTTCCAATGAATGGATTTGCAATCGAGGTTTATGCCGAAGGGTATATCAAAACTAATATCTTCCGTTATGGAAGCTGCTTCTTTATCGGCAAGAGCGCGGCAAATGAGATCATCGAATACGTGCTCACTAATCCTAAAGAAGCTCCCGAAAGCACAGACAAATGGGTTGCAGGCACGATAACCGAGATAGGCGAGGACTACTTCAAGATAAACGACGCACCGATGATGGAGAACGAGGAGGACGGTATCGAATTTACGGTAAAGACCACGGATATCAAGCTGCTTCGTTATTTCAAAGCGGGCATTCTCAAGGTAGGGGATACAGCTATCGTAAAATACAATGGTAACATCTATGCCGATGACCCCACGACCATAGATAGCGCATACAGTCTTTATGAATGTCAGATCCATAGCGGAGATGTCTATATTCCCGAATAAAATTCAGCTAAAAAGCTCCGAGACCTATGCTTCGGAGCTTTTTAGCGCTTTTTTTCTGAAATATTATCAAATTTCACACGCTGTTAACATATTCGTGGTAACATTATTTGATAATATGTTTTATACTAAATAATGAAGTGAAAGGATATCCTTTATAGATGAGCAGAAAAAAAGATAATAGCTGTTGCGTAAAAAAAACTTCCATCGGCGGTCAGGCATTGATGGAGGGAATAATGATGCGCGGTCCCGAGACCACCGCAATGGCTGTGCGAAACACACAAGGTGAGATCGTACTCGAAAAGTTTCCCACCGAGACCAAAAAGCGAGCTAAATTTTTCAAACTTCCTATAATTCGCGGACTCTTCAATTATATCGACTCTATGACCATGGGTACAAAGTGCCTTATGCGCTCGGCAGAGATTTCTGGACTTGAAGAAGCAGAAGAGGAGCTTCGACGCGAAAAAGAGGCGAAAAAAGCCGCAAAGGCCGCAAAAAAGGCAGAGAAAAAGGGAAATGCCATGCAAAATGATGAGCAGATCACCGCAGAAGCCACCGATACGGCTACCACGGACGACCCCGCTTGCGAAACAGAGTCAAACGAAGAAAGTTTGGCTGAAAAAACAACCGAGAAAAAAGAAAGCTCCGCAATGACGGCAATCGTTATGACGATCGGAACGGTTCTTGGAATTTTGCTTTCAATTGGACTCTTTTTCGTACTTCCTACCGTCATTTATACGGGTGCGACCTACGTTATGCCGTTTTTAAAGCATGAAAACGAGGCAGTTCAATCACTTATTAAATCTGTGTTTGAGGGAATTTTGAAAATCGTTCTCATCGTAGGATACATGGCACTTATGACGCTCATGAAGGACATCAAAAGAACCTTCCAGTTCCACGGTGCGGAACATAAAACCATCTTCTGCTACGAAGCAGGACTTGAGCTTACCGTTGAAAACGTAAGAAAGCAGAGAAGATTTCACCCCAGATGCGGAACAAGCTTCCTGATACTTATGGTTCTCGTCAGCATATTGATCTCGTTCTTCATCGACCCGTTGTTTTTACTCGCATTCGGATTCGTTCCTCAAATGCTTATCCGTATTCTTATAAAGCTGTTGCTTTTACCGCTTATCGTCGGCATAGGATACGAGCTTATCAAGATCGCAGGCAAACACGACAACTGGCTCACACGCATAATTTCCGCGCCGGGTGTATGGCTTCAGCATATAACCGTGCTTGAGCCCGACGACAGCATGATAGAGTGCGCTATCGTCGCAATGAAAGAAGTCATTCCCGAAAATGATACTGATAAATGGTAATTAATATACAGAAAGGTAAATATTATGAAGATCTTAAAATTTTCAAGCTATGAAGAAATGTCTGCCGCTGCCGCAGATATAATTGCGAAGCAGATCAACGTCAAGGGTGACTCCGTGCTCGGTCTCGCAACAGGTTCTACACCCATTGGAATGTACAAAAAGCTCGTTGAGATGAATAAGTCGGGCTTGATTGATTTTTCAAATATCAAAACCGTCAACCTTGACGAATATTATCCCATCTCCCCCAGCAACAGACAGAGCTACCGCTACTTTATGAACGACAATCTGTTTGACCATGTCAATATCGACAAGGCAAACACCTACGTACCCAACGGAGAGGCAGAGGATCCCGATGCAGAGTGCGAAAACTACGAAAAGATAGTCAAGAGCCTCGGAGCTGTAGATATTCAGGTGCTCGGAATAGGTCAGAACGGTCACATTGGCTTCAATGAGCCCGAAGAAAACCTTTATCTCTACACTCACAAGACCGCACTCACCGAAAACACTATCGCGGCAAACTCGCGCTTCTTTACCGAGGATGAGGTCATCCCCACAAGCGCGCTCACAATGGGTATGGGCACTATCTTCAGCGCAAAGAAGATCATCCTCCTCATCAACGGCAAGGCAAAGAGAGAAGTATTCAAGCAGCTGCTTTCCGACAGAATTTCCACCTCTTGTCCCGCAACTCTGCTCAAGCTCCATCCTAACGTAACCGTCCTTTGCGATAGCGAGGCTTGCGGAGAGTAATGTCAGATATTTGCAGAGGCGCAGACGCATCTGTAAAGGATGAGTTTGCCACAGAAATAAAGGACGCGGCGCGAGCACTTATAAACGAAATGCTCGACAAGATCACACTTAAAGCAGGCGATATTTTCGTTGTCGGTTGCTCATCATCCGAGATCCTCGGCTCAAATATCGGCAAGGGATCAAGCTACGAGGCGGCAAAAATAGTATTCGACGAAATATATCCAGTTTTAAAGGAAAAGGGAATTTTCTTGGCAGCTCAGTGCTGTGAGCATCTCAACAGAGCACTTGTGATAGAAAGAGAATGCGCTGAAAAATATAGCTACGAGCCCGTTTCAGTCATGCCTCAGCCCAAGGCAGGCGGCTCTTTTGCAACCTTGACCTACGAAAATATGACCGCTCCCGTCGTTGTTGAGCATATCAAGGCGCACGCAGGCATTGACATCGGCGGTACGCTTATTGGAATGCACCTGAGGGACGTAGTAGTGCCGATTCGCCTCTTGATCTCGAAGATTGGAGAAGCGAACGTCATTTGCGCTTATACCCGCCCCAAATACATCGGCGGTCCACGAGCTATGTATAATTAACTCAAAAAGGAGAGAACTTCAAGGTTCTCTCCTTTGTTTGTTATAATTCAGATATTGCCGCCTTCAACGCCTCGGCAGATCTGTGAAGTCGCGAGTGCTCTGTCGCATCAAGAGGGATCTCCAATATCTGCTCAATTCCATTTCTTCCAACGATGCAGGGAATACCCATACAAACGTCGTAAATCCCGTATTCTCCCTTAAGTCTTGCCGAAACGGGAAGAATAGTGTGCTCGTCGTTAACTATAGCCGAGACTATTCTTCGTACCGAATCCGCAATTCCGTAATAGGTCGCGCCCTTTGCCTCAATTATTCTGTACGCGCTCGTCATCACCTCCGCGGCAAGTCGATCAAGCGCAGATTTGTCGTATTCGATCTTTCGCTCGGCGCAATAGCTGGTAAGATCAATACCCGAAACGTTCGCACTGCTCCAGACAGCCACCTCGCTGTCCCCGTGTTCTCCGATTACGAACGAATGAACGTTTCTACTGTCAACTCCCAGATAGCGTCCAACCTTTTCCTTCAATCTTGCCGTGTCTAGAACTGTTCCCGAACCGATTACGCGCTCAGCCGGCAGTTGCGACCTCGCAAGAGTGATATAGGTCAATATATCAACGGGATTAGTCACTATCAGCACTATACCGTCCTGATTATATTTGACCACGTTGTCAATAATGCTTCTGAATATCCTTGCGTTTTCTTGCAAGAGCGCTATCCGCGACTCCCCGGGGACCTGATTGGCTCCCGCAGTGATAATAACGATCCCGCAGTCCGCAATATCGGGGTAATCGCCCGCAATTATCTCCATAGGAGCGTTAAAGGGAAGCGAATGCGAAATATCCTCTGCTTCTCCAAACGCTTTTTTCTTGTTTATATCTATAAGAACGATCTTTGATAAAAGTCTGCTGTGCATCAGCGCATACGCCGTCGCCGCGCCGACGTTACCGCACCCTATTATCGCGCATGAGCGCGCATTTGTCTTTTGCATAATTTTTCCCCTCGCAAATAAAATTGTTTTTATTTGTATAATATTGTTCCCAAAAGGACGAATATATATTGTCAAGTTTCAAAAGATTTTAACAATTTACAAGTCATTCACATATTTTAAATAGTAAAATGGTATAATTTAATCAACATAATTTTCATAAATTTTTAAGGAGGTATTATATATGGAAAACACTTCAAAAAAGGGAAAGTCCTGCTTAAAGACTATTGCAATAATAGTTGCGGCATTGGCGGCAGCTGCGGCAGTTGCTTTTGTCGTATATAAGCTGTTACAAAAGAAGAACAAGTCCGAAGTGCTCGGCGCAGTAGATATCGACGGTGACGGTGAGGCAGATGCGATCATGCTTGACACCACGGGAGACGGCGAGATAGACACTATAGTTTTTAACGTCGAACCCTCCGAAGAGACCTTCGAAGATTAAGCTTAACAAAACGAGCGAGGCAGATAATGAATAAAGTATATAAGATGATTCGTGTGGCGACCGTACCACCCATCATGGCGTCCGCATTGTTTATAATTCTGGGTGTATATAAAACCTTGGGATTGGTCGATACGCTGTTGGGAATACTTTTCCTTGGAATATTACCAATACTCTCATACCCACTCCAAAGATTTATTCCGTATTATAAGGATAAAGGCAGAGAGGGACAGAGAAATCTTGCGATAATATTTTCAGTAGTGGGATATATTCTTGGATGCGTGCTTGCCCTGATATTTGACGCTCCGTTAAACACGGTCGTATTCATATATCTCGATTATCTTATATCGGGAGTGCTTATTGCAATATTCAACAAGCTGTTTCACCTCAAAGCAAGCGGACACGCCTGTGGAATCGTCGGCCCCATAGCAATGCTGATATATTGGGGATTATATATTCCCGCAGCCGTCGGCGCGGTGTTGACCGTATTCGTCTTCATATCAAGTATCAAGATGAAAAGACATACGTTTTTGCAGCTTCTCGGAGGTTCGGCTATTACGATCTCCGCACTTCTGCTCCTTAGCTTATTTTTCTGATCTCAAAAGTAAAAAGCTCTGTACCTCGGTACAGAGCTTTTTGGTTTTATTAAGCCAACAACATAGCCAATGCAGCGTATGCTACCGATCCAACCATCAGTACAACGAGCAATATTGCCATAAATCTTATCCAAAATTTTCTTTTCTTCTCACTCATATTATTACACCTCATCAATACTTATCTGACGATTTTTAATATCCTTGTCGCTTAGCAAAACTCCGGTCGCAGGAAGCTTGATCTTTCTGTAACCTTTGGTCGCCTCCGACGTATTATCAAAATCTGATATAGCATTAACTATCTTCTGTTTGTTCTTAACCGTCATAAGCTGAACACCTGCCGCAGTCTTAGTCGCCTTAACAGGAATAAGAGAAGACTTGAATATAATAGCCCTGTCCTCGCTTGAAACAAGCATTATATCAAACGGCTTCTTTTCGTTTTCCGAGAAAACTGCCACTATAGGCGAGGCAGTAGAATATATACCCTTGAGCTTTCGACGAACGCTGGATACCTCGTAAGCCTTTTCGGGAACTCGAACACCCTTACCGTTCTCAAATACGAATACGTAGTTATATCCCTCGCGGAATTCACTTTGTATAGTCATAAAGATCGGCTTCTCACCGGGATCCATCTTGAGCGCCGCAGGCACGAATTCACCGATGACCGATGCCTTGCAGTTCTCAAAATCGTTTACAGCGGCACGGTAAAGCTGAGCCTTGTCGGTAAAGAAAAATACCGTGTCCTTGTTTTCTGCGTCAAATATCTGACGCAAGCCGTCTCCGTCCTTGAAATACTGCTCGTCGTTACCCTGAAGCGAACGGTAGGTGATCTTCTTGAAATATCCCTCGCGAGAGAGAACGATCTTACAAGGATAGTTTTCAACCGTTTCCTCCTCAACGTAGACCTCAACGTTTTCGGCCTCAAGTATTTGCGTTTTTCTGGGCTGACCGTACTTCTTCTTGATATCGGTCAACTGCTTTGCAATAAGCGCCTTGAGCTTAAATTCGTCGGCAAGTATCTCCTCGATATCGGCGATTTCCTTTTTGAGATCTTCGATCTCGGAAATTCTGTTAAGTATATATTCGCGATTGAGATTACGAAGCTTGATATCCGCAATGTAGTTCGCCTGGATCTCGTCAATATTGAATCCGGCACAGAGATTGGGAATAACGTCCTCGTCCTTTTCGGTCTTACGGATAATTCTGATAGCCTTGTCGATATCAAGAAGAATCTTTCCAAGACCAAGCAGAAGATGAAGCTTATCCTTTTTCTTGCCGAGATCAAATGCGAGCTCGCGTCTCAGACATGCCTTTCTAAATTCTATCCACTCGGAAAGAATATCAACAACTCCAAGCTGGCGCGGCTCGGAATCAATGATGATGTTAAAGTTACACTTAAAGCTATTCTCAAGAGGAGTTGCCTTAAAGAGCTTCTGCATCAGCTTGTCCGGATCAACGCCCTTGCGAAGATCAAGCGTAAGTCTGAAACCACTCAGATCTATTTCGTCTCGGAAATCCACGACCTCCTTGAGTTTGCCTTCTTTAACAAGCTGCGAGATCTTGTTGAGTATCTGCTCAATAGTGGTGGAATAGGGGATCTGAAGTATATCAATACAGTTAGCCGCAGGATCGTACGAATATCTCGAACGGATCTTGAAAGAGCCGTCACCCGTTTCGTATATGGCGCGCATCTGCTCGCGATCGTATATTATCTGTCCGCCGCCGGGAAAATCGGGGGCTTTGATAATGTCCATTATCTTATCGACCGAAATATCCGGCTTTTTAAGGATCGCAATAGTACCGTCGCAGATCTCGGCAAGGTTGAACGAGCAGATATCGGATGCCATACCGACCGCGATACCGCTATTGGGCGTAACGAGAATATTCGGGAAGGTGGTGGGGAGGAGTCTGGGCTCCTTCATAGTGCCGTCGTAGTTATCGACCATATCCACCGCGTTCTTGTCGATACCCTCGAAAAGCTCTGCGCAGAATCCGTCGAGCTTTGCCTCGGTGTAACGAGCCGCAGCAGGCTTCATGTCGGACGAATACTGCTTGCCAAAGCTTCCCTTGGAGTCAACGAGAGGGTGAAGCAAGGTCTCGTTTCCGCGCGTCAAGCGTACCAGAGTTTCGTAAATAGACTGGTCACCGTGGGGATGCAGCTTCATTACCGATCCCACGATGTTCGTGCTCTTGGTTCTCGCACCCTTCAATAGACCCATATTGTACATCGTGTAAAGGATCTTTCGGTGTGCGGGCTTAAAGCCGTCGATCTCGGGGATAGCACGGGAAACTATAACGCTCATGGTATAGGGCATATAGTTCTTCTCGATGGTTTCCGTAATAGGCTGGGGAACTATAGGGGCATAAACGATTTCCTGCGGTTCGTTCTGTTTCTTTTTCTTCGCCATGTTATGTATCTGTACCTTTCAAAAAGTTTAATCTTCAACGTTAAGCACCGTGTGAGCCGCCGCGCGTATCATACGGTTGTAAAGAGCAAGTCCAAGACCTGCCTTGTCGGGAATATGAGCGTAAATTATATCGGGTGAGAGCGTGTCGCACTCGCGCAGACGTGCAAACAGCATCCTCGCGTGAGTTTTGAGGTCTCCGCGTTTACCGATGGGCAAGAGCAGACCGCCCGACAAAAGCTCTGCCTCCTCATCGTAGCAAAGCACGGCACATCTGCACCGCTTTTGCTCTTCCTTGAGGAATTTTATTATAGAAGCCTCGTTTCCGTCAAGCAAAACGAATTTAGCCGACGGAGCGTAATGACGGTACTTCATTCCGGGGGATATGGGGTGCTCGTTTTCACTGAGCGTGCCCTCAAGCGTCGGGGAAATTGTCACATTCTCGCAAACGCAGCAAAGAGCGTCGTAGGTTATCGCACCGGGGCGGAGAAGCATCAATCCGTTATTCTCTGTGATAAGGACAATCGTTGATTCAAGACCTATCTCGCTCTCGCCTCCGTCGACTATCATATCAACTCTGCCGTCAAAGTCTTCAATTACGTATTTGACCGCCGTAGCGGACGGTCTGCCCGAAATATTTGCCGACGGCGCGGCGATAGGCACGCCCGCCGCACGAATTATCGCGCTTGCAACGGGATTTGAAGGACAACGGACTGCCACAGTATCAAGTCCGCCCGTGGTCTCGCGAGGCACAGTGTCCTTTTTAGGAAGTATCACGGTCAGCGGACCGGGCATAAATGCCTTGGCGAGCTTGTAGTAAAGCTCGTTTGTAAATGCATATTTTTCCGCATCGCGAGGGTCGCTTATATGGATGATCAGGGGATTATCCGAGGGGCGACCCTTTGCGGCGTATATTTTTTGAGACGACAGGGGATTGGTAGCATCACCGCCAAGACCGTAGACCGTCTCGGTCGGGATAACTACAAGTCCACCGTCGCGTATCAGAGCCGCCGCACGCTCGATCTGCGCGCTCTGCTTTACGGGATCTTCAATTTTCAGTACCACAGTTTCCATTTGTGCGGCTCCTTTCTTCAAATTAACCGTTGTTTTCCGCTTTTAGCTTTTCCGCGGTATCGGCGGCAATAAGCGAATCGATCATCTGACCGATATTTCCGTTAACAAAGCTATCAAGCGAATAGAGCGTGACACCTATACGGTGATCGGTCACGCGATTTTGAGGATAGTTGTAGGTTCGTATCTTTTCGCTTCGGTCACCCGTTCCAACCTGATTTTTTCTGTCGGATGCGACCTTCTCGGATTGCTCTCTTTGCTTTATATCATAAAGCTTTGCGCGAAGCATCTTGAGTGCCTTGTCTTTGTTTTTGAACTGCGAGCGCTCCTCCTGACACTCAACCACGATGCCAGTGGGCTTGTGTGTCAGTCTGACCGCAGATTCGGTCTTGTTGATGTGCTGACCGCCCGCACCGCTCGATTTGCAGGACTCATATATAAGATCAGAATCCTTGATCTCAACCTCAACGTCCTCGACCTCGGGAAGCACGGCAACCGTAGCCGTCGAGGTCTGTATGCGCCCCTGAGACTCGGTCTCGGGGACTCTCTGAACTCGGTGAACACCCGACTCAAACTTGAATCTCGAATATGCGCCGTCGCCCTCAACGGTGAAGCATATCTCCTTGTATCCGCCAAGCTCGGTCTCGTTGGCATTCGCTATCGAGACCTTAAATCCAACCGCCGCAGAGTACATAGAGTACATACGAAAGAGAACTGCGGCAAAAAGCGCCGCCTCCTCGCCGCCCGCGCCCGCTCTTATCTCGACGATAATATTTTTGTCGTCGTTAGGGTCGCGCGGTAGCAAAAGCACGGTCAGCTCCTCAGAAAGAACCTCAAGTCTGGATTTAGCCGCCTTGAGCTCCTCTTGAGCCAATTCACGCATATCTGCATCGTCAGATTCGTCGATTATCTGTAAAGCATCACTGATATCGCTCTGCGCCCGCTTATATTCACGGTATTTTTCAACCACGGGCGTCAGCGAGCGATATTCCTTTATTGCCTTGGCGTAAGCCGTGGCATCTGTTATCAAAGCCGTGTTGTTGGCAAGCTCATATTCAAGCCTGTCGTATTTTTCCACGGTCGATACAAGCTTTTCAAACATAAATTAAGCCATATTGAAGGCGAGGAAAGCCTTGTGAGCAGAATAAACGTCTGCCTTGGAAACTACCTCGTAGGGAGCGTGCATCGAGATAACGGGAACACCAAGGTCAACGGTCTCGATGTTGTGCTTTGCAACAAACTTTGCAACCGTTCCGCCGCCACCCACGTCGGTCTTACCAAGCTCTGCGGTCTGCCAGAGAACGCCGTTTTCCTCAAATATTCTTCTGATCCAAGCGATGTACTCTGCGGGAGCATCGTTTGTGCCGCCCTTTCCGCCGCTTCCGGTGTACTTGGACATAGTAATTCCGCAGTTGATCTTCGCGGTGTTTCTCGACTCAAATACCTCAGGGAAGTTGGGATCGAAGCAAGCGTTTACGTCGGCAGAGAGGCACTTGGAGTTTGCCTTTACAGCATATATGTTACCGCCAAGCTCTGCGGTGATAGCACCCATAAGATCGGTAAAGAGCTCGCACTGCATACCGGTGTTACCCTCGCTTCCGATCTCCTCCTTATCGGCAAGCACTACCATAAGGGTGTGCTCGCTTGCATCAGACTCAAAGAGCGCGGTAAGGGAAGGATAAGCGCAAACGTTGTCATCGTGACCGTATGCGGAAATAAGCGAACGGTCAAAGCCAACGTCGCGAGCCTTGCCTGCGGGAACTACGAAAAGATCTGCCGAGAGGAAATCCTCCTCTGTAATGTCGTATTTTTCATTAAGAATGGCAAGAACGTTCTTCTTTATCTTTTCACCCTCGTCGGTGTTGGCAAGAGGTCTCGAGCCAAGCACGATGTTGAGACTTTCAGCGGGGATAGCAGTACCGAGAGGTCTTGCGCTCTGCTCTCTTGCAAGGTGGGGAAGAAGATCGTTGATGTAGAATACGGGCTCGCCGTCTTCATCGCCTACGCGAATGGTCACAGAGCTGCCGTCCTTCTTTGCAACCACGCCGTGAAGCGCGAGAGGCATAGCAACCCACTGGTACTTACGAACGCCGCCGTAATAGTGAGTCTTAGCAAAGCAGAATCCGCCGTCCTCGTAGATCGGCACCTGCTTGAGATCGAGTCTAGGGCTGTCGATGTGAGAAGCAACGATTCTCATACCGTTGTTTATATCCTCACTGCCGATACGGAAAAGGTAGAGGTTTCTCGAGCGGTTGTTGTAGTAATACTTGTCACCGGGCTTAACCGTCATGCCGAAATTGTAGGGCTTGTAGCCGTGCTTTTCAGCGAGAGCGATAGTTTCGGTCACGGTCTCGCGCTCGGTCTTGGAATTGTCCATATACGCCATATAGCCTTCGCAGTAGTCGTACACAGTCTTGACAGCCGCCTCGTCTGCGGTATCGTAAAAGTTCTTTCTGGAGTAGGTGAGTTCCTTGCTCATATCAGTCATCCTTTCTTTTCGTGCATAATGAATATGCACCTGTATATAAATTTTTTATTCACTTTTTAGGCCTCGTCAATAGAGATCCTCGTACATCCGGAGTGCCTTCTGCACCTTTGTTACGTAGTTGCGCGTTTCCTTGTAGGGAATACGGTCGAGCGTGCTACCATTGGATGAATATTCATCGTCCTCAAGCCATCCGTCAACCTTGCCAAGTCCTGCGTTGTATGCGGCGAGGGCAGTGCTCCAGCTTCCATAGCGAGCGTATAGATATGAGAGATAATAAGTCCCGTAGCGGATATTCGTTTCGGGATCGTATCTCATTCCCGCATCAAGCCTTTCGTTGAGACGAAAATTCGTGATTTCATTGAACGTTTCGGGCATAAGCTGCATAAGACCGACCGCACCGACTCCCGAGACGGCAGACGCCTTAAAATCGCTCTCCGTCTTGATCACCGCCCAGACAAGCTCCTCGGGAACACCGTATTCGGAGGAATATCTGCTCACGTATTCGGCATATTCGCTTGGCTTGGGGTAAATGGCTCGCTCAATTTTCGTCACAACGAAATCAAACACGAATCCAAATACCACGGATATGGCAAGAAGAATGATAATAAGCTTACCCATTCCCATGCCGTTCATATTTTTTCTTGTTCTTATCATATCACGGCACCTCCGTCTGCAAGTGCCTTTTCAAGCGCCTCATAAAGCTCATATACCGTGCCGTTGTTATATATGACCGCATCAGAGCCACGGGCGTAATACTCGTCGGGCTTCTGTGAGTTTATTCTGGACAAAGCCAAGCTCATATCAATGCCGTCACGCCTTGCAATACGCTCCGCTCTTATTTCCTTGTCGGCAAGCACCGCGACAGTGAGGTCGCAGTCATCGGTAAGTCCCGCCTCAATGAGCAGGGGAGCGTCGATCGCACAAGCCTTGACTTTCGCGAGAGCATATTCCTTTACCTGCTCGCGTATCCTTGCAACAACGTATTTGTGCGTGATCTTATTGAGTAGGTCAAGCCTTTCTCGGTTTTCCTCGCCAAAAACGAGCCTTGCCAGAGCTTGGCGGTTAAGCGCGCCCGAGCCGTCAAGTATCTGCCGACCAAAGTGACTGACCAATTCGTTAAGACAGTCCGAAGGAGGCGATATTACGCCGTGATAAACAACGTCTGCATCTATCACGTTTACGTTTTTTGAAATAAGATATTCCGATGCCGCGCCTTTGCCTGCGCCGCTCGGTCCCGTTATTCCTATAACGAACATATCGGTCTCCTTTCATTTGTTTTTTATTATAATCCTAAATAGAGAAGTGTTATTTCCCGATTTTAACAGCTTTGCCGCACAAATGCGACTCGTGCGCCGCCTCAAGCACCTCTTGTACTCTCGCTCCGTCGGCAAACGAGGGCGAAGCCTCGCGACCTTCACTTACCGCAGAGAGATATGCGTACATAGACTCAATGTGACCCCTGAGCCAACCGTTAGGCGCTTTGGGAGAGGGGAATTTACCGCTTGGAGCAGGGTATCTTCCCACACATTCTATCTTGGTAAAGCCCTTATATCCACCGAAGCTGCCGCCCTCGGCATTCGCATCGTAAAAATGCAACCAATCGGGCTCCATAAGGTCGAATTTTATCGCACCGTCCGTGCCGTAGACCGAAAAGGTAAGTCCGTCGTTTTCTCCAACGGTTATCTTACTTGCAACAAGCGAGCCTACCGCGCCGCACTTAAGCGTAGCAGTCATATATACCGCCTCATCGGCGTTGGTCTGCCACAGACTTCCGTCCGCGCGCTTGTGCTCGGGGAATGCGATCTGCTCCTTGGCGTATACCTCGTCAAATTCACCGCAAAGATAACGGCAAAGATCAACGATATGCGAGCCGAGATCAAACAAAGTACCCGCGCCGCATATATCCTTGTCCTGCTTCCAGCCAACCGTCCTGTCGGGATCGATACAGCTATTATGATAGTATCTGAAATCGAACGTGAGAATTTTGCCGAGTCTGCCCTCGCTTATTATCTCCTTGGCTCGTCTGATCGCCGCCAGATGTCTGTTATTGAAAACGATACCGCAGACCTGCCCGTTCTTAGCAAACGCCTCTGCCGCAAGCTCTTCAAGCTCGGTAGCCTGCGCCGCGGTGACCGCCAACGGCTTTTCGCAGAGCACGTGCTTGCCTGCAAGAATAGCCTTTCTTGCGGTCTCATAGTGGTTAATATTCGGAGTGCAGATATCAATTACGTCTATCTCGCTATCGCCGATGATAACGTCTTCATTATCCGTAGCGTATCCGAGGTCGTATTTTTCTGAGGCTTTTTTTGCGCTCTCGGGGTGTGAGGTGCAGACCGCCGCATATCTTGCAGAAAAATTCGCATCTTCAAAGTAAAAGGGAAGCGATGCCACGGAAAAAGCGTGTGTTTTACCCATTGCTCCAAATCCAAGCAGTCCGATATTAAGAGTTTTTTTCATAAGCACGGCGTTCCTTTCCTAAAATAGACATATATAATATATTATAACTCATTTTTACATTTTTTTCAAGAGGGAAAATTGCTTTTTTGCAAGAAAAATATGCTTGTGCAATATGTATAAATCGTGGCGTGATTTTTTGTGTAAATTTTTCTCTCGATTGTTATTGACAATCACCTGACCGTGTGTTATAATGTAATTACAGAACAAACAGCGGGAGGACAGAAATGACTGTAAAAAGTAAAATAATAAGAAAAATAATTTTGCGCGCAGTCATTATGCTGCTCGTTGCCGCGGCTTTGATAGCAATTCACGTTGCTTATTATTCGACACTTAAAAACGCGCGCTTCGGCATATTTGCGATCCCGTTCTTCGCACTCGTTTATGCTATCATTATGTACAAATCCAAGCTTCTCCAAATGCTCTTTGACAAGGATTGGGAGGGCAAGGTAATAAAGTCCGACCTCATACTCGATTGGGAACCGATAACCTTTGCGGTAGCTGTATCGAGATTTCCTATGAAGCAGATATTTTACACGGTGATAACCGTAGAAAAGAGTCGGGGAGAGATCGTAAAAATCAGAATTCCGGCTGAAAAGATATCTTATCAGGTATTCAGACCCAACGACATAATCAAGCACTACAAGGGTACGAAATATCCGCAGAACATGTCGCGAAGCGACGAGATATTCATTTGTCCCGTTTGCGGCAGAACGCTTTCCGAAAGCGACTGTCCCGACTGCCACGTGAATTTCTACGTCACCCCTCGCCATTACGACCCGTACTACGATTGGTGGACCTCTAAGAAAAGGAGACAATAATGACAATAGATAATAATCGGCCGCAGCTTCCAAAGTCCTTGCTAAAAAAGCGCAAAATGAATATCATTATCAGAGTGACCTCCTGCTGTATCCTTTTCGCTCTGTTTCTGTTTGCTATCATTATGTGGGGAGAGCGCATATTTCCCATGCCTCAATACAGTCCGAAAAGCTTTGTCGCAGTTCAAATTGGCTGCTATGTTCTCTTTATGACCTTGCCATTTCTTATTACCGGAGTGCCAATGAAATTGATTGATTCATCGTGGAGTGGAATCGTCTCCAACGTTGATGTGGAAGATAGTGTAGGAACCTTTGACCGCGCCCCCGGACGACCAGGTACATACGACAGGCAAGATCTGATTTTAACAATAAAAAAAGACAACGGTGAAGTAATAACTCGCTCGGCATTATTCGTCGGCGAAAGATACAAGCTCAATATAAGCGACCACCCGACCATCCCCTCGGCCGGCAAGATTACCGACCATCTGAATGACTATAAAGTAGGAGATAGGGTATACAAATATTACGGCTTCAAGTATTTATACGTTGTTCCGTCGGAGGAAGAGGACAAAAAGCGTTGTATCGTTTGCGG
>SVRA01000126.1 GCA_015065075.1 Oscillospiraceae bacterium
TCTCGCCCTTATATTCCATTCTGCGACCCGCGCCCTTGAAATCGGCAAGACCGCAGGCAATATCCTCGGCGGAAAGTCCGCAAGCGACCGATGCCGCAGCCGCCGCAAGCGCGTTGTAAACGCTATGCAGTCCAAAAGCGTTTATTTTTATATGGGCAAACAACTCGCCCTTGTGCAAAATATCAAATTCTATCGGGAAACGATCAATATCTACGTTCACTGCTCGAAAATCCGCGTTCTCAAACAGACCGACGCTCACCTTATTCGCGTTAACCTTGGATGCCGAAATGACTGTATTTTCGTCGTCAATATTGTATATGACCGTGCCCTGCTCGCCGACGAGCGAAGCGTATCGGCTAAAGGAATCTCTTATCTGCTCTATGCTCTTGAAATAGTCAACGTGCTCCATCTCGGCGTTGAGCAAGACCGCAACGGTCGGGTTGAAGTCGAGGAAGCTATCCATATATTCGCACGCCTCGAAGATGAAATTATCCTGATCGCCGAGATAATATGCGCCTCCCATAGAAGCGTAGGTCGCGCCCGAAACGATGGTGGGTTGAGTAACCGAGCCCTTCTCTGCCGCGCTGAGAAAGATCTGCGCGCACATCGAGGTGCAGCTGCTCTTGCCGTGCATACCCGCAACTCCAACTCGGTTTTTATATTCGGTCATTATGTAGCCGAGATAGTCGGCTCTCGATATACAGGGTATTCCCTCATTTTGCGCTCTCGCGTATTCGGGATTGTCGGGTGAGACTGCAACGGTATATATCACCGCACCGCAATTTTCACCGAGGTTTTCAGCCGCGTGAGTATAAAACATCTCTATTCCCGCCGCCTCGAGCTTGTCGGTCAGTGCACTCTTGGAGCGGTCCGAGCCGCCCACCTCATAGCCCGCTCTTTTGGTCAACAGAGCGAGGGAGGACATCATTATACCCCCCGCGCCAAGAAAAAATATCTTTTTTTCTCGCGCGTCATTCATAATATTACGTATCGCCTCGGCGCCAAAATGAGTATTCGGTGTGGACAATTAAGATCAACTCCTTACATAAAAATCAAATATTATCGGTATTTATTCGAAAATCGTCAAATATAGAGCAAAAACAACATTCCCTTTTCCCAACTTTTCACAAAAAAATCTTATTTCGGTTGAATAGTCTTCACATAGGACTTATATAATATATTCGTAAAAGAGAAAAAACTGCAAAAATAAAAACAACGGAGGCTAAACTATGCAGATCACAGATATCAAAATAAGAAAGCTTTTTGAAGACGGACCTATGAAAGCGGTCGTTTCGGTAACCTTTGACGGTCAGCTCGCGGTTCACGATATCAAGGTAATCAATGCGCGCGACAAATTCTTTATCGTTATGCCAAGCAGAAAGAACCCCGACGACACCTATCGCGACATCGTTCACCCCATAAACTCCCAGTTCAGAGCCGAGCTTGAGCACGCGGTCATCGCGGCTTACGACGAGGCACTCACTCATGCAGAGGACTTTGCATCCGTTCCTGCGACAGAGGCCGAAGTTTGATTTATACTTGAAAGGAAGATCGAAAGATTTTCCTTTTATTTTTTCTGTCAGTACAGTCTGCCATGTGAAAGCAGGACGTTGCCGTTTTTATCGATCTCCGCATAACCCCAGCACGTATCCACAGCTGCTCCCGGATTAAAAAGCCAAAGAGGCTTTTCAAGCTCTATGCCGTACTCGGTCTTCCCTGCGGGGATATACTTTTCAAGCGCTTGATGAGTATGACCGAAAAGAACGATATCCGCGCCCTTACGCGCGGCTGCCATTACTATTCTCGCAAGTCCCGACTTGACTCCGTACGCGTGCCCATGGACCATCATGATTCTTTTGCCGCCGAGAGTAACAAGTATTTCCTCCTCGGCATTCACGTTGCCGTACGTGCTGTAAAGATCGCAGTTGCCTTCAACTGCAAAAAGCGTAGCTCCGTCCAGATTACAATATGAAATATCGCGAATCCCGTCTCCGAGGAAAACCACGGCGTCGGGCCTTTTTATTTGCCTTTCAAGAGCTTCTATCATATTGGAAGCACGTCCGTGCGAGTCCGAGAAAACGAGAATGTTCATCCGTCACCTTTATTTCAATTTATTAACCGCGTAAAATGTCGGTTCTCATATTATATTATAGCATTTAAAGGCGATTTTGTCTATACTTACACACACATTTTTTGTTTTGGCATAGAATGATAAAGAACTCACAAATTCATCGCAAGAAAGGAAAATTGCTATGATGCTTGATAAAAAAGCAGTTAATATGCTCCTGACGCTTGACGATGCAAAGCTTGCTCTTGTCATCAGAAAGATCGCAAGCGATGCGGGCATAGATGCGTCAAATCTCAGAATCGGTCCGTCCGAGATCGCAGGCATCCGTGCCGCGCTATCCTCTGCTACCGACAGCGATCTTTCGAGAGCTGATGAGCTGATAAAAAGCTTCAAAAACGGCAAAAAAGGTGTTTGAGCGAAAATGGGTGTTTAGCGTGAAAGTTATTTCTATCTAGCAGTGAACTAATCTTTTTCACGCACGAATTTTGCCTCTTCGGCAAAATTCATCGATTACTATTTGTGCCGCCGCAAGCGGCGGAATGGAGATTACT
>SVRA01000041.1 GCA_015065075.1 Oscillospiraceae bacterium
AACGGCCGAAGCGGTAGTGAATGACAGTCCGGTGGACTGTCAGAGCCGCGAGGTGACCGAAGACAAATTCTCCGCAGAGAATTTGGCAAGACCATGAGGTTCAAATCCCATCCCCGCAAGACCTTACAAAGTCCTGTGCGGCTGCCCCGACGACGCAGTCCCCTCACAGTTCACTAAAAAGCGGCGGCACGACTAAATTCTTGACAATATCTATTACTTATGGTACAATTAAAATATCAATATGTCGCATAGGCATCAGGGAGGGGTATTATGAAGGATTTTCGTCAGAGGCTTAGGGCGTTAAACCAAGAGGTAGCGAAGATTTACGGTGACGACGGCTCCGATTTTATTCGTCGGATGGAAAAGCACGACAATCTCAAAAATGATCGGGAGATCTTACTCAACGGCGGAAGTGTGATCTTCCCGCAGGATGTCGTTGGGATCGACAAATCTGTAGCGCGTGAGCTCAAAAAGTTCAATGCAAAGCGCCGCTTCTTCAAAAAGAAGAATTTTTATTTTACACTTACGCCTGAGGGCAAGGCGGTCATCTTTGCTGCGCGTGTCAAGGACGAGCGCGAGCAGCTTGTGATCCCCGAAAAGCTCGGGAAATACGTCGTGGGTGGAGTTTGCGAGCTCAAGTTTACCGACAGATATTCCACTCGGATATTTAATCAACATATCCGTTTTAATCTCGAAAAGAGGCAGAATCGCAGCAAAAAAGCCATGATTGGCATACTTTCGTTTTCAAACGTCGTCGGACACGACAAATTGGAGGAGCTTTCGCTTCGTAACGAGGGCGCCGAGATCACGGTTGCTCCCTCGGTCAAGGTGCTTCACTCGGCAATGCTGCCAAACGCCAAAATCTTGCGTCTGCCCTCAACTCTCACCTATCTCGGCCTTCTGATCGCGCCGCAGCTTGAAAAAATAGAGGTTTACGACTGCGGCGAGCCGAGCGAGGAATGTAAGATCTATTCCTTTGCGCTCTCGCTTTGTGAAAAGCTTTCGGATCTGACTCTACCGACGGGTGTCTCTCAACCCCCCACCGACACACTTTTTTACAATTACAAGGTTTCGCGTGTCAAGGTTTCCGAGAAGACCACGAATCTCTCCTTTATCTCGGGGTGCGGAACTTTCAAGGAGCTCTACGTCAACAGCACCTCGCTCGTCGGTCAGAGCTACACCTTAAAAGCCGAAAAGGCAGAGATAAACAGTGAGGTCTTTAAACATATCGGCGGTGAGATCGACGATCTGACACTGACGGGCGGCGCAAAGAAGCTGATTCAGGCGGGAGTCAAGGTCTGCCGATTGACTATGCCCGACTCGATCGAGGAGCTTGGCGACAACGTACTGTGTGAGCAAAAGAAGCTCACGGGACTGACTTTGCCGAGAAATTTACGAAGGATCGGGAATGGCGCATTCAAAAAAAGCGGTCTTGCCGAAATCCATATTCCCGACGGCGTCAGCTCAATCGGTGATTTTGCCTTTGCAGGCTGCGAAAATCTTTCAAAGGTTCATCTGCCGAGCGCATTGACGGTTTTGAACACCAACATCTTCGAGGGATCTGACGCCCTGCGTGAGCTTGCTCTCCCTGACGCTATTACTGAGATCAAGCCGCATCTCGTCAGCACAAAAAATCATACCCTGCTCGGCTACAATGGTGGCGTGGCTTCATACGCATGGTATGACGACCTACGGCTGCTTGGGGCGAAGAACGCCGTTGATCCTCTCTTGAGAATGCACATTACATATAATGAAAATACGCCCACCGCGGCTGCCGTGGAGGCTTATCGGGAAAAAATGCGCGAAAATATTCAGGCTAATATTACGGCGATTGAGCAGTACCTCGCTCCTCTCGACAAGCTGACGGTCACGAGTGAAAATATTGATCACGTAACCGCGGCGATCTCCTACGTTGCGGCGGTAAGGTCCACGGGCTCACCTCTGCTTTTCACCTTGACGAGCGCTCTGGCATCTTTCTTTAAGGATGTGACCAAAAAGACCGCCGCCGAGGCAGATTTCCTTTATTGTAACTACTTTTTCGATACGATCAAGCGTTTGAAGAGCTGTGGACAAAAGCAGGCTTTTGATATTCTTGAGTCCTGCCGCGCCGACCTTTCCTCTCGCATTACCGCTTCGCTTAAGCACGCGATGAAAGGCGAGAAACTGCTCTCAAAGAACACCCCAAAGGCAAGGGAGGAGGCGCTCTACGAGCTCGTTCGCGCTTATCACATCTACCCGCGCAACGCCCCTACGGTGATCGCGCTCATTCATTGGTTTGCAAGTGATCCTTTGCTTTACGATTCAAAGGCGGTGGAAAAGCTTCTTGAGGTTCTCGAGGCATGTGCCCTCGACACCGACACTGATATCGACTATATGGCGAAGGCGAATGAGCTGATCAAGACGGTCAAAAACCCGAAAGGCGATTACTTCCGCGGCTTTCTCACTATGGACGAAAAGAGAAAGCTGTATTTGGCGGAGTACGGCCCCGTGATCTGGGAGCAGTTCGTTGAAACAACCTCCGCACCCAAAAAGCTTGACTACCGCGAGGAGCTTAAGGTTCCGCGCAGACTTTCGCTTCTTATCGACGAAAAATTCTTTGCGGAGCTGAGGAAAAACGTCAAAAGCCGTATGGTCTCGTCGTTTGGCGGAACGGTTGAGTTTGGCGAGCAGTGCCGTCAGGAAAAGCTCGACGCGATAGACGCCGCCGAGGCGACTATCTTCCCCGAAAAGCGCAAGGCGCTTGAGGAGCGACTCAAAAAGAGGAGGGAAGCCGAGGAGAAGAAGAGGCGCGAGGAGGAGGAAAAGCTACGCAGAACGCAGAGTGTTTATTCTATCTCGACGTCATCTTCCTACGATGACGACCGCTACGGCTACGGAAAGGGCTACAGCAGCGGATATGGCAGCAGTTACGATAGTTCGACTTCGCTTTTCCCGAACACTTTTTACTCTTACAGCTATAACAATCCCTACTCGCCCGTCACAGAGCTTGAGGATTGGGCGCGTGCCGAGGCGATCGGCATCGAGTGGGATATCATCGACCGCGATTATTATCTCGATCTCGGTATTTTTGGCGATCACGTGCTTTGACGTGAGTGCTGTCGATTCGCTCTCAACACTGCGGTTTTTATTGACAATCCCCGATTTTTGTTGTATAATAGGCATAAAGAGGGGGCGGCTCGGCAAGACAGGGCGGGTCTGTACCCGAAATCTGAATGCAGTCGGCGCCGTCCGACAAGAAAGGAGAACTTTATGAGCAAAACTTTATCAACCATTTTAACCATTTTTAAAGTAGTGAAGATCGTCGCTAAGGTCATTTTTATTCTTTGTATCATCGGCGGCGCTGGCTGTCTGGTCGGCTTGGCGACTCTGCCGTTGCTTGACCTCGCCGCTGCGGCTGAATTTATTGCCGAGGAGGGCATAGAGCTTGGCGCGGCATATCTTGCCTGCATTACGGGTGCGGTCACCTGCGCGGGAGAGGCCGTTTTCGCGTTCTTTGCGGAGCGCTATTTCGGTCACGTTCTTGAGTCGGGCACGCCCTTCACGTTTGACGGTGCCAAGGAGAGCTTCCGTCTTGGAGTTACTTCGATCATTATTTCGGTCGTGGTTTCGGTCGTGGTTGGGTTGGCTCTCGCGGTTGCCCAGCTTATGTCGTCGGGCGGCGCGCAGATCGACGTTGATATGTCGGTCTCGCTTACAACGGGATTGTTCTTTATGTTCATGTCGCTGATATTCAAGTATGGCGCGGAGGTTAAGGCGGCTGTTCCCGAGGAACCCGAGCAGAAAGAGGAGATCATTTTTTAAAAACGTTGGAGAAGGGCGCTCGCGTAGGGTGCCCTTCACCCGTACTCTCTCATTTGCCCTCTCACCCGACTTCGTCGGGAGCTCTCCCAAAGGGAGAGCCTTTGGAGAAGGGTGCTTTTTTTATTTTTATTGCGCCAATTTTAAGTCTTTTGCCAAATTGGAAATATTCTGTTCACGGGCAGTTCGATTTTTAAAAAGGGGTTGAATTTTCGGCCGCGCTGGTGTAAAATGGGGTCAGAAATGAAAAATTCAACTTTGAGGTGAGGACTTTTTTTTATGAAAACTTTGATTCTTTACAATCCTCTTTCGGGCAACGGCGGCGGAGAGGCGAAGGCAAACGAGCTTAAGGCAACGCGCTCGGGCGAGGTCGACGTGCTTGATATGACCAAGATCGAGGACTTGGCGGCTCTGCTTTGCGAGCTTTGCGAGGACGACGTTGTGATGATCTGCGGCGGTGACGGTACGCTCTGCCGTTTCGTCAATTCGGTCGACTGCGACGCTCTTAAGTGCGACGTGCTTTACTCGGCGGTCGGCTCGGGCAACGATTTTCTGCGCGACGCGGACAAGACGGTCGACGACGAGCCCTTTTCGATCAAAAAACACCTCTGCGATCTTCCCGTGGTGACGGTCAACGGAGAAAGCTACCGCTTCATCAACGGCGTCGGCTACGGTATCGACGGCTACTGCTGCGAGGAGGGCGACCGACTCAAGAGGGAAAAGCCCAGCGAGGCGGTCAACTACACCAGCGTTGCGATCGGCGGTCTGCTCGGAAAATTCAAGCCGAAGAATGCCAAGGTGACGGTCGACGGAGTCGAGTACAGCTACAAGAAGGTTTGGCTTGCACCGACTATGCACGGCAGGTTCTACGGCGGCGGTATGATGTGCGCGCCCGCGCAGGATCGCTTCTGCGAGGATCGCAAAAATTCGCTCGTGGTCTGGTACGGCTCGGGCGCTCTGCGTACCCTGATGGCGTTCCCGTCGATATTCAAGGGCGAGCACGTAAAGAAGGAAAAAATGATCGCGATACATACGGGTCACGAGATCAAGGTCGAGTTTGACGCGCCCTGCGCGCTTCAGGTCGACGGCGAGACGATCGTGGGGGTTACCTCTTATTCGGTCTCGGCGAAGGTTATGGCGAAGGTTTGATATATAGAGCTATATAAAGCTGCCCTCCCGCAAGGTACTTTGCGGGAGGGCTTTTGTTTTGTGGTGGGGGATTTTTTTAAGATATTGTTCTCAAAAGTGACAGATGCGACGGGGGTGTTCATTTCTTTTCTGCAGCGAAAATGAAAATTGCCTGCGCTACGCTTCGGCGCGCAAATGCGAGGCATTTGCTCTCACCAAAGAAACGCTGCTCAAGGGGGACAGGGCTTATGATTCGGTAGCAAGGCGTTTCGGTTTGGAAACTTAAAGTCCGAATCATTGCGCCATCTCCCCCCTGAGAACCCCCCTCATCGCCTTCGGCACCCTGTGTTTCCGAATTTATAGCCGTAAGGTTGAACTTCCTGATGGGGCTCTTTCGTCCACTTGAATCGAGCGTAATGCTTATTGCTCGCACACGCTTGTGCTTCGCAAGGTTACGCCACAGGCAATTCATTCCCTTATTATCTCCCCGCCGTTGAACCATTCCGCGTTTGAGAACATACGGAAGTCGACGAATTTTGGGGGATCGATATTCTTTTCATCGAAGAAGGTGCCGTTTCTTTGCGCCTTCTTTTTTTCTATCTCTATCCAGAGGTCGAGCGTGATCGTTTCTCCCTCGTGGATATCGGGCAGGATAAATCCGCCGTCCTTATACAGTATCGCCTCTGCGCCCTCGACGTCGCCCTTATTGATCAGCGCGAACGCGTAATAGACCGTGCATCTCGGGTTCTTCTGCACCTCGGCGGGCAGGGAAAGGTAGGCTTTTTCGATCTCGGCAAAGCGCTCGCTCCAATAGAGCGCCTGCAGGACTTCTCTTGCAAGTGAGACGTCGTCTTTGCGCAGCTCGAGCGCCGCGAGCATATATTCGATCTGTTTTTCGCGGTCGCCAAGCTCACGGCGAACGATCGCGAGTGCGTAGAGCGCCCAGGGGGAGCGACTGAGCTCAAGCGACTTGTTTAATATTCTCTCGGCGCTCTCGTAGTCCTCGACGGCAAGCGTGCAAAGGCCGAGCTGCAGCCAGGTAAACCAGTTGTCCGCGTCCTTGCCGCGCACCGCCTCGCGCAGCTTTTTCGTCCACTCTTTGCCGCAGATGTAGGAGATCGGCGGCTTTTTGGGATCGTGTTTGCCGAGGGTGCCCTTTTCAAGCAGAGAGAGCCACGGTAGCTGCTCGTCGGAAAGCTCTCCGAAATCGAGATAGTCGCACATCGCGTCGTCGCCTGCGATCTCTCGGCGCTTTTGCTCGAGCGCGCCCCAACCGTCTGCGCTCGAAAGAGTCTTTTCGGCGGGGGTCTTTGCCATTTTTTTAGTATCCGCGAGGAGCTTTTCGAGGGAGTCGGCGGTGATCATTTCGTTTAAGCGGTCAGCGCTCTCGCGTCTTGCCTCCTCCCACGTGCCGTGGGCTTTTCGGGGGTCGGTTTTGATCGCGCCGTACGCCTCGACCCACTCCCAAGTCGTCTTGGGGGGCATGGGCAAACACTCGTATTGCGTCTGCGCGAGTCCTGCCTGAATTTCATTGTAGCTGCCGCTTTCGTTGTCGGCGGTCAGAAAGTTTTTCCAGCGGTCGCCGCCCTGACTGTTGCCCCAGACGAAGAGCTTTCTGCCGCGCAGGCGCTTGGTCGAGGTCTGAACGAGTCCGTAGCCGTTCTTGTCGACCTGACAGATATATTTGCGCTCGTCCTCGGGGATATTCCAAAAGTAGTCGATCGCGATGGGGTTTTGTGCGGGGTAGGTGACGTCGACGCCGTTGTACTCGGGCACGGCGATCTTGACGGGGTAGCCGTCCTTGACCGTAAATGTAGTGGTTGCGGGGACTATCACTCGGTTGCCGTCGCAGTCGGGAGTTGCGATATTGCTCCACCAGTACATCGGCAGGACCTCGAAGCTCGGGTTGACGATCTTGGTTCTGACGAAAAGGAGCTTTGAGCCCTCGGGCAAGAAAAAGTCCATTTGATAGACTGCTGAGCGAATGCGCTCGTACTGATAAAAGCGGAGGACGGGTGTGCCGTCGTCGAGGCTTGTCCTCGCCGCGTGAATGGGCGAGCAGGTGTATGCGTGGTGACCGATATAGCCGCAGTTCCACTCGATTCCGCCACTCATCCACGCGCTGCGGATCGCGAGGTGGCAGGGACGGAGCACGCTGTTTGAAAAGAGCAGCTCTTTGCCTTCTATTTTGTCGTAAAGTGAGTGTAGCTTGCCGCCAAGACTTGCGAAAAAGGTCGCCTTGAGATAGTCGTTTTCAAGGACTATGACGGTCTGCTCACTGTCGTAGAGCTCTCTGCCGTAGTTGTTCTGCGAGCGGTAGGGCAGGGCGCTTTCGACCGCGCCGTAGCCGAGGTAAAGTCCGTCGCTCTCGCCGAGCTTGAACTGGTCTCTTTTGAAATAGGAGCGAATGCTGTCGCTTATCATTGGCAGAGTGCTATGCTCTCCCATATTCGCGGCGGGAATATTCAGTTTTTCGACGCGTAATCCGGTCATTTTTCGGCACTCTCCTTCGTTTCTTTAGATGAAAAACCCATTTTTCTGTATCTTATAAGTCCTACGATCAGCGAGGTCAGGGAACAGAGCTCGCAGATGATGCCGCCGATCGAGGGGATCGAGCAATTATAGACCAGCCAGCAGGGCGACTCGCCGAGCTTGAGCAGTCGGAGCATATTTTCGTTGGACATATACATCGAGAACGTGCCGACGACCGCGCCGACGATCGGGAGCAGGTCCCACGGGGTCTGATAGCCGAGCGCACCCACGCCGATCGACGCGACCACCATTATCGGCAGCCAGACGATGCTTTGCGCCCATTTTTTGTCTTTTCTGAAGTAAAATATGACGTTTCGGATCAGGAAAAAGCCGTTGATATAGCATCCTGCCCAAGTGCCGAGCAAGAGGTAGCTGATCAGCCACAGCGACGAGCCGAGAGTTTGAAAGAGCAGGATCTGCTTGCGTGTTTTGAGCTGGAAGGATAGGACGGTCAGCGCCATTCCGAATATGCTTATAAATTGTCCGATTGTTGAGGGTGGCATGTGAGATCCTCTCTTTTGTGGTATAGGTGTATTGTATCATATATTTTGGGGGATTGCAAGGGGGGTGGGGGGATTTTTTTGTTGGGGGGTGTTTTTTAAAGTGACTTGTGCGACGGGGGATGTTACTTTCCTGTCATCAGCGACAGGAAAGTAACCAAAGGAACGCCGCTCAAGGGGGAGAGGGCTGATGATTCGGTAACAAAGCGCTTCGGTTTGAAAGATCAAAGCCCGAATCATTGCGCCATTCCCCCTTGAGAAATCCCCTGTGGCCTTCGGCACCCTGTGTTTCCGAATTTAAAGCCGCGTGGTTGAACTTCCTGATGGGGTTCTTTCGTCCGTCTTGGACGAAAGTAATGCTTATTGCTCGCACACGCTTGTGCTTCGCAAGGTTACGCCCCTACGGTTTCTTGGGGGTTGACAAAATAGAACTAATGTGCTAAAATCTGATCGAAAGGCGACCGAGAGGGAGAATTTTTGTGGCGAGTTTGGAGCGAAATTTTTGAATTTTGTAAAAAATCGAAAAATAATTTTCAAAAAAGTGAGAAAAAAACAGAGGTGATAATTTGAGTCAATCAGAGAAGGGAGTGCTTGTGTTTAACGAGTGGCTCGAGGCGATGGAAAAGCTATCCGCACGAGATTACAAAATGCTTATGAACGCGATGTACAAATATCAGATTTATAACGAAGAACCCCCGATATTTCAAGGAAAAGTTGAGGTTCTTGCAAAGGTAATATTTCCGTGCTTGGAGAGAAGAAAAAAGCTTTCCGAGGCGGGTAAAAAGGGAAGGCATACAAGGACAAAAGAGAGAGAGGGGGTTTCAAACCTGGTTTCAAAGGAGGATTCAAACAAGGTTGATAGGGTCTCTGAAAGCACCCTTGTACCTAAAGAAAAGAATAGCACAGAAAAGAATAGCACAGCAAAGAGTAGCGAGTTCATCGGCAGAGCCGATGTGTCGGTCGAGATCGGCGAAAAACGCGCGCCGAGTCACGAAAAACGCGCTCGCGGAAAATATGGAAACGTGTTTTTGAGCGACAAGGAGTACGAGGAGATCACACGCGTGATCTTCAATGCGGACGCCTATATAGAGCGATTTTCCGAGAAGATGCACGTCAAGGGCTATCGGTTTGAAAGTCATTTCGACGCGATCATGCACTGGTGGGAGTGGGACAAGAACCTGCCGCAGTATTCCGCGCCGCGTGGATTGACGAGTACGCTTGCGGAGCGCGAGCAGCCGAGGGCAAGGACGGCGGAGGACGAGCATTGGGATGAGTTTTTCGAGGCGGCGGTGGCGCGGTCGTTGGGAATGGAGGATAAAAAGCAATAGAAAAATATCGGGCGGATATGGAATCCGCCCCTATGACCTCTCCGACCTCTCCGTCAGCTCCGCTGACTTACGCCACAGGCGAGTAGTGAGGCGTTACTCCTCATCCACCGCAAGCGGTCCCCCTTCTCCCACAGGAGAAGGCTTACGCCGCAGGCGAGCAGTGAAGCGATCCTCCTACATTTCAATTCTGCCGCAGGCGAATAGTGAGGCTATCTTCCTAAACTTTATTCCCCTTGCGAAGCACAAGCGTGTGCGAGCAATAAAAGTAGCGAGCGCTTTAGAGAGGCGCAAGAGCCCCATCAGGAAGTTCAATTTCACGGCTCTAAATTCGGAAACACAGTGTGCCGAAGGCCACAGGGGGTTTCTTAAGGGGGAATGGCGCAATGATTCGGGCTTTAATCTTCCAAACCGAAGCGACTTGTTACCGAATCATCAGCCCTCTCCCCCTTAAGCAGCGTTCTTTTGGTTCGTTTTCTGCCGCTGTGGGCAGAAAATGAACACCTCTTGTCGCACAAGTCACTTTTAAAAAACACCCCCGTCAAACCCACCAAAACCACCCCTGCCATTTTGTGCAAATCGCAGAATTTCGCAAATGGGGGCTCTTCAAAATCGAATTTTTGCGGTATAATAGCATTACAAGTTAAGCAACCTTAACTTAAACTCGCAGAACCGCCTCACCGAGCGCAAAACGGAGACTTTGCCTCGGAAAGTGCTCAAAAAACACTTTGAGACGGCGCAAGGCAGCGTTCTTTCGCGGTCAATCCCTCCAAACCGCCGCGAAAGAGCGCAAAACCACAAAAATT
Organism: Oscillospiraceae bacterium; assembly: GCA_015065075.1. Lineage (GTDB taxonomy): Bacteria > Bacillota > Clostridia > Oscillospirales > CAG-272 > SVTX01. Next base: position 10,090 of record SVRA01000041.1, read on the forward strand.
CAATCAGGAAAGACGATTATGACAGAAGTAACTAAAAATATTACCGTCGACCTTTCGCGAAAGGGCAACACGCGAGCGGTCTTTGCACGGCAAAACGACAAGGGCAGTCGCGTCCTCAATATCACTCTGACCGACGGAGGCGAATCCTATTTCGTGCCCTACGGCACTGTTGCCGTTATAAATTTTCTGCGCTCGGACGGGGAGAACGCCTCGTTCGCCGCTACAGTCAACGAGGCGGGTGGTGTCAGCTACACGCTCGGGCTCTGGGCACTTGCGGTCGAGGGTAGCGTGCGCTGCTCGATATCGCTCTACGGTGACGGAGAGAAAAAGCTGACAAGCTCGGATTTCTATCTCGACGTGCTCGAGGCGCTCTACTCCGACGACGATTTTACCGAGGACACAGACTCCTCCGCCATGACGGCGCTTTTATCGAGCGTTGCTACTCTTGAAGCCAAGCACGATATGGAATTGCTCGTGCTCGAGGACAGGATGACCGCCGATATCACCGCGCTTGAAACCAAGCACGATAAGGACAAAAAGGAGCTTGAAGCCGAGATCGGCAGAAAGGTTTCCGAAACCTCGCTTTCAACCTGGAAAATGCAATATTACCGCCCCAAGATCAACGAGATCGAGGGTCGATTGGACTCTCTTGAGACGAAGATCGGAGCTATTCACGGTGCTTCGGGTGAGGTCACTATATCGGTCAGCGATTGGAGTGACGACTGCACCCTGATACTTGCGATAGACGAGCTTGGCGAATACGATATGATCGTTTTCGATCCCGTAAGCCCCTCTGACCGCGACCTGATAACTGATCACGAGGTCTTTATCTCGGCTAAGGCGCAGGCGGGTGCTGTCAACGTGTCGGCTCGCAGCAAGCCGACGGGCGATATCTCGCTGTGCTACTTTATAATGAGAGGGGGCAAGTGATATGGCTTTCGCTTCATTGAACGGAGTTTACGTTAAGGACTCCGACAGTCGCGCGTTCGAGCGTCTGATCGACCGCAGCATCACTGAGATCGAGATACCGAAGGGGATCACGAGGATAGGACCAGGAGCGTTTGAGGGGTGTAGTCAAATTTCGGGCACGGTGACGGTACCTGATGGCGTGACTCGTATAGAGTACAACGCTTTTTCAGCTTGCAAGGGCATCACCGAGCTTATACTGCCCGATGGCTTAGAATATATCGGAGGAAGCGGTCTTGTAGATATGTCTTCTCTTAAACGGTTGGTCTTACCGCCGAAGGTGACAACGTTCACGTCGACGATGGCGGCGCGATCGGGATATACCGAATTCGTTGCCGAGGGTGACATAAAAAGCGTAGGTCCCGCTGTGTTTCAAAACTGCTACAACTGCTTGAGCTACGATTTTACGCACTGCACGAGTGTACCGCCGCTAAGCAATACGAATGCCTTTTTGGGCATCAATACCTCTGCGAAGATCCTCGTTCCCGCATATCTTTACGACGAGTGGATCGTTGCGACGAACTGGGCGGCTTATGCCGACTACATATTCGCGGTCGGGGACGGAATCTACGGCTCGCTTGAATACGCGCTTGGCGCCGACGGAGCTTCGTACACGGTCACGGGCATCGGAAGCTACGGAAGCGTGGGTGAGGGCACCGAGCTTGTCGTGCCGAATGAGTATGACGGTCTGCCCGTTACGTCGATTGCGGCGTCGGCATTTGAGGGCAACGGCGAGATAGTAAGCGTTTCGATCCCCGAGAGCATTGTGAGTATTGGCAAGAATGCCTTTAACGGCTGTACGAATATTTCTTATATCTATTTCGGTGCCGCGCAAATGAACGACCTGGAGATGACCGACTTGGTTTTCATGAATGCAGGAAAGGACACTGACGGTATCCAAGTCGTTATAGGAAACAAGGTGAGCGCCGTGCCGAAACGTCTGTTCTCGGGTAACGCGGTCACCTATGAATGCGCCAATATAAAGAGCATTGAATTTGAGGACGGCTCGGTCTGCACCGAGATCGGCGACAACGCTTTCTATTACTGCAAGATAAACGAGAGCTTTATTGCTCCCGCAACGCTTGAGAGCATTGGAAGCTACGCGTTTAACAGCAGTGAGATCGACACGGTATTTGACTTTTCGGCTTGCTTGCAGATACCCTCGTTGGCCAGCGCGACTATGGGCAGCGTAATGCGGCAGAGCATTCTCGTTCCCGCCGCGCTTTACGACGAGTGGATCACAGCGACGAACTGGGCGGCGTTTGCCAATCGCATTGTGGCGGTATAATTCGACCTGAGGCGTTGAAATTTAACTTACAGAAAGGAATTTTTTTATGATAGTCGAAGAAAAATTGAGCGATAAGCTCGTTAAACATTACAGCGACGGCGGATTTTTCATCCGTCAGAAAGAAACGGGGGCGGAGTATGCCGAGGCGGTCGACGTCATCCCATGCAGATACACCTACGAGGAGACCGACGAGCTCGTACCCGCAGTCGAGGGGGGTGAGTTGGCGTGACGAGAGAAGAGATGGTTCAGGCGATAACCGAAAACACCCAGCGATCTAAATCCAACAGTCACCGCATCGACGAGCTCGCCTGCAGCGTTGAGGCACTGAACAAAATGGCGCTCGCGCTCGAGGTGCTTGCGACCAAGCAGACCGCGATGTCGGATATCATAGACAAGATCGACAGCAAGGTGACCGCGATCGAAAAGTCGCCCATAAAGACGGTCAGAGCGCTTATCGGCTATATCGTTGCGGCGCTTTGCTCGGTCGGAGCGGGTGCGTTCTTGGGCTTTTATTTCTGATACAGGGTGCCGCCTCGGCGGCATCCTTTTTTGCGCAGAGATTTTCTCGCGATTTTGCTGCATCACTTGACATCAGGGCAGGGGTGTGGTAAAACGTAAGTGTGAGCAGATCCACGCTTACAACGCCGGTAAGCAACAACTTCTCGGAATATAATTCTATCCGTTACAGAGGATACTACTACGATACCGAAACGGGCTTCTATTTCCTCAATGCGAGATAAAAATGCCCAAGCCTGTTAAAAATGAATAACAAGTCCCCCTTAATATGATCTAATTAACAACCATATTAAGGGGGATCTTCATTAATACGCCTGCGACGGCGTTTTTTTACTTGTGAGGCTCGAATTTATTTATCAAAGGACGGATTCGTCGCGTAAAAATTCTTCGAATTCATCGACTCCTGCGCGTGACGGAGGGCGTCGGCGGTATTATTCTTTCAAACAGATGGGGGATTTGTCTTGTGTGGGAAAGGAAATGAGTGGCAGTGGTCTTTGATAAATTTTTTTATCCCGCTTGACACGTTGCAAAGAATGAGGTATAATATTATATGAACAGGTTCATAAAAATATTGGAGGTGGCGAACGGATGCCGAAGATAATTGAAAACGTGCGCGAGCAGCTATTGGCAGAAGCAAAAAAGCAAATTCTCGAGCGCGGATATGCCGACACCACGATGCGCTCTGTTGCGAGTGCGTGCGGACTTGGCGTTGGCACGGTGTATAATTATTTTGATTCCAAAGAAATGCTGATCGCCACGTTCGTCTATGAGGATTGGAAAAAGCATTTGCAGGAAATGAAAAATCTGCCGCACGACGATCCCCAAGCGCTTTTGAAGGGAATATTTGATTCACTCAGGAGCTTCGCGGGAGAAAACGAGAAGCTGTTTTCCGACGTCGATGCGGTAAAGCTCGTATCGGTCGGCTCTGCAAGCCGTCATAAAAGATTGCGCGATCAGATAGCAGGCTTTATCGTGCCTGTTTGTGATTCAAATTTCTGTGCGGAGTTCGTTGCCGAGGCGCTGATCTGCTGGTCTATGGAAAACTCCGACTTCGAAACCGTCTATCCTTTACTTGAAAAAATAATAAAAACATAAAATAAACCAAAGGAGAATCAAAAAATGAGCAGCTTTGAAAACCTTCGCATCGTGGATAACTTCTATCAGACATCTCTGTTTTTCCCGATGCCCACCGTCATCATCTCAACGCTTTGCGAGAATGGCACCACAAATCTCGGCCCTTACTCTCTTGTTCAGCCCTACTACGTAGCGGGCAAGGACTATTATGCGATGCTTTTGTGCTGCCGCAACTCATCAAACACCGCGCAGAACATTCTTCGCAACGGCAAATGCACAATTAATTTCATCGACGACAAGCCTGCGACCTTTAAGGAGGCGGTCAAGCTTTCGTGGCCCGGCGACAAGCCCGAGGAGAAGATGCCCAAGTGCAACTTCAAGCTTGAAAAGAGCATGATCGAGGAGGAGACCGGCGAGGCGAGACCTATGGTTCTGACCGATGCGATCGAGGCGATCGAATGCACGTGGATGCGTGAGCTTGACGGCGCGGACAAGGACGTTGCGGGTGAGCTCAACGGATATGAGGGCCCTTATCACGATTTCAACGGAATCACGTCGAAATTCGGCGCTCACTTTATTCTTCGCGTTGATAAGATACTTATGAAGAAAAAATACAGCGATGCGATCATAAACGGCGTTAAGGCAAAGGATTTCCCGGCGCTTCCCGTCGACTACGGATACCGCGATTCCAAGAATTTCTGGTTCCACAGAAAGACGAAGATGAGAGCAGAGCTCCTTCAGATGCGTCAGGCATCGCTCGAGTCGGTCCGCTACGCCGCAGACA
>SVRA01000042.1 GCA_015065075.1 Oscillospiraceae bacterium
AGATAAATCAAAAATATCAGGAAAAGAATATGAGAATGAGAAAAAAGAAGCACGGCGACGAGAGAATACTCGCCTGTGCAGAATTACTTATAGCAGACCCCACAACGCTTAAGGACGATCCCGCATCGCCCTTTGCCGACAAGGAAAAGAAGCTTTGTCTTGAGATAGGATGCGGAAAGGGCAACTTTGCCGTCGGCACTACCGCAAATGAGCACGACATCAATCTTATTGCAATGGAACGTGTCAGAGACGTCTGCTGTCTCGCGCTTGAAAAGGCAATGGCTTGCAAGGAGTCAAGACCCGACAATCTGCGCTTCATCATCGGTAACGCCGACAATCTCGAGGAGTGGTTCCCCGAAAAATGCCTCGATAGAATATATCTCAATTTCAGCGATCCTTGGCCCAAGGCAGGTCATGCGAAGCGTCGCCTGACCCACAGAATTTACCTCGCGAAGTACAAAAAGCTCCTCAAGGACGGCGGTCTTTTGATCTTCAAAACCGACAACGTAGGACTTTTCGACTTTTCGCTCGAGGAGTTTGCCGAGTTCGGCTTGACGGTCGAATGGATGACCCGCGATCTGCACAATAGCGAGCGTGCCGAGGGCAACGTGATGACTGAATATGAAAAGAACTTTTCCGAAAAGGGCTTTACCATAAATTCGGCTATAGTTAGATTTTAATAACCGTATCCAAAATCACTATCCTAATTGGAGTTCTTTTGCCTACTTTTCTTGCAAGAAAAGTAGGGGAATCGAGGCAACATGAAACATTCCGAAATTGACAATCTCCCGGGCGGCATTCTTGCGATAAAAAAGGCGGCAGGAATGACCTCCCACGACGTTGTAAATAAGGTCAGAAGACTGTTCAACACAAAAAGAGTTGGCCACGCGGGCACGCTTGACCCGATGGCAACGGGAGTGCTCGTCGTGCTTGTCGGCAGAGCTGCAAAGGCGTGCGAGTATATTTCGTCCGATAAAAAATCGTACAGAGCAACCCTGCGTCTTGGATTGACGACCGACACCGAGGATATAACGGGGGAAATTATAACAAGCTGCGACGATATTCCCGATGCCGAGCAGGTGAAAAGTGCAAGCGAGACCTTCAAGGGCAAGATTAAGCAAATACCACCGATGTATTCGGCACTCAAGGTGGGCGGTCAAAAGCTTTACGATCTTGCGCGTCAAGGCGTCACCATAGAGCGCGAGGCGAGGGAGATAACCGTGTATTCGCTTGATTGTCAGCCGATCGCGGCGAGCAAAACCGACTATACGCTCGATGTCACCTGCAGCGGCGGCACTTATATCCGCACACTCTGTGCCGACATCGGAGCAAAGCTTGGTTGCGGAGGAGTCATGGCAACTCTCGAGCGCACCAAAGCCTGCGGAATATCAATAGACGAGTGTCATACGCTTGAAGATATCGAAAATATGTCTGAAAACGACCGTAAGGCTTTGCTTTTGCCAACGGAACGACTCTTTGCCGAGCTTGACTCGGTAAAGCTTCCGGCTTTTTTTGAAAAGCTTTTCCGCGACGGCTGTCCGATCTATCAGAAAAAAATTAAGACCGATTTCAAGGTCGGTCAGAGAGTGCGCGTCTGCTCCGAGAGCGGTCACTTTTTCGCCCTGGGCGAAGTTGTCGAGCGCGAGGAGGGAAGCGCAATAAAGTCAGTCAAAATATTTGAGTTGTAATACACAAAAGGGAGAAGCGAAAACGCTTCTCCCTTTTGTGTTCAATTATTTCACAAATTCATCGTATATCGCGTTGAGCGCAGTGTTGAAATCGTGCTCCTCAACGCCAACGATGATGTTAAGCTCGCAAGAGCCCTGGTCTATCATACGGATGTTGACTCCCGCGTTCGAGATAGCAGAGAAAACTCTTGCCGCAGTACCCTTCGCTTTGACCATTCCGCGACCGACAACGGCAACGAGTGCAAGACCGTCTTCAATGCTGATGCTGTCGGGCTTGGTGCGGCGGGTTATCGCCTGAAGCACGCGCTCCTTGCGAGATTCGAACTGCGCTGTGGATACGACAACGCTCATCGTGTCAATACCCGAGGGCAGATGCTCAAAGGAGACGTCGTTGTCTTCAAGACATTCAAGCACCTTGCGGCCAAATCCGATCTCGGAGTTCATCATATCCTTTTCGATAGTTATAACCGAAAATCCCTTCTTTCCCGCAACGCCCGTTATGACGTGCTCACTGTCGTAGCTCGATGCCTGCGATACGATCATCGTTCCCTTGTCCTCAGGACGATTGGTATTTTTGATGTTGATCGGAATGCCCGCGTAACGAACGGGGAATATTGCATCCTCGTGAAGCACCGTCGCGCCCATGTAGGAAAGCTCGCGAAGCTCACGGTAGGTGATCGTGTCGATGGGCTGGGGATCGTTTATTATACGGGGGTCTGCCATAAGGAATCCTGAAACGTCGGTCCAGTTCTCGTAAAGATCCGCCTCCGCGGCACGCGCAACGATAGATCCGGTAATATCAGATCCACCGCGTGAAAACGTCACGATCGTGCCGTTGGGGGCGATGCCGTAGAAGCCGGGAATAACGGCGTACTTGTGGTCCTTGAGCTCGAGAGAGAGAATATCGTTGGTCTTGTCCTCGTCAAAGGTTCCGTTTTCGCGGAAGTAGATCACGTTTTCTGCGTCGATGAAATCAAACCCGATATATTTTGCGAGAATAAGACCGTTGAGGTACTCGCCGCGGCTTGCAGCAAAGTCGCGTCCCGAATTGTGCAAAATTGCGTTTTTGATGTATTCATATTCGCCCGAGAGGTCAAAATTGAGACCGAGCTCGGAAATTATTGAATTGTATCTTTCCTTGATCTTCTCATAGTGCGCGTCGATCACGTCGCTGGAGGCGCGAGAGCGAACCAGCTCAAAAAGAGTGTAGAAGAGATCGGTCACCTTCGTGTCATCGGAAAATCTCTTTCCGGGAGCGGAGGGAACGACGTATCTGCGGTCGGGGTCGGCTTTTATGATCTCGGCGACCTGACGGAAGTGCTGCGCGTCCGCGAGTGAAGAACCGCCGAATTTAACGACTTTAAGACTCATATTTATCTGCCTTTCTTGCGCCATAGCGCAACAAAAATTATCAATTTTTCGTCTGTAAGCGACAATGTATACTATATTATATGAAAAAACGGCTTTTTTGTCAATAGCAATTATCAATAAAAAGTTGACTTCAGAGCGCAAAAAGGTGTTTTTATTAACGAAAAAGTCAAGTTTTTCGAGATTTTTTACGCAAATGCTTGATTGTAGAAGCGCTTTGTGGTAAAATACAAGCAAGGGTCAACTCAAAAGAGGAGCGACTCATTTCCCGAAAGGAACGGATATTTATGAAGACGTATCTTTACCCGTCAAATATATTATTGCCCGATTTTAACAAGATCGACGGCAAAAAATGGGCGGCAGTAGCCTGCGACCAGTACACCAGCGAGCCTGGATATTGGGAAAAGGCGTATGATTTTGTCGGCAACAGCCCCTCAACACTCGAGCTTATGCTTCCCGAGGCGTTTCTCGACAAAGAGAGCGAGCTGATCCCGAAAATCAATCAAAAAATGCGCGAATATCTTGCCAATCACCTTGTTGAGCACAAGAATTCGATGATATATCTCGAAAGAAAACAGTCGGACGGACGAGTCCGCAAGGGAATAGTGGGCGCGATCGACCTCGAGGAGTACGACTATTCCAAGGGCTCAGAGACCCTGACCCGCGCGACCGAGGGCACCGTGCTTGAGCGCATACCGCCGAGAGTAGCTATCCGTCGCGGAGCAGCTTTTGAAATGCCGCATATCATGATACTTATCGACGACCCCGATCGCACGGTAGTCGAGCCGATCGCGGCAAATACAGAGAGCTATGCGAAGGCATACGATTTCGACCTTATGGCAGACAGCGGTCACGTCAAAGGATATTTCATTTCTCCCGAGGATTTTGACGGAATAAACACGGCGCTTGCCGAGCTTGCGACAAGCGAAGCGATGAAGCAAAAATACGGAGTCGAAGCAGCTCCGCTGATTTTTGCTATGGGTGACGGAAATCACTCCTTGGCATCGGCAAAGGCGCTTTATGAGGAGATCAAGGGCGAGATCGGCGAGGAGGCAGCAAAAGATCACCCCGCACGTTACGCTCTTTGCGAGATCGTCAATCTGCACGACGAAGCACTTGATTTCGAGCCGATATACAGAGTCCTTTTCGGAGTCGATAAGGAAGATTTTGCAATATCTTTTGCCGACTACCTGTCTGCACTTCACGGCAATGCCGAAGAGCAGGCTATTGATCTCTGGCAGGACGGTGAGATCATCAAAACCTACACGGTGAAGAGCGCCGAGGCTCAGCTTACGGTGGGAACCGTGCAGAACTTCCTTGATATTTACGTAAAAGCACACCCCGAGGTGACTGTCGACTATATCCACGGCATCGAGACCGTCAGAGCGCTGACAAAGCAGGAAAACACCCTCGGAATCACATTTGACGGAATGACGAAGAATATGCTTTTCAAGACCGTCATCTGCGACGGCGCCTTGCCTCGCAAGACCTTCTCAATGGGTCACGCGGCAGATAAGCGCTTCTACCTCGAATGTAGGAAGATAAGATAAGATAAGAAAACAAGACCACCCGCGTTTGCGAGTGGTCTTACTTTTTTATTAGTCTTCGTGATCGTAGATCTCGACGAAAAGTCTTATAATATCAAGCTTGTTGGGCTCCTTGGGGTTCGAGGGAGTACATCTGTCCTCAAGCGCGGCGTCTGCCATAGCAACTACCTTTGACATATACTCCTCGCGAGAAAGATCGGGCGCCGCCTCTTTTATCGAGCGCGGAACGTTCATCTCAACGCGAAGCTCCTCAATATAGCCCATAAGCGATTTGACCGATGCGATGTCGTTGTAGCTTCCTACTCCGATACGGCGGGCAAGGCTTGCGTATTTTTTCGCGATCTCTGTGGGCTCGGTCATCGAGTGAGTCTGGTGAGTAACGTCACTGTTGTAGCTGATTATAGCAGGGAGCAGGATCGCGTTTGCACGTCCGTGAGGAATGTGGAACTGCGCTCCGAGCTGGTGCGCCATGCCGTGATTAAGTCCGAGCGAGACCGCGTTGAAGGCAACTCCTGCGAGGTTGGATCCCACGTGCATCTGTGCTCTGGCCTCAACGTCGTTTGTTTCTTCAAACTTGTAGGAACGAACGAGATAATCCTTACAGATCTGCGTCGCTTTTTTCGCGTACATATCCGAAAAGACGTTAGCGTTCTTGCTGACGTATGCCTCGATAGCGTGCGTAAGCACGTCCATACCCGTATCCGCGGTGATCGAAGCGGGAACGCTTTTGACCATTTCCACGTCAAGTATTGCCTCGTCGGGAAGCAGCTTGTCGTCGAGCAGCGCGTGCTTGACGTTCTTTTCTGTATCGGTAATGACCGCAAAGGAGGTGACCTCGCTGCCCGTACCGCTTGTCGTGGGGATAGCTATAAATCTCGGGAAATATGTCGGCTCCATCTTGTTGGCGAACTGACGAACGCACTTTGTCAGGTCGATCGCCGAGCCGCCTCCAACCGCGATGATGCAGGGGGCCTTGTCAGTCATAAGCGCGGTAACACCCGCAACGACCTTCTGGATCGAGGGATCGGGAACGACGTCCGAGTAAATGGTATATTTAATATTTGCCGAATCAAGAGGGCTTGTGATCTTGCCGATCAGACCGCTTTTAACGGTAAAGGGGTCGGCAACTATGAAAACGCTCTTGTATTGGAGCTTGGCAAGGCGCGAAAGCGCGTTGTCGCCGAAGTGAACGGCAGTAAACAGAGTAAAATTTTGCATTTTTGATCCTTTCGGGATGAACGGTGTTGAAGCTCTAAATAACGATAATACGCCATCTTACCTTTACATTATACCGCAATTTTCCTTTCAAGTCAATAGTCAAATAGCAAAAAAGAACCGACTAATAAAGGCGCTTTGAGCGCGTTTTTCCCAAAAATCGTCTGTGAAGCAAAAAAAGCCGCAACAACGATTGACAAAGCCGCAAAATTTTGATATAATAAAATGTAAATCTGTTTTTGCGGGAATTTGCCGCAAAGGAAAGGAGGTTGACGTGAAAAAGGTCACGCTGTGCGCGCCGTCGAGAATATACGAGGATCATCCAAACGGACGTTTTTCCTGCTCGTCTATGGTCGATTTTTTCGAGACCGTAGGTCTTGGCGCGATCGATATGTCGTTTGAGTCGCTTTCAAGATACGACGATTCGTGGGAGTCGGTGCTGTATTCGACTGCTCGTAAGGCGCAAAGCAAGGGCATCAGCCTGCCCGTCTGTCATCTCTCCTTCTATATGCCCGACCCGAACAATCCCAGGTTGATGGCAAAATATACCAAAGAGCTCTTCCGCGGAATCAACGCGGCAAGGCTTATGGGGATTTCCCGCGCGGTCATTCACCCCATATCCTTCTATTCGTCCGAAAGAACGTACGGAGATTGGGTAAGAGCGAATATTGCCTTCCTCTCTCCCGTGGTCGAGTATGCAAAAAGCAAGGGCGTTCGCCTCTGCGTTGAAAATATGCCTAGTGAAAAAGAAGCCCCCGATAACCACCTCTACGGCTCCTGCGCGCTGAATATTTCCGCGCTTGCCGAAAAGCTTGGGATCGGAGTTTGCTGGGACGTCGGACACGCCAACATCAGCGGATATACGCAGTCCGAGCAGATGAAGATACTTAAAGGCAAGATCGAGGTCCTGCATATCCATGACAACGGTGGGCATAAGGATGCGCACCTCATCCCCTTTGACGGTAGCATCGATTGGAGCGACGTTGCAAAGGGAATAAAAGAAAGCGAATTTTGCGGAATACTTGACGTTGAGGTCACCGCATGGGCGCTTTCGGGCGACCGCGAGGTCAGAGAGAATTTTGGCAAAACGATAGTCAGCCGAGCGCACAGGCTTATGGAAATAGCAGACCTGATCGGATAAATTCCGTTCGCCTTCGGCAAAATTCACCGACAACTATTTGTGCCGCCAAGGGCGGCAGAGTGGAGTCAGCGTGAAAGTGGCTTCCTTTTTAGAGTGAAAAATACTTTTTCACGCACGAATTTCGCCTTCGGCAAAATTCAACGATAACTATTTGTGCCGCCGCTGGCGGCAGAGTGGAGAATAATATGTTACTTTACAACTCACTTACGAGAAAAAGAGAAGAGTTCGTGCCTCGTCAAGAGGGCAAGGTCAGCATGTATACCTGCGGACCTACCGTCTATCACTACGCGCACATAGGAAATCTTCGCACGTACATTATGGAAGACGTGCTTGAAAAATATCTCTCTTACGTCGGCTATGACGTTAACCGCGTTATGAATATCACCGACGTCGGACATCTGTCGAGCGACGGTGACACGGGAGAGGATAAAATGCTCAAGGGAGCAAAGCGCGAAAAGAAGACCGTAATGCAGATCGCGCAGTATTACACCGATGCGTTTTTTGCCGACTGCAAGAAGCTCAATATAAAGGTTCCGAACACCGTACAGCCCGCAACTGGATGTATCGCGGAGTTCATCGCGCTCGTACAGGGGCTTCTTGACAAGGGCTTTGCTTACGTAGCGGGCGGAAACGTCTATTTCGACACCTCAAAGCTCGAGCAGTACTACGTTTTCAACGACTTCACCGAGGAAGATCTCGAGGTTGGCGTGCGCGAGGGTGTTGAGCAGGACGAGAACAAGAAGAACAAAGCTGACTTCGTTCTTTGGTTCACGAAATCCAAGTTCGACGATCAGGAGCTCAAATGGGATTCTCCTTGGGGCATCGGATACCCCGGTTGGCACATCGAGTGCTCGGGAATCAGTATGAAATATCTCGGCGAATACCTTGATATCCATTGCGGCGGTATAGATAATCAGTTTCCGCACCATACTAATGAAATAGCGCAGTCCGAGGCGTTCGTCGGTCACAAATGGTGCAATTATTGGTTCCACGTTTATCACCTTAACACAAATTCGGGCAAGATGTCGAAATCAAGCGGCGAATTTTTGACCGTTTCCTTGCTTGAGAGCAAGGGCTACGATCCCCTCGTTTACCGTTTCTTCTGCCTGCAGTCGCATTACCGCAAATCGCTCGTTTTCTCATACGAAAACCTTGACAATGCAACGATCGCGTACAACAAGCTCATCGCCAAGATCGCTCAGCTCGACGCAAACGACGGAGAGCTTGACGAAGCGGCACTCGCAGAGCTTAAGGCAAAGTTCCGCGCGGCTATGGATAACGATCTCAACACCTCTCTCGCGGTTACCGCGGTCTACGACGTGCTCAAGGCAAAGACCAACGGCAAGACCAAGCTCGCAGCCCTTGCAGACTTTGACACCGTGCTCTGCATCGGTATGCTTGAGGCGGCGGAAAAGGCAAGAGAAGCAAAGAAGCAAGAGGAACAAAAGGCACAGGCGGAGCAGGCATACGATATGAGCGATCCGTTCATCGCAGAGATCGTTGAGCTTATCGAAAAGAGAAAGCAGGCGAAGAAGGAGAGGAATTTTGCCGAGGCAGACCGCATCCGTCAGTATCTTGCCGATAAGGGAGTTACTCTTATCGACGATCGCTCGGGAACCACATTCAAGATAGGAAACTGAAATGGAAAAGATCAAAGAGCTTTGTAAAAAATACCGCGAGATATTGCTGTACCTTATCTTTGGGGTGCTGACCACTCTCGTGGGCTGGGTAGTGTACTTCGGCGTTCTTTGGGCGCTCAAGGGAGCTATGGGATTGCCGGTTGAGGATACGACCAGCGGCAAATACGTCGCGGCGTATACCGCAGCGCAGATAATACAGTGGATAGCGGCAGTTTTGTTTGCGTTTTTCACCAATCGCAAATGGGTGTTTACCGACGCGGACAAGAATGTGTCGATAGGAGTCCAGCTCGTAAAATTTTCAGCGGGCAGAGTGGTGACCTTCTTTATCGACTTCGTGGTGACTTTGTTCGGCGCAATGGCGCTCGCGCAGCTTATCCCCGCAATGACCTCGGTTCTCCTGCTTGGCAGGGAATGGAATCTTGCTGAGATAGGCGCGAAGGTGGTAGCCGCGGTAATCGTCATCATCTGCAATTATATCTTCAGTAAGATATTCGTTTTCAAGAAGAAAAAATAAACTCTTCACGTGCAGGTCTCGTTGTCGACCTGCACGTGTAATTTTTACTTGCAAAACCAAGCGTTTTTTGAAAAAACTCTTGACAATAAGATAAAAATATATTAAAATTAATATATATGCCTTTCGGAAGGGGGAGGTCGACAGATCTCGCCCTTTTCCGAAAAATACTTCTGAAATTCGCCCGAAAATGAGAGTAAGGCGGAGGATTGGAACGATATGCTTAAAAGTATGACTGCCTTCGGCAGAGAAAGAGCACAGATAGGTGGCAAGGACGTTACGGTCGAGATAAAATCTGTCAACAACAGATATTTCGACTGCCAGGTCAAGCTCCCGCGCCTCTATTCTCCGCTGGAGCAAAGAATCAAGCCTTATTTGCAGGAAAAGGGAATATCGCGCGGAAAGGTGGACGTTGGCGTATTCGTCGAGTTTGCCGAGGCGGCGGAGAGTGAGATCACGGTCAATACAGACTACGCCGCTAAATATATCGCCGCGCTCAAGGAGCTCAAGGAGACCTTCTCGCTTGGCGGCGAGATAACCGTTATGGAGGTCGCGCGCGACCGCGAGGTCTTCGTGCTCAAAAAGCCCGAGGACGACATCGAGCAGGATTGGCTTGCGCTCAAGGAAGTGCTGGAGCGTGCGGCGGATAAGTTTATTGCCGCGAGAGCATCCGAGGGAGCGAGAATAGAATCCGACCTGTGCACTAAAATGGAACATATCAAGGAGAACGTCGCCGAGATCGAGCGCCTTTCCGCCGAGGATATAGAAGGCTACCGCGCACGCCTTGAGGAAAAGCTTAAAGCGGTGCTGGCGGATAATAACGTCACGGTTGACGAAAACAGAATTCTGACCGAATGTGCGATCTATGCAGACCGCGCCGCGATCGACGAGGAGATAGTTCGCCTGAAATCGCATTTCTGCGCGTTTTACGACTACCTTAAGAGCGAGGAGCCGGTCGGCAGAAGCCTTGATTTTCTGATCCAGGAAATGAACCGCGAGACCAACACGATCGGATCGAAATGCGGAAACTCGAGGATAGCCCATCTCGTAGTCGAGATCAAGACCGAGATCGAAAAGCTCCGCGAGCAGGTGCAGAATATCGAATAACGCAGGGAGGAGAACGGTATGAAATTCATAAACATCGGATACGGCAATATGGTTGCCGCACATAGAATAATTACCCTGACAGGTCCCGAATCGTCGCCGATCAAAAGGCTTATTCAGGACGCCAAGGACACGGGCAGAATTATCGACGCTACCTGTGGCAGAAAGACCCGCGCGGTCATAATCACCGACTCTGACCACGTAATACTCTCCGCGCTTCAGACCGAGACCGTTGCGAACCGACTTTCGAGCGATTCCGACGTCATCGACGGCGAGGACGAGGACGAGTAACTAAGAAAACAAAATCTGAAAATTATATGAGCCGCAAATGCGGCAGAATGGAGATATTAATATGCTTTATCCTACGATCAACGAGCTTACAAAGGGCAAGTATAACCGCTACGAGCTTTCCTTGGCAACCGCAAGATGCGCGCGTATCGTCACCGACGAATACGTAAAGCAGAGAGAGAATGCCGAGAAGTCGCAGACCGGAAACAAGGAGACCGATAAGCCCATCAATACGCTCATCAACAAGGAGCTTCGCGACGAAAAGGCAGTCAAGACTGCCATAAGAAGGATCCACGACGGAGAATACGTTATCGTTCGTCGTCCTGAGGGTTACGTTTACGAGACCGCGAAGGAAGAGGAAGTGGTTGAGGAGCCGATTGATTTCAAGAAGATGTTTGCGGAGGACGCAGGCGACGACGAGGATGAGACCGAGTCCGAGGAGAACTGATTTTTAATATTTCGTGGGCGCGGCTCGGTATCGGGCGGCGCCATACGGCTTTTTTGACGGATATTTTTTAAGACTTAAAGACGCAGAAGCAAAAGAAAGGAGAAAGCGCGTGGAAAACAAGACCTACGAATATGCAAGCGTTTATTTGCTTGACAATCCGTATTGCATCGACACGACCTACGACTATTTTATACCGCTTGAGCTTCGCGGCGAGATATACGCGGGCAGATTTGTCACCGTGCCGTTCGGCAGAGGCAACCGCAAGCAGATGGCGGTGGTCAAGGAGCTTTTGCACTGCCCGTCCTTTCGCGATGCCAAGCCGATAGCCGAGGTCTGTACAGACCGTCCCGAGCTTAGCGGCGAGATGCTTTCTCTTTGCGAATACATGAAGGAGCAGTGGCTCTGCACCTTTGGCGAGGCGGTAAGATGCGTTATGCCGTCGAGCGTGCTTGGGAAAATGACGGAGTTTTATTACGCAGCAGGCACAAAGGGGCCGGATGCCTCATCGGGCTTTGACCCGGGAGACCTTTTCGTGTACGATTATCTCTGCACGACGGGAGGAAAGAGTCTTGATTCCCTGAAAGCAAAGTTCGGCGCGGCTGTTGCGGAATCGGCAACGAAAAAGCTGCTTTCAAGAGGCATGGTGCAAAGAGAGCTCATTATGGGCAAAACCATGTCCGAGGCGTGCGAGAGCTATTATTCGCTCGCAATTGATGCCGATGAGTGCAAGTGCTTGCTTGACGGCACAAAGCTTCGCTCCGACAGGCAAAAAGCGATACTCAGAGCGCTTGCAGAGGCGACCGAGCCGATATTGGCAGACCGCCTTATAAGCGAGCTTGAGGTCACCAAGGCGCAGCTTGATGCGCTTGTAAAAAAAGGACTTATAAACCTCGAGAAGCGTCGCGTGTGGAGAAGATCCTACGAGTCGCAGACCGAGGAAAGAATAGAATACGAGCTAAACGCCGAGCAGACCGAGGCACTTAAAATTATCAAGTCTAAGCTTGAAGAAAACGAAGCGAGAGCAGTATTGCTCCACGGCGTTACGGGAAGCGGAAAGACCAGCGTTATTATCAGTGCCATCGACGAGGCGCTTGCACAGGGCAAGGGAGTAATTATGCTCCTGCCCGAGATCGCGCTCACACCTCAGACACTGAAGATATTCAACTCTCGCTACGGCGACAGGATCGCCCTCGTCCACTCGGGACTTTCGGCGGGAGAGAGATACGATTCGTTTGCAAGGATCAGAGACGGAGAGGCGGACCTCGTTATAGGCACGCGCTCTGCGATCTTCTCGCCTGTTAAAAATCTCGGACTCGTTATTATCGACGAGGAGCACGAGACCACCTATAAATCCGACACCTCGCCAAAATACCACGCGCGAGATATTGCGAGATGGCGTTGCGCGAAAAACAAAGCAGTGCTTCTGCTTGCCTCCGCGACCCCCTCGATCGAGAGCTATACCAAGGCGGTGAACGGTCAGTACACCCTCGTAAAGCTTAAGGAGCGCTACGGCGGAGCCGAGCTTCCCGAGGTCAAGATCTGGGATATGCGAAACGAGCACAGAGACGGAAATCAGTCTCCCATCGGCACGCTTCTCAAGGAGGAGCTTAAGAATACAGCCGACCGCGACGAGCAGGCGGTGCTCTTTTTAAATCGCCGAGGATATAACACCTCGGTCGGATGCAAATCCTGCGGAGAGACCCTCGTCTGCCCCAATTGCTCGATCTCAATGAATTATCACACCCGTCGCGGTGGCTACGATAACGGATTTTTGTTCTGTCATTGGTGCGGATATAAGACCGCCGTTCCCACAAAATGTCCCACCTGCGGCTCCGAGCATCTGGTCAAGACCGGCTTCGGAACACAGAAGATAGAGCAGGAGCTCGAGAGCCTGCTGCCTGACAAAAAGATATTGAGAATGGATGCCGACAGCACCTCCGCGAAAAATTCGCTTGACGGAATCCTTACCGATTTCAAGGATCACCGCGGTGACGTATTGCTCGGCACGCAGATGGTTACCAAGGGACACGATTTCCCCGACGTTACCCTCGTAGGAGTCCTTCTCGCCGATATGTCGCTCTATATGGACGATTATCACGCTAACGAGCGCACCTTTTCAATGCTCACTCAGGTCATCGGACGCGCGGGTCGCTCCAAAAAGAAGGGAACTGCGATCATTCAGACCAACAACCCCGACAACGATACCATACGGCTTGCCTGCAAGCAGGATTACGAGACCTTCTATGCCTCGGAGATCAGACTGCGCAAGCTGCTCGTTTTCCCGCCCTACTGCGACATCGCACTCCTTACACTCACAGGCGCCGATGAAAAACAGGTGCTCGTCAGCGCAAAGGTGCTAAGGCAGGAGATCGATAAGCTCGCCGCCTTCGACTTCAAGGACGTCGAGATGATAGTCTTCGGACCCTTCGAGTCTCCCGTCTATAAGGTCGAGAAAAAATACCGTATGCGGATCGTTGTTAAATGTAGACTTAACCGCCGTAGCCGCGAGCTCTTCTCAAAGCTCCTCACCGACTTCGGTAAAAACGGTCAGTCCAAGGTCAATCTCTCCGTAGATTTTAACCCCTCGGGATTATAAGGGGACGCGCAAGGAAACCTTTTTGCAAAAAGGTTTCCTTGACCTTCCAAAAACTCCCCATAGGATAGAGATAGATTCTACAGTTTGGGTTTTAAAATGATATAGTACAAGTTTTAAAGCCAAAAAGACCTTTATATAAAGCGACCTATCAAAAATCCCCATAGGAAAGAAACAAATCCACGGTTTAGATTTTAAAATGATATAGCACAAAAATCACACACCCCAAAACCCTTATCGAAAGTTTTTGGAGTCCAGAACCTTTTTTCCAAAAAGGTTCTGGCGGGTGCAGGGTGGAGCCCTGCGAATAAGAAAGGAGAAAGCAATGGCAAAATTAAAGATAGTAAAAGTAGGCGACGATACATTACGTAAGGTTTGCCGCCCTGTAGACAAAATCACCCCCAGGGTTCTGACTCTGCTTGACGATATGGTTGATACGATGAGAGACGCGGGAGGCGTTGGCCTTGCGGGTCCTCAGGTCGGCATTTTGCGCCGAATCGTAGTAATCGAGGTCGAGGACGGCAACGTGCTCGAGCTGATCAACCCGAAGATAATCGCGTTTGCAGGCGAGCAGGAGGGAATGGAGGGCTGCCTTTCGCTGCCGGGACAGTGGGGAATAGTAAAGCGCCCGATGCACGTGACCGTAAGAGCAACCAACCGTCATGGCGAGACCGTTGATTACAGCGGCTCTGGACTTTTGGCACGTTGCTTCTGCCACGAGCTTGACCATCTTGACGGCAAGCTTTATCCCGACGTAGCCGAGAGAATGCTGACCCGCGAGGAGATCGAGGAATTAGAATAACACGAGG
>SVRA01000043.1 GCA_015065075.1 Oscillospiraceae bacterium
TGTTGACGGAAGGCGTGGGGTATGATATAATTATAATGAATTATTGTTTGGTTGTTATTGAGGTGTCCTATGACTTACAATGAATTTTTGAAGGCGGCGGCGAAAACTCCGTTAGGTAAAGCCGTTCTCGCCGTGAAAAAGGAAATAAAAAGCGACGTCGACGCGATCAAGCAAAGAGACCCCGCGGCAAAGAGCGACGCCGAGATAGTTCTGCTCTATTCGGGACTCCACGCTATTTTGGCGTACAGAGTTTCGCATAAGCTTTATATCAGCGGCCATACCTTTTCGGCACGCGCGGTGAGTCAGGCGGCAAAATTCCTTACGGGTATAGAGATACACCCCGGTGCGACGATTGGAAAAGGGCTCGTGATAGATCACGGTATGGGAGTCGTTATCGGCGAGACCGCCGAGATCGGCGACAACTGCACGCTCTATCAGGGAGTAACTCTTGGCGGTACGGGTAAGGATCTCGGCAAGCGTCACCCCACGCTTGGCAACAACGTGCTCGTAGGCGCGGGCGCAAAGGTGCTCGGACCTATAAAAATAGAGGATAACAGCAAGGTCGCGGCAAACGCCGTGGTACTAAAGGACATTTCAAGCAACAGCACCGCAGTCGGAATTCCCGCAAAGGTCGTAAGACAGGCGGGCAGGCGCGTTGACGACCTCGATCAAGTTCACATTCCCGACCCCGTCTCGCAGGAGATCGCAAGGCTTGAAGAAAAGCTTGAAGCTCTTTCTATGTCACTTGAAGAGCTGAAATCGGCAAAAAAAACAAAACGAAACGGTAAAAATACTAAAGAATAAAAGGTGCGTATGAATTACATACTCTATAATCCAAAAGCAAACAACGAAAATAACGATCTCAATCTGGTTCCCGGAGCCGAGGAACTTGAAAAAAGAGGAGTAAAAAAGGTCAGTCTTATAGGCCTTGACGTCCCTGCGTTCTGTCAGAGCCTTTCGGCAGACGACAGAGTGCTGATCTGCGGCGGCGACGGCACGCTCCACCACTTTGCAAACAACGCATACGGGCTCGAATTTCCTTGCTCGGTCTGCGCGCTCCGTTCGGGTACGGGCAACGATTTTCTCAACGACATCGGTCAGCAGGGCAGTGAAAATCTTATCGACATCCGCGAATATCTCAAAAATCTGCCCGAGGTCGAGATCAAGGGAGAGAAGCGTCGCTGCTTAAACGGAGTGGGACTTGGAGTCGACGGTGCGGTCTGCCACGGTGTTGAGGAGTTCAAGGCAAGGACAAACAAAAAGAAGGCAAATTATACCACGATCGCGCTCGAGCAGCTGCTTGGCAAGTACAAGCGCCCCACGGGCAGAGTGACCGTGGACGGAGTAACACACGAATATAAGGATCTCTGGGCGATCTGCACTATGAAGGGCAAATATTTCGGCGGCGGAATGATGATCGCTCCCGGGCAGAACAGAGAAAGCGGCAAGATCAGCGTAATGGCTATGCACGGTTGCACCAGACTCAAGACTCTGACCGTTTTTCTCAAGGTGTTCAAGGGAAATCACGTCAAGCATACCGAGATGGTCGAGATATTCGAGGGATATGACGTGACCGTTGAGTTCGACGAGCCGCGCGACCTTCAGATAGACGGCGAGGTCTATACCGACGTTTCAACCTACACGGTTCGTTGCCCCAGACCCGAAAATACTGAAGAATAGAACCAAAACAGTAAAAGAGAATAGCTTATGGAAAAAGATATGGCCATTGACGATATCACCGATACCGAGGTGGAAAAGACCGCCTCGACGACCGTCATCTCAAGTGACGACGCGGTGTTTATCGCGATCGAAATGGGTAAACGTATATTGATGTGCGGCGGAGAGGTCCACAGAGCAGAGGAGACCATCAGTCGAATCTGCACGGCATACGGCGCGGTGGCGGTCGACGTCAATGCGATACTTTCAATGATAATACTTACTGCCGACTTCGAAAACGAAGAGAAGACCTCGTTTTGTCGGGTGTCTATCGGAGTTAATAATCTTGGCAGACTTGCCAAGCTCAACGCGCTCTCGCGCCGCATCTGTGCTATGAAGCCAAGCAAGGAGGCGTTTCTCACCCTGCTGGACGAGGTGGAGAGAGCGAGCAGCGTAGGAGTGATCAAGCAGATCATCGGCGCGGCACTGCTTTCGATTGGATTTGCGTTGTATTTCGGCGGCAATCTGCTCGACGCGGCACTCTCGGGACTGATCGCGGTGGCGATGTGGTTTATTATTAGACTTCTGAACAGATCGAACATGAATGCCATCGTGGTCAAGTTCGCCGCCTGCTTTATGGGTGGAGTCGGCGCACTGTTGATAGGACGGACAGGCATTAACTGCAACGTAAATATGATAATCATCGGTGACATAATGAACGTGGTGCCCGGAGTGGCGCTGACCAACTCTCTGCGAGACCTTTTCGGCGGAGATATAATGTCAGGCTTGTTCCGTCTTTGTACGGTTCTGCTCGATGCGGTCGCGATCGCTTGCGGATACGCGGTGGCAATACTTATATTTGGAGGCGCGGCATGAGAGAAGAGATCATAAGAGGTGCTCTGACGATGGTTTGGGCGATGATCGGAACGCTTGGAATCGCCCTTATCTTCAACGTTGAAAAGAGAGTTATTGGTTGGGTACTGCTCGCATCGTTCTTATGCTGTGTAGCGTACGATACGGCTATGGCGCTTGGCGGAGGGCTGTTTATAGCCTCGCTAATCGGCTCAAGCGTGACTACGCTATATTCATACGTAATGGCGCGCGTTATCAAAACGCCCGTTACGGTAATGATAATCCCGGGCATTATAATTCTCGTGCCGGGAGGAATGCTTTATTATACGATGCTTGGCGCGGTCAGTTCGGATATGGCAATGTTTTCGAAATACGGCAAGGAGGCATTGCTCGTTGCTTCGGGACTTGCGCTCGGCATAATCGCAGTAACAGCGATATCAAGACCGATAAACGCGCTGCTCAATCGCGTTTTAAGAGACAATAAAAGCAGAACGTAAAAAACAGGAGATAAAGACATGGAAATTTTACACGGAAATGCGATAGTAGGTCAGTCTGGCGGTCCGACTACGGCGATCAACGCCACGCTCGCGGGAGTTATCAGCGGAGCGATGAATGCAGATTGTATCGACAAGGTCTACGGAATGAGAAACGGTATAGACGGTCTGCTTGCGGACAGACTCGTTCTTCTCAACGAGCTCTTCACCGAAAGAGCAGATTTTGAGCGCCTTAAGCGCACGCCCGCGGCGGCTCTCGGCTCTTGCCGCAAAAAGCTTCCGAAGGAAGAGGACAAGGACTACAAGGCGATCTTCGAGCGCATCATTGAGATATTCAAAAAGTACGACATCAGATATTTCTTCTATATCGGCGGCAACGATTCGATGGATACCGTCGCAAAGCTCTCGAAATATACGACCGAGTGCGGCTACGAGGTCAGGGTCATCGGCGTGCCGAAAACTATCGATAACGACCTGCTCGGAACCGACCACACCCCCGGCTTTGGCTCGGCGGCAAAGTATATTTCGGTCACTATGCAGGAGATTTTGCGCGATACTGCCGTTTATACCGTCAAGGCGGTCACGGTCGTTGAGATCATGGGACGCGACGCGGGCTGGTTGACCGCTTCGAGTGAGCTTGGAAGAGTGCTTGGATTGCCGTCTCCCGATCTCGTATATCTCCCCGAAAGAGACTTCAATATGGACGAATTTTTCGAGGATCTCTCGGCGGCGCTTGAGAAAAAGCCGAATATCGTCGTTGCGGTCTCCGAGGGTCTTAGAATGGCTGACGGAACCTTCGTAGGCGAGTCCACACAGAGTGGTGCGGTCGACGCTTTCGGTCACAAATACCTCTCGGGCACGGGCAAGGCGCTCGAACTCGCTATCAAGGAAAACCTCGGCTGTAAGGTTCGCTCGATCGAACTCAATCTTCCCCAGAGATGCGCGGCTCATATCGCTTCAAAGTGCGATATCGAGGAGTCGTTCGGAGTCGGCTCTGCTGCGGTCAGCGCGGCGGTGCAGGGAGTCAGCCGCGAGATGATGGTGATCCTCCGCGACAATGACCCCGGCGAGCCCTATTCGTCGGTCTACGGTCACATGGATATCGACCTTATCGCAAATAAGACCAAATTTGTCCCCAAGCACTTTATCAACGAGCGCGGAAACCACGTCACCGACGAGTGCCTCAACTATATTCTTCCGCTCGTCAAGGGTGAGTGCTATCCCGAATATAAGGACGGTCTCCCCGTTTTTGCCACGATCTGATAAATCGCCAATTCCCCCTTTTTATATAAGGACTTTCGAGCCCTCCGAATTTTTGCCTCGGGGGGCTCTTTTTATTTCCTTTTTTATGATACAATAGATGCGAGGGAGAGCGAGGGAGATGCGCCAAGGGAACTTTTGAAAAAGTCCCCTTGGAACCCTCAAAACTTCCCATAGGAAAGAGATAAGACAGACGGCTTGAGTTTTGAAATAGTGAAGCTTGAACGCGTCAAAATTTGCTGTCTGTTTTGGCAAATCCCTCAAAAAAACGTATTGAAGCTTGAAAAATCCCTTTTCCCCATTTTTGTGGGGAAGTTTTGAGGGGTTTGGGGAGGTTTTTCCAAAAGCTCCCCAAGAAAAAAGAAAGGAGGACGAAAAATGACGGTAGAAAATTTGTTGGCAACGGTAGATGCAATGAAGCAAAACGAGATCTGTGACGACGTAAAGATACGTTGGGTATGCGACGTTGAGGGCAGAGTGCTTTGCGAGATATACAAGCAGGCGCCTGAGAGCGTAAAGCTCCCCGAGAGCGACAAGACGGTTTTGAGCGTGCCCGACGCATATTCGAGACTCTACGTATTGTATCTTGCCGCGATGATCGAATTCACGGTAGGAAATTACGGGGAGTACACGAAGCTAAACGCGGAAGCGGAGTCGGCGTTTACTCTCTATGCCAAGCACTATATCAGAAACAGAGCGTAAAAAATGAAATCGGCGCTAATTTTGCCAAACCCCTTGACATTATTTTCTTTCAGAGGTATAATAATATAATGTTTTACATTAAAATGCTTTTTTGAAAGGTTGGTAATTAATCATGAGTGAAATTATGCCTATATTGACTACCATCGTCCCGTTGGCCCTAACGGGAGTTATTTGCTTGATAGTCATTATAAACATGATCACGGGTCTTATTGGCGGACTCAAAAAGCGCTTGGCGGCGCTGGTCGCTATCATTCTTTCGGCAATTATTGCCGCTATAGTCACGGCGATCGTTTGCAGCCCCTCGTCTGCGTTTATGACGTTTATCATGGAAAAGATAAGCGGACTTATGGGCGGCGAATCGGGAACCTCTATTCTGGAGGCGGGAGGCATCGGCGAAGCGATAGTATACTACATAGCAATGGCAATCAAGCCCTTCTTCTTCACTGCGGTATACTGTGTGATCTCCTTTATTTTGTCGATAGTTATGTCGATAGTTTCTAAATTTATTCCTATTCTCAACAAGATTCCCAGTGTGGCAAAGCGTCTTGGCGGTCTTGGAGTAGGACTTGTTACAGGTCTTCTCGTAGCCCTGTTTACACTCGTCCCCATCGTTGGTACGATTTTAGTGGGTGTGGACGTTATAGACTCCATAGAGGTAGTCGAGTCCGAAGAGGATCCCTCTCTTGAACCCTCGGATGACATTGAGGAGGACGTACAGAAAGTTTCTCTTAAGGAGTCGTATAAGGGCTTCAAATATATGGGCTATGGACTTCTTTATGATGGTCTTGCAAGTGAAAGATATCAAGGCGAGACGGTATATCTGCGCAAGGACATCAATATCATTTTGACTCTTGTGGATAAGCTCTCAAATCTTGAATCTGTGGATGAGGAGAGCATAAACGAGATAGGCGACGCTCTTGATGCTCTTGAGGGCTCACCTCTTCTCCGCGGCGTGCTTGCAGGCTTTATCTCCGAGGCGGCAGATAGCTGGATGAATGACGAATCTTACATGGGCGTGGAAGGAATCAGCACGGATGAGACCCTTGAACCCTTTGTAGATACTATGTTTGGCATATTGGCAACGACCGATAAGGATACGGTAGTTCCCGATATCCGTACGATCTTTGATCTGTTCGGCGTGCTGGCAAAGCACGAGATCCTTTCGAATGAGGGAGACGGCGAAGTTCTTGATAAGCTCAACGGCGGAGACGTGATCTCTGAAATGCTTGAGGTGATTGGAGAGAACGAGCGTATGTATCCCTTGGCAGACGAGGTAAACCGTCTTGGACTCAGAACACTTGCGTCTGCTCTTGGAATCCCCGAGGGCGCAGATGAAAGATACGACGCTTTGATGGATGAGATAGCAACGGCTATGAACGATACTTACGCCATGTCCAATAGCGACAGAAGCGCCGCACTTGCACAAAAGCTTGAGCAAGCACTCGGCGATTACGGCGTTGAGGTCGGCGGCGAGGCGCTTGATTCCGTAGTAAATGGAATACTTAGAGATCTCGGTGACAAGGGTTACGTCGAGGGCTCTGACGTCAAGGAATTCTTCGCGCTTTACGCAGCGGCAGGTGATGAGAATTCTTCCGCAAGTGCAGGCAAGGACGGACTCGTTAATTTGTCCAACTCCAAGGCAAACGGCATAGTTATCAACCCCGACGGCACTATAACCGTAAATGGAGTTACTCTCCAGAACTATACCGCTGAAAATTATCGCAATTCCGCAGCTTACGCCTTTGGCGCAAGCGGCGTAAGCTTTGACGACGCGGCAACTCTCTATTCCGCGTCAAGCATGAAGTCCACTCTCGTAACTCTCGAGGAGATCCTTGATCTTATGAGCGATTACGGCGAGTGCGAGGATATGAAGGCCGAAGCAGAGAAGCTTGGTGATATCTTCGGAGAATTTTTGTCTATGGTTTCCGACGACGACTTTGACGCGAGCAACACCACCGAGATCTTTGAAAAAATCGGTACAGTGCTCGATGATATGAAGGGCTCTGAAATATTCGGCGCGGAATTTACGGGTAAGCTTTTGTCTGCTATTATGCAGTCGGAAACGCTGGTTGAAAAGCTTGGTCTGTCCCGCGCTGACCTGACCGCTATCGCAGACAACATCAACTCTCACGCACTTGATAAGGACGGCGGCTTTGCCGACGCAACGGGCGCGGTAGCAAGTACCGTTGACGCGGTCAAGATCAGTGCCGATACGAGCGCAACCAAGGAAGAAAAGATAAAGAGTGTTGAAACAATGATCAAGAACGTCAACGTTGACAACGCTGATATGCTTACTTCCATAATCACGGGAAGCGTTGTAACCGGATTCAACTCCAACGTAGGAAAGGCAGATACGGTATCTGACTCGCTCAGCGACCTTATCAACAATATGGCACAGTTCAAGGAAGGCAACCCCACCGACGCCGAAGTATCCTCTGAGGCAGAGGCAGTCAGCCAGGTTATCGCTCTTGCTATGACGGGCTCGAACGACGGAGCAATATTCAACACCGAGAACACCAAGGGTTCGGTAGACGCGACCGCTGAAGAGTTCATCGGACAGATGGTTAATTCCGACGTTGTTATGAAGACTGTTGATAATACCGCTGAGGCCGACAATAACCCCTACGGAGTAACCTACTCCAGTGAAAAAGAGCAGGAAAACGTATCTAACGCTCTCGAGAATTACTACGTTGAAAACGGCGGCGGAGCTGAGCTTGCAGAAAAGCTTGAGAACCTCGCGGTCGTTATGAACGTTGATGTCAACCTCGACTGATCAAACTGATCAATTTAAAGTTAATCTGATGACGGCTGTCACGCGGGCTTGCTCGCGTGACGGCTCTTTTTTTGATTACGGGAGGTGAAAAACGCGCTTTTTTAGGTCTGAAAAAAATTTCAAAAAAATTGAAAAAAAGTATTGACAAACTCTGTTGTTTATGGTATGATATATAGGCGGTTGAAAAACGACCGTATAAAATTGAATACGTGCGAGTGTAGTTCAATGGTAGAATCCCAGCCTTCCAAGCTGGTCGCGTGGGTTCGATTCCCATCACTCGCTCCATTTATTTTAATGCCGTGTATGGCAATCGCCTTACGTGGCATTAGTTTTGTGCCTTTAGCTCAGCTGGATAGAGCAACTGCCTTCTAAGCAGTAGGTCGGGGGTTCGAGTCCCTCAAGGCACGCCACTATGGTGGGTATGGCTCAGTTGGTTAGAGCGTCAGGTTGTGGCCCTGAAGGCCGTGGGTTCGAATCCCATTACTCACCCCAGAAAAAAAGAGCAGAGGCAAGCGCCTCTGTTCTTTTTTTGTGGGCGAGCAAGGGTGCTCGCCCACGGCGTGTGTTCAGAATCTTACGCAACACTGCGTGTTGCTTCCCGAGTTTGCTATCGCAAACGTCGCCACTCACATAGGAATGCAAAAAACACCCTTGGGTGTCTTTTTTTTTATTCTGGGGTGAGTAATGGGATAACATCGCAAAGGCGCGAGCGAAGCGAGCAGCCGTGCGACGTTTTGCCGCGAAAATCACAAAAATGAGCCATTTTTAATAAAAATTTAGAAAAAACCCCTTGATACTTGACTTTAATTATTGTATAATATATAAGATAAATTATAATAGGAGGATTATGCCGTGTCAAGCTGGCTGTTGCCCGACTACATTTTCGCGACATATAGGGAAGTGACTCCCGAGTTTCTGACAAGCATCGGAATCAAGGCGCTTCTTATAGATATAGACAATACGCTCGCTCCCTACGAGCAGCCCCTGCCCGACGAGCATATCAAGGCGTGGTTTGAGGCGCTTGAGCAGAACGGCATTTCGGCAACTCTCGTGTCGAATAACGACCGTGAGCGAGTAGAGCTTTTCAATAACGACCTCGGTCTGACTGCCTATTATAAAAGCGGTAAGCCCTTTGCCAAGAATCTGAAAAAGGCGATGGCTGATATGGGTAGCGACCGCACAAACACCGCAATGCTCGGCGATCAACTTTTGACCGACGCGGCGGCGGGCAAGCACATTGGTCTTAGAACGATCATCGTGCCCCCGATCAACGACAAAAACAACGCGTTTTTCAGAAGCAAGCGAGCTATGGAGGTAAGACATATCAAAAAATACGTCAAGCTCCACGGAGACGACTCAAAGCGCGTCTGCTCGTTCTGGCTTGAGAAAAAATATAAGAAAAAGAACAGGAAATAAAAAATGTCAAAAGCAAAATTCGGTCCCGGCGGAAACGGCGATCTCTTTTACGCGCAAGGTGGAAAGGGAACGGTTCAGGCGCCCGCTTGGGTTAAAAATTACGGACTCGACGCCTATGAATTCGAGGCGGGCAACGGTCTGACGGCAGGCGAGGCAACGCTTCGCAAGATCGGTGAGGAGGCAAGAGCGCACGGCATTTCGATGTCGCTCCATACGCCTTATTTCATCTCGCTTTCGGGAGTTGACCCCGAAAAACGCCTCAAAAGCATCGACTATATACAAAAATCGCTGTGGGCGGCAGAGCTGCTCGGTGCGAAAACGATAGTTATCCATAGCGGAAGCGCGGCGAAGATCAGCCGCGAGGAAGCGATGAAACTCTCCTGCGACACGCTCGAAAAGGTCATCGAGGCGGTGGGAGATACCGAGATCAAGCTCGGTATCGAGACTATGGGCAAGGTCAACCAGCTCGGCACGCTCGACGAGGTAATAGAGCAGTGCAGAGTTGACAGGCACTACGTTCCCGTCGTCGATTTCGGACACATGAACTCGCGCGAGCAGGGACTTTTCCGCACCGTCGACGATTACAGACGGATATTCGACAAGATCGCCGAGGGATGCTCGCCCGAGGTCGCGAAAAATCTGCACTGTCACTTCTCAAAGATCGAGTATACGGGCGCAGGCGAGAAAAAGCATCTGACCTTTGCCGACGAGGTCTACGGACCCGATTTCGAGCCCTTGATGGAGGCGATCGTGAAGGACGGACTTACGCCGACGATCATCTGCGAGTCAGACGGCACGCAGGCAGAGGACGCACTGGCGATGAAGACAAGCTACGAGGCTTTCTTAGCGCAAAATAATTAAATAATCGAGTTTTACCGATAGAATGGAGAATATTATGAGCAAGCTTACAAAATTTAAGGCAAAAATGGCAGAGGAGGGCATCGACGCCGCTATTATATCGTCATACGTTAATATCAGATACATCACAGGCTTCGACTATCAGGACGGCTACGTCCTCGTAACCAAGAACAAATCCTACGTCATCACCGACTTCCGCTACATCGAGGCGGCTCGCGCGGCAGTGAACGCCGAGGAGTTTGAGATCGTAATGCCCGACACCTCGATGGGCATTTGCATGTGCGGTCTGCTCGACGAAAACGAGTGCAGGACAGTCGCGTTTGAGGATGCGACCCTCTCGGTCGCGGCTTGCGAAAACTTCAAAAAGGTGCTCGTGGGCAAGGAGCTTGTTCCCGGCGCATCTAAGATCGCGGACGGTCTGCGTCTTTACAAGGATGCCGACGAGATCGAGAAAATGAAGAAGGCGCAGGCTATCACCGATGCGGCCTTCACTCATATTCTCAAGACCCTGACCCCCAATATGACCGAGATCGACGCGGCTCTCGAGCTTGAATTCTTCATGAGAAGAATGGGAAGCGAGGGCGTTGCGTTTGAGACCATCGCGGTCTCGGGATCTGCATCGGCACTCCCTCACGGCGTACCGAGAAACGTCAAGCTCGAAAAGGGATTTTTCACGATGGACTACGGCGCAAAGGTCGATGGCTACTGCTCGGATATGACCAGAACCGTCGTGCTCGGCAAGGCTGACGCGGAGATGAAGAAGCTTTATAACACGGTCCTCACCGCACAGCTTGCGGCGCTTGAGCACATCAAGGAAGGCAACCTTTGCCGCGACTGCGATAAGATCGCAAGAGACATAATCGACAACGCGGGATATAAGGGCAGATTCGGACATAGCCTTGGTCACGGTGTAGGTATGTATATCCACGAAGCTCCCGGACTTTCGTCGAGAGCGCCCGAGGATCTCGTGCTCGCACGCGGTCACGTTGTTACCGACGAGCCCGGCATTTATATCGAGGGACTTTACGGCTGTCGTATCGAGGATATGGTCGCTATCATGCCCGACGGCTCGACCTACGACTTTACCCACAGCCCCAAGGAGCTTATAGAGCTTTTCTGATATGAAGAAGATATTTTCAATAGATCGCGCTGAGGGTGAGCTTTTCGTCTGCGTTTCTGACGACGACGATACGGTTAATGTGAAAAAAGAATTGCTCGGGGGTATGCAGGTGCACGACGTGTTCAGCGCAATTCTTGACGGCGATAAGCTGACCGATATTACCCCGATGCCCGATGAGCGTGATCGCAGACTCGAGGCAAATCGCGAGATACTCAAAAGACTGATCGAGCGCTCCAAAAAATTCTGAAAATGTCCGAAAGGATATTGCGTGAAGGTTACTTCTGTCTTAGGGTAAAGTATACTTCTTCACGCGCGAATTTTGCCTTGACGGCAAAATCATCGATTGCTATTTGTGCCGCCACGGGGTTCCACGAAGTGAATTAAGTGAGCTTTTGGGGTTCCCGTATGCGGCGGAATGGAGTTTTTATGAACATTTTAATGCTTACTGCCACCGCCGAGGAAGCAACACAGAGCGTGGCGTGGAATCTTTATTCCTACCTTTGCCAAGCATTGAGCGCGGGAGAAAATCAAAGCTCGCTGCTCTTTATCGGCACGGCGGTGCTCTGTATCATCGTGCCTTACCTCATCGGTAGTATAAACCCATCGATCATTATATCGAGAAAGATATATAAAGAGGATATCCGATCGTACGGAAGCGGAAATGCGGGCGCTACCAACACTCTTCGCACCTACGGCAAGAGGATGGCTGCGCTTATTCTCGTGCTTGATATGATCAAGGCGGCTTTGGCGATCGTTTTCGGTACGCTTTTGCTTACAAGAGAGATCGGCGGCGCGATCGCGGCGTTCTTCGTCGTGTTCGGTCATATGTTCCCGATATATTATAGGTTCAAGGGCGGCAAGGGAGTTGCCTGCACGGCAATCTGTATTCTGATCCTCGCCCCTGCGGTCTTCCCGATAATTTTGGCAGTGTTTATCGTCATTGCGCTCTTGACGAGGTTTGTTTCTCTCGCATCAATCATCTGCGCGATGCTTTTTCCGTTCCTCAGCTACGTGTTCTATCCCTTAAAGGGCGGCACGACTCTGTCGGCATTTTTCATCGGCGCACTCGTCGTGTTTATGCACCGAGAAAACATAAAGCGACTTATGGAGGGCAAGGAATCGAAATTCTCCTTCAAAAAGACCGATAAGCATAAGGTCGGTGACGAGTCGACGGCCGAGGAAACACCTGCTGTAAGAGTCGAAGCACCCAAGGAGAGAAAATATTCCGACGACGACTTTGTAAAGTGCGCCTGCGGACGAATTATTCCAAGAAGTCGCAAGGAATGTGTTTACTGCGGAGAGGAAAACCCCGCATATGTGCCTCGCGAGGACGATAAAAAGGGAAGAAAGAAAAGATCAAAATGACAAATTTAACCGATAAAAATGCCGAGCTGTTGCTAAGACTGATCGGCAAGGCGGCGCAGACCGAAACGCTCAAAAAGGCGGTCTTTTCCAAGTCGCTTGCTGCGACTGTCAACAAGGCTACGCTCACGCTCAAGGCGATCGGCAACGAGAAAGTCCTTCAGCTTGAGTCCTTCTGCTCCGACAACAAGGCGAAGCACAAAAACATAAAATTCGAGGAGCTTGACCTGCTTGCCGAGACGATCGAGAGCTTTTCGCAGATAAATCTCATCACAACGGCGGGAGATTGCGAATTCAAACGCTCGAAATCTGGCAACACCGTCCTCTTGGGCGGCGCAAAGCTCGAAAAGCTCTTGTTTTCTGAAAACAGCGAGACCGTAAAGACCTTCGCGAAGGTCACCGTCGGCTCAAACAACAAAAATAAAAACTATATACTTAAAGGCGACGAGCCCTTTCTCAAGCTGCTTGAGGTCAGTGACAAAAACGGTCGCGTTTACGACAAAAAGCAGGCGAAATTCCGTCAGATCAACAGGTTTTTGGAGCTGATACGCGACGTTGAGCACGCTCTCCCCACCACCGATCCGCTTCGTATCTGCGACCTCTGCTGCGGCAAGAGCTATCTTTCCTTTGCGGTCTATCATTATTTTGCCGTGATAAAGGGAAGACAGGTCAAGATGACGGGCGTTGATCTCAAGGCTGACGTTATCGAGTACTGCTCGTCGGTCGCAAAAGCGCTCGGCTTTGACGGACTTGAATTTTTGTGCGGCGACGTGAATCTTTACGATACCATCGACCGCGTGAATATGGTCATTTCGCTCCACGCCTGCGACACGGCGACCGATATCGTTATCGGTAAGGCGATCGAATGGCAGGCGGACGTGCTTTTGTCCACGCCCTGCTGTCACCACGATCTCAACCGCCGACTTAACTGCGATCAGCTCTCGTTTATCGCCGACTACTCAATGCTTCGCCAGAAGCTTTGCGATGCGGCGACCGATGCCTTGCGACTCAAGCTTCTCGAGGCAAACGGCTACGAGACCGCGGCGCTTGAGCTCATCGACCCCGAGGAAACACCGAAAAATATTATGCTCCGAGGAATCCGCAAGCCTTTCTTTGACAGAAACGGCGAGAGGGCGCAAAGGCTTATGGCAGAATACAATGAGATATATAGCTTTTTGCTCGGAGAGTCAAAATAATCTCTATTTAAGAAAGAAAAAATATGGGACTGTTCAAAAAGATATTTGAAAAGGCAACTAAAAGCAAAAACCCCGACAGTAAACGTTTTAAGTGGGATATGGCAAAGCAGATCTGCGGTCACCACGTAAAATACGTCACCGAGGAGATAAACGGCACCCACGAGGTCATCGGTCGCTCGGGTGCGCTCAATATCCGAGACGACGAGCTCCTCGTT
>SVRA01000044.1 GCA_015065075.1 Oscillospiraceae bacterium
TCAAGGGTGCGGCGATCGGTCTTGTGTCGTCGATCTTTGCGATGACGGCTTTTATGCTTCTTTTCAACCTGTTCATCGTGCCGATCTACACGCCGAATTTCACGACTGCGGCAGTTGCAAAGATGGTGCCCACGCTGTTCTTGCCATTTAATCTGACTAAGGCGACGCTTAACGCGGCTATCGTACTGATCCTTTACAAGCCTGTTTCGACCGCGCTCAAGGCGGCGAAGGTTTTGCCGTCCTCTGCAAAATTTGAGGAATCGCGTGTTGCCTCCGAGCAGAAAAGGAAGAAGAATCTTATTTTCAGCCTTGTCGTAACGGCGGTTGGACTTGCGGTTGCGGCGCTTTGCTTCGTAGTATTCTTCGTATTCCTGCACGGTCAGATCGCGTTTGGATGATTTTTGAATCAAAATGCGCTGTTTTAATTAACGGCGCATTTTATTTTTTGAAAAATTGCATTTAATTGTTGATTTTGGAGCGATTATAGTGTATAATCAATAGAGAAATACGAAAATGAAGGTACAATTATGATAGATGCAATCGAACAATTTTTTCTTGAGACCGTTGGCAGAGAATGGTGTGTATTTTTCTGCTCGATGATCCCGATCATAGAGCTGCGTGGCGCGATTCCGCTCGGTGCGGCGTTGGGACTTCCGTGGTGGCAGAATTTTATTATCTGTTTTCTTGGCAATCTTTTGCCCGTGCCCTTTATCTTATTGCTTATCAACCGAGTTATTCGGTGGTTTTCACGCTCACGCGTCAAATTTTTGAACAAATTTGCAAATTGGCTTTTACAAAAGGCGGAGAAAAACAGAGACAAGATCGAAAAATACGGATTTTGGGGAGTTGCTATTTTTGTTGGAATTCCGCTTCCTATGACGGGGGCGTGGACAGGTTCACTCGCTGCCGCCGTGATCGATCTTAAATTTTGGAAGGCCTTGCTTTCCGCGGTCATTGGCGTTATAATGGCGGGAGTTATTATGTCACTTATTTCCTACGGCGTGATCGCAGTGTTTGCTTGATAAACAAGAAACGCGTTCGAGAGCTTTTTCAAAAAGGTTCTCGCTATCCCCAAAAAATCTAAAGAGTTTTTAGTTTATTTTAAATTGCACGGTTAAGGCTATTGACTTTTGTGCAAGTGTATGGTATAATATATCAGCTTATCAAGAGTGGTGGAGAGAGCGGCTCGCAGAAACCACGGCAACCTACCTATACGGAAAGGTGCCAATTCCAAGCAGATAAGGCAATTTCAGGGTGTATAGCTCTGCTTGTTTTTCTGCAAGCAGAGCTTTTTATTCACCCAAAACACGTAAAATTTGAAAGGATACATAAAAATGAAAAAAGTATTATTTACATCCGAGTCGGTGACCGAGGGACATCCCGACAAAATTTCCGACAAAATTTCCGACGCTATACTTGACGAGATGCTTCGTCAGGACCCCAACTCCAGAGTTGCTTGTGAGACCTTTTGCACCACCGGTCTTGTAAGCGTTATGGGTGAGATCACTACCGAGGCTTACGTTGATATTCAGGACATTGTTCGCCGCACTGTCCGCGAGATCGGTTATACTCGTGCAAAGTTTGGCTTTGACTGCGACTCCTGCGCGGTCATCAGCTCGATCCACGAGCAGTCTCCCGACATCGCGATGGGCGTTGACAAGTCCTTCGAGGCAAAAGAGGGAACAGATACCGACGGTCTCGACACCGGCGCGGGCGACCAGGGCTTGATGTTCGGTTACGCTTGCGACGAGACTCCCGAGCTTATGCCTCTGCCTATTTCCTTGGCACACAAGCTTGCTCGTCAGCTCACCGCTGTCAGAAAGAACGGAACTCTTGATTATCTCCGCCCCGACGGAAAGACTCAGGTCACTATCGAGTACCATGACGACGTGCCTGCAAGAGTTGACACGATCGTTATTTCTTCTCAGCACAGTGACGCAGTCACGCTTGAGCAGATCAGAGCAGATATTATCAAGAACGTTATTGAACCTATCGTTCCTGCTTCTCTTATGGATGCCGAGACCAAGATATACGTCAATCCTACGGGCAGATTCGTTATCGGCGGCCCTGCAGGTGATACCGGTCTTACCGGAAGAAAGATAATCGTTGACACCTACGGCGGCTATGCGCGTCACGGCGGCGGCGCTTTCTCGGGCAAGGATCCCACAAAGGTTGACCGCTCTGCTTGCTATGCGGCAAGATACATTGCTAAGAACGTAGTCGCAGCGGGCCTTGCAAAGAAGTGCGAGGTTCAGGTAGCGTATGCTATCGGTGTTGCGCGTCCCGTTTCGGTTATGATCGACACGTTTGGCACTGCTATCGTTGACGAGGCAAAGATCAGCAAGGCGGTAGAGGAGCTCGTTGACCTTCGTCCTGCGGCTATAATCCGCGATTTTGATCTTCGCAAGCCGATATATTGCGATCTTGCAGCTTACGGTCACATGGGAAGAGAGGACCTTGATGTAGCTTGGGAAAGACGCGATCTTGCCGAAAAGCTCAAAAAGGCTTGTCTTTAATATAAGATAAATTAACTTAAACCGCCGATACGGCATACCCTTATGTAAAACACTTATGGAGGTATGCAGATGTATTTGCTTGTTCAAATCATCGTTTCCGCATTGGCGGTTTTAGGGTTTTATTTTCTGCTTAAGGTTATTGTCGGTCGACTGTTTTCGGGGCGTTTTATCGCCGCGGCGGTAATAATTGAGCGGCGCGAGCAGCTTGAGTCTCTTGATATTATGATATCCGAGGCCTCGTCCGCCATTCTTTTTGCAAAAGGCAGACGGGTGGCTGTGATCATTCCAAGGGAGCTGCTTGAATCCTGCTCACAGTCCGAGAAGAAGAAAATAAACGTGACCATGGATAGCGTTGGCGCGGAAATTTATATTTTTTAGAATTTTTAAAGAAAAGGAGGTCGTTGTATGGGCGAGGAAAACAGAAATCTGTTTGGAGACATTGTTCCCGAGGATGACGGAAAGCTGATAAAGCTCTCGGGAAGCATTGAGAGTATTATATATGCCAACGAGGAAAACGGATATATGGTCTGCGATCTCGGCACCGATGACGACGACCTTATAACGATAACAGGCATTATGCCGTACGTTGGAGAGGGGGATTCTCTGATCGTTTACGGCGAATGGAAGCACAATCCCAAATACGGCCGTCAGTTTGCCGTCAAGCAATACGAGAGGTATATGCCTGCGGATGCGAGCGCGATCTTGCGCTATCTTTCCTCGGGTGCGATCAAGGGAATCGGTAAGAAGACCGCGCTCAAAATCGTTGAGGAGTTTGGCGACAATACGCTCGACGTGCTTGAAAATCATCCCGACTGGCTCTCGGATATTCCCGGAATAAGTCTAAAAAAAGCCAAGCAGATATGCGAGGATTTCAAGGCAAAGGCGGGTATCCGCTCTGCGATGATGTTTTTCAGAGACTTTTTCGGTGCGGCAACGACTGTTAAGATCTACAAGCGTTGGGGATCTGCCGCGATCGATATTGCAAAGTCTGATCCTTACCGCCTTTGCGACGAGATAGACGGAATTGGCTTTGAACGCGCCGATTCTATGGCTATGAGGCTTGGGATCGAGAAGGACTCTTACTCCCGACTTATCAGCGGAGTGGCGCATGTGCTCAAATACAACGCGGCGCAAAACGGTCACGTTTGTCTGCCGCGCGAAAAACTTATTCCCGCATCAGCGCGCTTGCTCGAAGCCGACGAGGATAAGATAAAGACCGTGATCGACGATATGATCGCGATGGGAAGACTCAAATATTCACGATTTAACGAGACGGTTTATTTATACGATAATTTTGCTTACGAGTGCGAAAAATATATCGCGGAAAAGCTTGATCTTATTGACAAGGTCTGTCCTGCGGTCAGCACCTCGGATGCGAATATTTTTATTGAGAACGAAGAAAGAAAGAACGGCTTTTCGTATGCCGTGATGCAGAAAAAGGCGATAATCGGCGCGCTTGAAAACGGCGTTATGCTGCTTACGGGCGGTCCCGGCACGGGTAAGACCACTATAGTCAAGGCGCTTCTTGATATCTTCAGCAGTATGGATATGAAGGTCGCGCTTGCCGCACCTACCGGCCGCGCAGCGAAAAGACTTTCCGAGGCAACCTCGCACGAGGCGAGAACTATTCACCGATTGCTCGAGTTCGAGTATTCCACGGAGGACGGAGACAGACCCGGATTTCGACGGAACGAGACCGATCTGCTTGAGGAAAACGTCGTTATTATCGACGAGTCCTCGATGATCGACAACATATTGATGTCAAGTCTGCTTCGCGCGATAAAACCCGGTGCGAGAGTTATTCTTATCGGCGACGCCGACCAGCTGCCAAGCGTC
The DNA here is from genome assembly GCA_015065075.1 of Oscillospiraceae bacterium. GTDB lineage: Bacteria > Bacillota > Clostridia > Oscillospirales > CAG-272 > SVTX01. The sequence goes on from SVRA01000044.1 coordinate 4,353, forward strand.
GGCGCAGGAAATGTGCTTCACGATCTGCTTGAGTGCGGCAGGTTTGCCACGATCAGACTCAACGAGATATTCAGGCAGGCACAGCAGTCCTTGATCATCACGAACGCGCACAAGATAAACCGCGGAGAGATGCCGAGGCTTGACGTAAAGGACAATGACTTTTTCTTCCTCGCGCGAAACACCGACGAGGAGATCGCGTACACGGTCACCGATCTTTACAAGATCCGACTCCCGAGGACATACGGCGCACAGACGGTTGGAAACATTCAGGTTATCACTCCTTCAAGAAAGGGAGATGCCGGAACAGATAATCTCAACGTGCTGATACAGTCTGCACTCAATCCTCCCAACTCCAAGCGCCGAGAGCACAAGCACAGAGAGCGTGTTTTCCGCGAGGGTGACAAGGTAATGCAGATCAAAAACAACTACGAGATCGATTGGACTCGCGAGGACGACGAGACGGGCACGGGAATTTTCAACGGAGATATAGGAACTATTCTTCGTATCGACTCGTTTAACGAGTGTATGGAGATCGTCTTCGACGACAGACACGTGACATATGATTTTTCCATGCTCGAGGATCTCGAGCACGCCTATGCAATTACCGTTCACAAGAGTCAGGGCTGCGAATATCCGATAGTGATTATTCCTCTGTACCGTGCTCCAAGCATGCTTCTGACAAAAAATCTCTTTTACACGGCGGTCACGCGTGCGCAAAGAATGGTAATACTTGTCGGCAGAGCCGACGTTGCCGAAGCTATGGTATCCAACACCCATACGAGCGCAAGGTATACTTGTCTTAAACAAAGATTGTTGGTAAAATGATTGAAAAATGAGAGAGGAGCTTTGTTTATTTGGTTTCTCTCTCTTTGTTTTATTGGTGGTTATGAAATTTTTTGAAGTTTTGAAAAATCTAGTTTTCGTTCCCAAGTGTCTTTCCTGCGACGAGCGGTTGTTGCCCGTGATCGAGGGTAACGGGCGCGGAAGGATGTGCTTTTGCGAGGATTGTCTTAAAAAATGGGATCAGGCAAGGGGAAATATTTGTCCCGCTTGCTCCGAGATCGCCGCGACCTGCTCCTGTCTACCTAAATTTTTCAAGGATAATCAGCCGAGCGTACCGTCGATTTGCTTTTACAATCCGAAATCGAACGATATTCAGACAAGAGCGGTACTTAAAATGAAGCGGATAAATAATTCGCAATATTTTGAGTTTATGGCAGAAGAGCTTTATCCCTCTCTTGAAAATTTATTTTTTGAGATGGGAATAAAGCCCGAGGAGTGTTTATTCACCTGGATTCCGAGAAAAAAGGAGTCTGTCTCAAAGCACGGCTTTGATCAGGGCAGGGAGCTTGCGACAAAAGCCGCCAAGATGTTCGGCGCCTCGGTAAAGCCTATGTTTTTCCGTTTTGCGGGTGAGGAGCAAAAGACTCTTTCTAAAAAGGAAAGAGAGGAGAATGCTATGGACTCGATATTTTTACTCGGATCGGGGATCGTACGCAAAAGAAAGCGCACAAGGAAAAGCCTTGCGGAGGGCAAGACGTTCGTGATAATTGACGACGTGTTGACAAGCGGCGCGACGCTTAAAAGAGGAGTTGAGCTTCTGAGATCGGCAGGGGCTGCGGTTGCGGTTGTTGCCTGTATTGCAAGGACCGAGGTAAAGGTGAAAAAATAAGGGGATATCGACACTATTTGAGGCAAAAAAACAACAATCGACGCGGCTTTTCACGGTTCGATTTTTTGTTTTCTGTAAGTTAATGATATATTTATAAAAAATATTTGACTTTTGGTAATATTTTGTTGTATAATTAAAATGGTAGGGTGGGTTTCGTCGCTTTGTGCGGTCGGAATCGTCTGAAGCTATAAAAGATACAGACAGATGAAACACGGAGGAAATATCGGTGTTTAAAAATATAATTCTAAGCAGGGACATAGGAATAGACCTAGGAACAGCCACTGTGCAGGTTTACGTACAGGGCAAGGGTATCGTTATGCGCGAGCCCAGTGTCGTTGTTATAGATAAAACGACTGATAGGGTCATCAAGGTCGGTAAGGAAGCCCAAGAAATGATGGGCAGAACTCCCGACGGCATTTCTGCGCTCAGACCGCTTAAGGACGGAATGATAAACGAATATGAAGTCACCTTGAAGATGCTTCAGTATTTTATTCGTCGCGCTTGCGGAAAAACTCTGCTTCCTCCGAGAATTATGATAAGCGTTCCCTCGGGAATGTCCGAGATAGAGCAGAGAGCAATTCTTGACGCCGCGAGAGAAGCGGGAGCGAGAAAGACCTATCTTATCGAGTGCCCCATTGCCGCGGCTCTCGGCGCAGGCTCGAATATCAGAACTGCCGTTGGTAATATGACGGTAGATATCGGCGGAGGCGTGACCGAGATAGCGGTCATCTCGCTTGGCGGTATCGTTGTGTCGAAAACTATAAAGGTCGGCGGTGACAGCTTTGACGAGGCGATCGTTGACTACGTAAGGGATAAATACAATATGCTTATCGGCGAGAGAACTGCCGAGAGCATTAAAATGAAGATCGGTCAGGTATACGAGCACGGAGAGGCGAAGCTGCTTGACGTCAAGGGTCGCGATATTTCAAGCGGAATGCCGAAAACTGCTACGCTTTCGTCAAAGGAAATGATCGGTGCGATGTACAAGCCTATGACCGAGCTTATCGACGGTATTTGTGAGATCATTGAAAAGACTCCTCCCGAGCTTGTGGGAGATATTCTACATAACGGAATTATTATGGTTGGCGGCGGGAGCCGACTTGGCGGTCTCGACAAGCTTATTTCAAGAGTAACCGGAATAAAGACGGGGGTTGCTGAAAATCCCGAGTCCTGCGTTGCCCTTGGAATAGGCAAAAAAATGAGCACCTTAAATAAGCACTCGTTTGACGATGACAATTATTATAAATAATCAGGTGAATTATGGAATACGTAGTAAAGGGCTATGAGCCCAAGAGAGTTTTTGAAATATTCGAGGATATTTGCGCTATTCCTCACGGCTCGGGTAACGAGAGCGGTGTAGCGGATTACGTTGAGAATTTTGCAGGGAGCAGGGGACTTTTCTCTCTTCGCGACGAGACGGGAAACGTTTTTGTCCGCAAGGAAGCAACTCTTGGCTACGAGGACAAGCCTGCGATACTTTTGCAGGGTCATATGGATATGGTCTGCGAAAAGAATGCCGATTCGGATCACGATTTTCTTGTGGACGGTCTTAAGCTTTCGGTCAAGGACGGATTTTTGTGGGCAGACGGCACGACTCTCGGCGGCGACAACGGAATTGCCGTTGCGATGATGCTTGCTTTACTTGAAACCGACAAGCACCCTTGTCTTGAATGTCTTTTTACCGTTGAGGAGGAGACGGGACTTGCGGGAGCAAAGGGCTTTGATTGCTCGGTCGTTACCGCGAAGAAGATGATAAACCTCGACAGTGAGGAGGAGTGGCAGATAACCGCAGGCTGTGCGGGAGGCTGTAGGACTGAGGTTGATTTCAGCTTTACGGCTTGCAAATCCCCGAAGACCGCTACCGCACTGAAAATATCGGTCACGGGACTCTCGGGAGGTCATTCCGGAGCGGAAATACACTGCGGAAAGACCAACGCGATTGTCGCGCTTGCGAGAATTCTCGGTTCGGTTTGGGCAGAGGAAAAATTCTCTTTGGTCTCGCTTTGCGGCGGAGGCAAGGACAACGCTATTGCAAGAGAGGCGTTTGCAACGATTATTGTTGAGGATGAGAAAAAGGCAAGTCTTGCCGCCATCAACGAGGTCTGGGGAATCAGGAAAGAGCTTTGCGAGGACGATAAGGATTTTCTTGTCAAGGTCGATTGTGTGGATCTCCCCGATTGCTGCATTTCGGTCGAAGAGACCGAGAGGATAGTGGCGTTTTTGTCCTGTGTAAAGACCGGCGTTCTTAAAATGAGCAACGATATTAAGGGTCTTGTTGAATATTCGAGAAATCTCGGCGTGGCAGACACGAACGGCGAAAGAGTAAAGCTTACTTTGTCGGCACGCTCGTCCATTGAGTCTCAGCTTGATCTTTCCTGTCGCGAGCTTGATATGCTTTCGGCTCTTGCAGGTGCGGAGTGCAGACATTATTCGAGATATCCCGGTTGGGAGTATGCTCCCGTATCCGATCTGAGAGATGATTACGCCGCGGCATACAAAAAGCTGTTCGGAAAGGACATTTCGGTCGGCGTGATTCACGCGGGGCTTGAGTGCGGTATTCTCTCGTCGAAGATGACGGGTATGGATATTATTTCGGTTGGTCCTAATATGCACGATATTCATTCGCCCGATGAGCATCTTGATCTTGCATCCTGTGAGAGAGTCTGGAAGCTGTTGCTTGAGACGATTACGAAATAATTTATGAAAATACTTGATGAAAAAAAGATAAAAAACTCTCTTGAAGCCCGAATTCGCGACGATATTGATTCGGGCAGAGTCGGCGGCGCATCGGTGCTTGTAAAGCAGGAGGGTGAGATCGTTTACAGTGGCTGCTTCGGGTTGGCCGATCATAACAAGCCTCTGGGCGAGTCGGCTATCTTCCGTCTGGCTTCTCTTACGAAGCCGATCACTACGGCGGCGATCTTGAAGCAGGTCGACAGAGCGCTTGTTTCGATCTATGATCCTATTGAAAAATTCATTCCCGAAATTGCGGATATGGAGATCGGCGCTCTTGCCGAGGGCGGAGATATCGTCATCGTCCGCAAGGCGACCGAAAAAATTAAAATTTTAAACCTGCTCAATCACACAAGCGGAGTTGGCTCGCTCGAGCTTGGCGATAAGCTTTTTGCTGTGCTTTTACCTGACAAAAAGGTTAATCTTAAAAGCATCGCGAATGCTTATGCAAAGCTTCCGCTTGCATTTGAGCCCGGAAGTATGACCGCATATTCTCCTCTCATCGCGTTCGATCTGCTTGCGCGCGTAGTTGAGATCACTTCGGGAAAAGCGTATGATCAATTTCTCGAAGAAGAACTTTTCGCTCCTCTCGGAATGGTTGATACCACGTTTGTTCCCACAGAAGATCAGTGGGGAAGAATGGTCAATTTACATAACTTCGAAGATGGCAAATCGAGCTTTTTACCTCTTGACAAACACCATACGATGTCCGATCTTCCGCTTACGTATTTTTGCGGCGGAGCCAGTCTCGTTTCTACCATCGGAGATTATTCAAGATTTGCCGAAATGCTGCTTGCAGACGGCAAGACCGCAGACGGTACACAGCTGATAAGCAGGGAACTGATAAAGAAAATGCAAACTCCCTCGCTCTCCGATCAGATCATGCCGGGTCCGCAAAAATGGGGACTTGGAGTCAGAGTTATAACGGGGGCAGATTATGTTCTTTTGCCCGTTGGCTCTTTTGGTTGGAGTGGAGCGTATGGAGCGCACATGTGGGTAGATCCCGAAAATCAGATCACAGCCGTATATATGAAAAATTCGCTTTATGACGGCGGCGCCGGCGCTTTGACTGCGCTACATTTCGAGGAAGACGTATATCTTTAAAAACAAACAGCTATCCCCCGATATCGTTTTGATATCGGGGGACGATTTTTTATATGACTGTCAATTCAGATATTCCACCGTTATATTTACTGAAGTAGTATCGCTTGTTTTGGTGACGTGCTTGTTCACCACGAGAGCGACCTCGTCACCCTGCTTGACCTGCAAAACAAGTGCACCCGAAGCTATATCTCCATACGGCAGATATATAAAGTCTTCGCCAAGCTCCGTTGTAGGTTTTCCGTTAACAAACACGGTATATTCTACGCCGTCACTCTCGTTAGATGCTAATGAAAGTGTATAGGAAAATTCTATAGCTCCGTCCTTGTCGGCCTTGAAAATTATTGCGGCATCATAATCGTCGGTATGTACGCTTCCGTTCATTACAAGAGTGTACTCCGCTTTTCCTCTCCACATTCCATCCGAGAATGTCATGTCGAAGAACTTTCCTTTCCTGTGGCTGCGATAATACCAGCCGTTCTCTCCCTGAGTGCTTGAAAAGTCTCCCGGGAAGGAATGGAAGGGAAGTAAGGCCTCGCCCTTTGCGTTTGACAGGTCATCTATTATACGGATATATACGAATGCTCCTTCTTTACCGCCAAGCTCTTGATATCTCGCCAGATCTGCGCCAAACCCTCCCCGTCTGAAGCGACTCAAGAGAGATATTTCAAGGATCTGCGTGTTTTCCGTGGTCATCTTTACCTCGGGGTGATTTTTTCCGAGCCAGGTATCAGATATCTGCCTCCATACGTGCTCGTAATCCCGATAGTTTTGGTCGATCGACCAGTTTGCCGCACTTACATATGTCGCACCGTGTTCAAACGCCGTAAGTCCCTGATCAAGATATCTTTCGGGGGTTGCCTCGTTCTGGAGAGGCCCGTCTATCTCCTGCGCCAATTTCACTTCGCCGTCGAGGGCGGCGCGGATATAATCCATCGACCAGGAGTGATCGTACGTGGGTCCGTCATCGACCCAAAGCACGTCGACATGCTCACAAAGATCGGTGAATGCAAGAGTTCCCCTTATTGCAGAATGATCATCGAACACGCTGCCAAACTGAACTGCAAATTCAGATCTTGGCGCTACGGATCTCTGCGCTCTTGCAAGCCCGTCTATTACCGCCTTCAATCTTTCATGGCGAAAACGGTACCAAAGCGTGCCGAGCACGTCGGCTTTGTTGCAGGGTGGGGGAATTACCGCCTCAAAATCGTTATAGCTTGTGCCGAGTGCAGCGTTCATCGCATTAACGCTGCCGTATTCTTCTTTAAGAAAATCCGAAAATGCCGCAAGAGCAAGGGCTGAATAATCATACTCTGCTGCTGCCCAATATTCAGTTTCACAATAGGGATTAAAGGCAGGAAGATAGAAGAGGATACTGTTTCCATAGAGATTTTCGTAATGAGCGACTGCGGTTTTATAGAAATCTATCGCTTTGTTTACGGCATAATCGGAGCAGAAGGAGATAACGGTGCGGTCGCCTGCATGCGAACCGCCGACACAGAGATTTCCGTTTATATCGCGCTGAATGTGCTCTTGTCCTATCAATGCGTCGGTTGCTCGACGCGTAAGGTCGATCGAAATTGCTACCTTCAAGCCCTTTTCGCTGACCACGTAATCTATCATTCGGTCAAATTCGGAAAAATTCATAGTATTGGCATCGGGCTGAACGAGCGCCCACGGGATATGTACCTTTATAGCGTTAAATCCGCTTTTGACCGCCTCGTCTACCGTATAGGTGAAGGTCTCGTAGGGAGTTATAGTGAAATTCCAAATGCGGAATACGAAATATCTTTCGCTTATCTCGCTTGTTAATTGGGGGGCTTTCATGACCTCACTCGTCTCCTCTTCCTTTTCTGTGGTATCATTTTCGGATTCTGTTGTAATCTCTTCCTTTTCCGAGGTATCATTCTCGGGTTCTGTTGTGAGCTCTTCCTTTTCCAAGGTATCGTTCTCGGGCTCTGTTGTGCCCTCTTCATTTTCCAAGGTGTCATTGTTGGATTCTGTTGTGATCTCTTCTTTTCCTGTGGTTTCGTCTGCCGTTGTTGTGATGTCCTCGGTCTTTGACCCTTCGCCTCCTTGCGTGCACGCGCACAGCATACTTGCACAGAGTAAAATGATGATAATTCGGGTAAGCTCAAAAAAACGTGATCGTTTCATTTTCGTTTCCGTCCTTAATATTATATGTGATGGGTGTGCGTTATTTTTATTATAGATCATTCTAATAAAAAGTCAATACTAATGTCATAAAATTTGATATTTGTGCGATCGTTCACACAAAATCTCCACTCGCCGCATGGCAAGTGGAGATTATATTATTTCTGTTTATAAAATACTATATCAGTTTTCGGGCTCGATGAGACCGTAGTTGCCGTCCTTTCTCTTATACACGACGCAGGTCTTTTCGGTCGTTGAATCGTTGAACACGAAGAAGGTGTGTCCGAGAAGATTCATCTGCATAATAGCTTCCTCGGGGGACATCGGGGTATATTCAAATTTTTTAGTTCTGATGATGATATCGGATTCTTCGGGTTCTTCTCCGACAGATGCAGCCGCAACAGCCTCATCCGAAATCAGTCCCTCGCGTAGCTTTTTGCGCAGGCGCGTCTTATTTTTTCTGATCTGTCTTTCTATATTATCAATTGATTTATCAAGCGCTTCTCTGAAGGTTTCGGCATCTACCTCACTTCTGAATAAGGTGTTTGAGGCCTTGATCGTGATCTCAAGCGTAGAAAGATTGCGCTTGTGGCTCAGGGTGACGGTCGCGTTTCCTTCTTCGCCAAAATATTTGTCGAGCTTGGAAAGCTTGTCGGTGATCATAGCCTTTGTGTCTTCATACACGTTTAACTGTCTGCCGATGATGTTGATCTTCATAAGTAACCTCCTGCTTTTCTGTTTTGCCATCCATGTGGCACGGTTTGGCGGACCACCCTCTTGGTGATCCGAGGCAGGGAGCTTGCGATACTTCGGTAGGTTGCATCGCTTTCACAGCCTGCCGTTAAACAAAACACTTCCGCATCTTGTTTACCTAATTATATCAAAATTTTAGTCAATATAAATGACTAAACAATTAACATTGTGCAAATTTTATGAAAATTGGTGTGGTTTGCTAAATTTTATTGTGTATTATTTCAATTTTTTGCGAAAATAGACATAATTTCCGAAATTTTCGTATTTTCATTTAAAAAGTGTGACAAAAACATGAGATGTTAAAAACAAATCAATTAAAAAATAGTTATTTTGAAAAAACCTTAGTTTAGTGTTTTTTCCACAAAAATTTGTGAAAAAAATATCATATTCGCTTGACATATTTGAGTAAATTTGATATAATTATTAGGAATGAATTTATTAAATAATTCTATTTTAAACATTCGGTCTCAAATTAAAAAATTGAGACCCGGAAAGGAAAAAGAGAATGTACAAGATTATTAACAAGAAAGCACTGAACCCCACCGTTATCATGATGGACATTGAGGCTCCTCTGGTTGCAAAGAAGGCTGAGCCCGGTCAGTTTATCATCCTCAGAGTTGATGAGAACGGTGAAAGAATCCCGCTTACCGTTGCAGGATACGACCGCGAGGCAGGCACCGTTAAGATCATTTTCCAGATCGTTGGCGGTACTACCGAAAAGCTCTCCCACA
>SVRA01000045.1 GCA_015065075.1 Oscillospiraceae bacterium
TGATTTTTCGACATTCGGGAGAGCCGAAAAAGTCAGTGTTTGTGGGGGTTTTCGGCTCTTCTCGAAAATTATACGCCGAGCGTGGTGATTGAGTCCCGAACGTAGCGCTCTACCAAACTGAGCCACACCTCGAAATATTATGTTTGCATTTTCGGTATCCCGAACTCCGTAAGTATATCATAAAAAAGCGATTTTGTCAAGTGATTTTTTAAATTAATTATTTTTACCGTTCTTATAATTCCTTACAAAATTGAGCTTTTCAAAAACGGGGGATCTAACGAATAAATTAGGCATATTTTTCACCGCAGGTTACTATTAAGTATTGTGAAAAATTATTAAAATTCCTTTCGGTTGCTTGACATACAGCAATAATTGTGCTAAAATGTAACTTGTTGTTTTGTAGAATTATAAATCTGTTTGAAAAGAAGTGAGAAATAATGAAGAAATCAGTCAATTTATCTGCCGAAAAAGATGTTTGCGGCGCAATAAAATCGCGAGTGAAGGCGCTTGGCCGTACGCTCATAGATTTTAATCGCGTGCCCGCGCATCTTTTCTTGGCGCTTATAATAACCTTGGTCGTTGAGGGGCTTTCAAGGCGCTCGTTTGTCGGTGGCTTTGTGTTTTTGGTAGAAAATCCGATCGCGTTTGCGATCAATTACTGTATAGTGCTCGTCTGCCTTCTGCCCACCCTGTTGATACCTAAGCGAATAGCAAGTGTCGCCTTGATATCAACGCTTTTGATTACCCTTGGTATAATTCAGTTTTTCGTGCTTATTAATAGAGTAACGCCTCTCTCGGCAGTAGACTTTTCGATCTTTTTTAGCATTATTACGATCATAGACGTATATTTCAAGCCCTATGAGCTTGCGTTGATGATATCGGCGATATTAGGTGCGATTGCGGGAATAGTTGTTTTGTTTATCAAAACGAAATCTCACGGTGTCAAGCTTAAAAGCTTTGCGATAAGCTTCAGCGCTGCGGCAGTTGCGCTTGTTGCTATGATTTTCATTGGATTTGGTACAAATCGAATTACAACTCGCTTTCCCAACCTTGCCGACGCGTATAACGATTACGGCTTTGCCTATTGCTTTTCGCTTAGTGTCTTTGATAGAGGAGTGAACCGTCCCGATGAGTACGGCGAAGAGCAAATGCAAGAGATACTTGACAATATATACGATACTGAAAGCTCTGAGGACGATAAAGCTCCCGAAAGCACGCCAAATGTAATTTTTGTTCAGCTTGAGTCGTTTTTTGACGTAAAATATATCGAGGGGTTGACTTATTCCGAGGATCCCGTACCTAATTTTACGGCTCTCAAGGAAAAGTATCCGAGCGGATTTCTAACTGTTCCCGTAATAGGTGCTGCCACGATAAATGTCGAATTTGAGGTTTTGACGGGTATGCGAATAAGTGATTTTGGTGCGGGCGAATATCCTTACCGTACGATATTGTCTGAAACCACCTGCGAAACCATTGCTTACGATCTTCTCGCGTCGGGTTACAGAACGCACGCTATACATAATAACGAGGGAACGTTTTATCAGAGAAACGAGGTATATAAAAATCTAGGATTTGAAAGCTTTACCTCGATCGAGTATATACCTGATCCCACGTACAACGTAAACGGTTGGGCGGAGGATTCAATGCTTACGGGTGAGATCCTGCATCTCCTTTCCTCAACGGAGGAATCGGACTTTATCTTCACCGTAGCGGTGCAGTCGCACGGCGATTATCCCGACGATTACGTGGCTGTTGATGGTGACGTGTGTGTGACGGGCGGTAAGGTTAGCAAGGCAACGCTCAGTAGATTTAATTACTATGTAAGTCAGCTCAAGGCCGTAGACGAGTTTGTGCTGGCTATCTACGAGGAGGTAATGGCGATGGAGAAGGATACCGTTCTGGTATTCTACGGTGACCATCTGCCCACCTTGGTAAAGGACGGCGGTATAACGCTGAATGAAATGAACGATTTCCAGACAGAGTATATAATAATATCGAACTTTGATACGGGACGTCAACTCGATGACAAAGATATATATGCATATCAGCTTTTCCCGACGGTAATGGAGTATATCGGAAACGACACAGGTGTTATCAATATGTTCCACCGCGTTTGCCGTGAGGACGAGGATTATACCGATAATCTAACAAAGTTAGAATACGACGTACTTTATGGTGATAAATATGCCTACGGTAACACAAAATATGATCCTATCGACTATATGAAGATGGGTAGCCGTGATATCAGCATCACCGACGTCTACGTTGAGGGTGATTACGTCTACGTGAAAGGCGAGAATTTTACGCGGAATAGCGTTATATTCTGCGACGAAGACGAAAGAGATACCGAGTATCTCGACTCAAACACACTGAGAATACCCAAGAAGACTGCCTTCTTCGATTTTGCAAAGACCGATAAGGTCGAGGTCTATCAGGTCACCGTTAAGGGTGAGCCGATGTCGAAAACAGAGGAGTTCATTGTTTCTGAAAACGGAAAATAATATTAAAGAGCTACCGGGTGTTAATTGGCACTTGGTAGCCCTTTTTTGTAGATAAATCCCAACTAAACCATTGGTTTAAATTGCCCGAAAAATAAGTTATTGACTTTATTTTGCGCGTGTGCTACAATGAAATCGTAAGTGAGACGAAAGAGAGGGAGACCGAATGAATCTTGGTGAAAAAATATACGAGCTGAGAAAAAAGAACAATCTAACGCAGGAAATGCTTGCCGATAGTCTTTACGTGTCTGCGCAAGCGGTATCGAAATGGGAAAGAGGAGTTGCAAATCCCGATTTGGAGCTTATTCCCGCAATGGCGGCATTGTTCGGGGTATCAGCGGACGAGCTGCTTGGAATGTCTGTAAAAAATGATAACCGCGTGGCAACCGAAATGCTGGAGCAACGTATTATTTATCTTGAACGGCTCGTTGATATGCTTATGTCGGGAGATAGCGAGGAGGCGCTTGAAACCTCGCTTAGTGAGTGTAATGCTCTTGAAAGCTTTGATTTTACGTCAATGACCGAAAGTGAGCTGGGCAAATGGAGCTTAGAAAATGCCAAGATCATCGAATCTGAGGACAAGATCGTATTTGAGACGACTCCAAAATGGAAAACCGTAGGCAGAGTTATTGACCCCCAGATAGTTAACAAAAAAATGGATCTTGATATTCGAGCAGTTAATCGAATTATCATTAAGTTCAGGTCTTTCAGCACGAGTCGCAAGGATACATTGGAAATATTCTTCACCACAAAAAATCATCCGAATTGGGATAGGCAAAAAATGATATCCTACCCATACTATACCGGGCAGACGTGCAGCGCCGATATAATTTTTATAAGTCCGTCATGGGATGATACTCTCACACAGCTACGCATAGACACCACTCTCGGTTATTCTGAAAGAAGCGAGATAGAATACGTCGCACTTGTTGACGAAAACGGGGAAGTAAAATATAGCTGTAGCTTTTCAGATCCCTCCGACCCCGAAATAAAAAATTGGGAGGTTGTAAACGCTACGGCCATACCCTGTCAAACGGCGCTTGCATACAGAACCGAGTGGGTAGACAATAAGCAAGCGGTTTACGACCCTATGATTTATAACAATAATTTGTTTTTTGAAATAGGAAAGACCAAGCACATCCATATCCGCATGAGGGTAGATCTTGATGATCCAAATGCGCGGGGTTGGACGATAAACAATAAGTTTTACAATTCCTACCTGAAATTGTATTTCAAGACCGAGGCGAGCAATGAATACAGTGAGCAAAAGCACGTAAGAGTTGATTATGTTGCAGGCTGCGGAATGATCGATCTGTACGCGGATATGTCAGCCAATGCTTTTTGGCGAGGTATACTTACGGGACTTCGACTTGACCCTGTCGAGCTTGTAGGTGCCAAAATTGAGCTTGCTCTTATAGAAATACTTGAGCCGACTGCCGTTGTGCGATCTGCAAGCATGCTTAAGGATCTGCAGGATCGTATGCAAAGCATAGAGCTTGTGGTTGATAGCATACAGGATATGGTTGACGATCTCGAGTGCAGAATCGAGGACATCGAATAAAAAAATCACGGTTGCCTCTGGCAACCGTGATTTTTGTGTGTAGGTGTTATTTCAAGTCCGCCTCAACACTCTCGGCGTATCTTACAGCCTCCATAGCGTCCGCGGCATACTTGTCCGCGCCGATCATGTTGGCGTAATCCTCGGTCAGCACCGCACCGCCTACTATGACCTTGCAGAAGGGAACCTTATCATGAAGCATAGCCACAGTTTTCTCCATTGAGGGAACAGTAGTTGTCATAAGCGCACTGAGTCCAACGATCTCTGCCTTGTAGCGTAAAGCCGCTTCAACGATAGCCTCGGGAGCAACGTCACGACCAAGATCAATGACCTTAAATCCGTAATTTTCAAGCAACAAACAAACGATATTCTTTCCAATATCGTGAATATCACCCTTAACCGTAGCCATAACGATAGTCAATCTCTCCGCACCCTCTGCCTTGCTTGCCGCAAGAGCCTCGCTGATCGGCTCGAAGGCAGCCTTTGCCGCCTCCGCGCTCATAAGAAGACCGGGCAGATAAACCGTGTGCTCCTCAAATCCCTTGCCAACCACGTCAAGCGCAGGAATTATATGCTCCTTTACGATCTCAAGCGGAGGAGTATCCCCCAGCATCGCGACCGTAAGCTCACGCGCCTTGTCGCAACGCCCCTTTATTATGGTCTCCTTCAAGGATTCCGCGCCGTTGTCGGCAGAAGAAGCAACGGACGAAGAAATCGTCTCATTTCCTGACAAACGTGCCGCAAAGCTCACGTAATCCGAACAGTTTTCATCGAGAGAGTGAAGCGCGCGGAAGGAATAATAAGCCTTCATCATTTCGACGGAATAGGGGTTCATTATTGCAGCGGAAAGCCCGTTTTCAAGCGCGCTGACAAAGAAAGCAGAGTTGAGGACGTCGCGCGCGGGAAGACCGAACGAAACGTTTGAAACGCCAAGAACCGTGTTAGCACCAAGCTCCTCGCGAATTCTTCGCAGAGCACCGAGAGTAACGAGAGCCGCCGTCGGCTCGGCGCTGACCGTCAAGGTCAGAGTGTCAAAAATTATGTCCTTTTTGTCAATTCCGTATTCCTTTGCAACGGCGAGAATTTTTTTCGCGATCTCAAGCCTGCCGTCGATCGAATCGGGTATTCCGTTTTCGTCAAGCGTAAGCGCCACGACCACGCCACCGTATTTTTTAACGAGAGGGAAGACCGCGCTCATAGACTCCGCCTTGCCATTGACCGAATTGATCATCGCCTTACCGTTGTATCTGCGGAGTGCCGACTCCATAGCGATAGGATCGGCAGTATCTATCTGCAACGGCAGGTTACAGACCGCCTGAAGTGCGCAAACGACCTCCTTTATAGTCTCGGGCTCATCAATTTCGGGCAGACCGACGTTAACGTCAAGAATATGAGCGCCTGCCGCCTCTTGATCAAGACCTTCCTTGAGAATAAAGTCGACATCGCGGTCACGGAGCGCCTGCTTGAAGCGCTTTTTGCCCGTCGGATTGATACGCTCGCCAATAAGTATCGGCTCGTCTGCAAAGTTCACCGCGTGAGTATAAGAGGACACAAGGGTGTCGTTTTTCTTTTTGCTTATTGCGGGAGCGCAAGGCTTTGCCGAAGCGAGAGCGCGGATGTAATCGGGAGTCGTACCGCAGCAGCCGCCGCAGATACGAACCCCCTTGCCTACGAGCAGAGCGACCTCCTTCGCAAACTCCTCGGGCGTGATATCATATACCGTCTTGCCGTCCTTGATCTCGGGAAGCCCGGCATTCGGCTTAAGCAGAACGGGAACAGAAGCGTATTTCAAAAGCTCCTCGACCACGGGAGCAAGCTGACTTGGGCCAAGCGAGCAGTTGGCACCGATAGCATCCGCACCCATGCCCTCAAGCATAGCTACCATTGCCGCAGGCGATGCACCCGTCATAAGTCTGCCGTCAGATCCGTAAGCGTTGGAAACGAAAACGGGTAGATCGCAATTTTCCTTCGCCGCGAGGAGCGCCGCCTTGGTCTCGTAGCTGTCGTTCATCGTCTCGATGAAGATAAAGTCGACACCGTATTTGACTCCAAGCTTCACCGTCTCGGCAAAAAGGGAAACGGCATCCTCAAAATCAAAGTCTCCGTAAGGCTTTAAAAGCTTGCCCGAAGGACCGATATCGAGAGCAATAAACCTTTCCTTGCCGCTATCGGACGTTTCCTTCGCGATCCTGGCATTTTCAACCGCCGCGCGAACGATGTCCTCAAGCTCCTCGCGAGAAAATTTAAGCAGATTTGCACCAAACGTGTTGGTAGAAACCACGTTTGAACCCGCATTGTAATAATCACGGTGAATTTTCTGTATCACCTCGGGGTGAGAAAGATTCCACCGCTCGGGGAGCTCGCCCGCCGCAAGTCCGTGAGACTGCAAAAGCGTGCCCATGCCCCCGTCAAGTATAAGCAGATTGTTCTTAATAAAATCAAGTATTTTCATTTTAGTTTAATAAATTCCTATTATAGCAGTTACCGATTTCGTCGGCGACATTATCAAGCTGTCGTTGAGAGTAAGCCCGATTCGTCTGTCACATCCAAGCATAGCGAAGATCTCCTTCTGCGCCTCAAGCGGAAAATCGCCGTATCCGGGGCTGAACCTTGGACGAAGCCGTTTGCCCTGCAAGCCTTGCTTTCTTGCCATCTCGGCGCAAAAAACGTCACACAGAGCCTCTATTCTCTCGGCGCCGAGAGCCTGTAAGCAGACCGCCAACGAGGGCGAGACCTTACCGTAGCGCATTATCAGACGGTCTATCTCTATCCCAACCGTCGCGCCGAAAAGAATTACCGACTCACAGCCGTCAAGATTTTTCAAAAGATTCTTGCTTTCGGTTCGTACTGAACCAAGCCTTATCTGTCCGTCAGAGACCGACAAAGGAAGCTCGCAAAAGCAGACCTTGCCGCAAAAAGCATCCTTTCCGACCTCGATCGCGCGATCGATAAGTGCCTCGGTCTCGTCGTCAGACTCCCTGCAGCCCATATATCGAAGCACTTCACGCCGATCAACCTCGGGCAAAGCAAATTCCTCAAATAAAACCACGCTCATTTTCCGATTATAGCAGAGACGTTGCTCTGTATCCTCTCGGCGACCTCGGGCTTGTTCATCGAGTAAACGTGCACGTTGGTTATGCCGTTAGCGTAAAGATCGATTATCTGATCGGTGGCATACGCAATTCCTGCCTGCTTCATCGCCTCGGGATCAGCGCCGAACTTGTCAACGAGCGCCTTGAAGCGTTGGGGCATAAACGAGCCCGACATCTTTATCGATCGCTCTACCATATTGGCATTGGTTATCGGCATAATTCCGGGAACGATCGGAACGGTAATGCCCGCCTCGCGTATCTTGTACATAAAATTATAGAAAAGATTGTTGTCAAAAAACATCTGCGTTGTAAGGAAATCACAGCCCGCGTCAACCTTTTCCTTCAGATGCCTTATATCTTCCTTCTGGTTTGCGCTTTCGGGATGTATCTCGGGATAGCAAGCTCCGCCGATGCAAAGATCCGCACCGCTTTCCTTAAGCTCACGAACAAGCTCCACCGCGTGAGAGTATGCCCATCCGCTTCGATCGGCATCAAGCATATTCGAGGGAATATCGCCGCGAAGCGCCATAATATTTTCGATCCCCGCCGCCTTTATGCGCTCGATCATCTCACGAACGGTATCCTTTGTTGACGAAACGCAGGTAAGATGTGCGAGAGTCGGCACACCGTATTGCGCCTTTATGTTTTTTGCAATGTCGAGAGTATATTGACTCGTTCCGCCGCCCGCTCCGTAAGTCACGCTCATAAATGAGGGCTTGAGCGCCGCGATCTGCTCGGTCGCGACCTTCACGCTCTCAAAAGCGGTCGTCGTTTTGGGAGGGAAGACCTCAAACGAGAGGTGGGGCGTATTTTTCTCAAAAATCTTGGTCAATTTCATTATTCTTCACCTTCTTTATCGTCAAACCGTTATTTTTTCGGTCCAAACAATACTTCACTTTATATTGTAGCATATTTTGTCAGCTTTTTCAACGCTTTTGCGAAAAAAATAACGTCAGACGGCTTGAGCAATAAAAAATCCAACGCTCCTGCATAAAAAACACGCACCGCCAAAGGCTTTAAACCTTTGACGGTGCAAAAATTTTATTAATTTATCAGCCGTGACGCTTATCGATCGCTCTGTGGATCACCTTTGCAATTTCAACTATCGGGATAATGAGAATTGCAAGTCCGAATGCGATACCGTATTCGGTAAGGTCGAGATGAGCAAGCTCGAATGCGTTAGCGAGGAAGGGAATCTCGATAACCGCAGTTGTGAGCAAGAGCGAAAGCGCACCTGCGCCCCAGAGCCAGAGATTCTGGGTCTTCATAACGAAAATAGAACCGTGAAGACTTCTCATATTGAATGCGTGACAGATCTCGCAAAGCGAGAGGGTAAGGAATGCCATGCTTGTTCCAAGCATCTCAGCGGAGTACGTGCCTGCCGCGATAGCTTCTGCGTGGTGAAGATCTGCAAGATAGTATCTGCCGATAAGGTAAGATGCAAGTGTAATAACGGTTACGAGTACGCCCTGATAGAACACCGCAACGCCAAGACCGCCTGCAAATATGCCTTCCTTTGAGTCACGGGGCTTGCGTTTCATAACGTCAGCCTCGGGCTTTTCCATACCGAGCGCAAGAGCAGGGAAGCAGTCTGTAATAAGATTGATCCAAAGCAGGTGAACGGGCTTGAATATTGTAAATCCGAGAAGAGTTGCAGCGAATATCGAAAGCACCTCGGAGAGATTGGAAGCGAGAAGGAACTGAATTGCCTTACGGATGTTGTCGTAGATTCTTCTTCCTTCGCCAACCGCGGAAACGATGGTCGCAAAGTTGTCGTCTGCGAGTATCATATCCGCGACGTTCTTCGTAACGTCAGTACCCGTGATACCCATTCCAACACCGATGTCGGCGTTCTTTATAGAGGGAGCGTCGTTTACGCCGTCTCCGGTCATAGCGGTAACCATGCCCTTCTTTCTCCAAGCGTTGACGATTCTCGTCTTGTGCTCGGGTTGAACGCGTGCGTATACGCTGTATTTTTCAACTAAGGTTTCAAACTCCTCGTCGGAGATATCGTCGAGCTCAGCGCCCGTGATCGCCTGCGAGGGATCGGTAATGATACCAAGCTGCATCGCAATCGCGATCGCGGTATCCTTGTGGTCGCCCGTGATCATTATAGGACGTATACCTGCGCTTCGGCACTCGTCGATAGCAGGCTTTACCTCGGGACGAACAGGGTCGATCATACCAACAAGACCTACGAAGCAGAGGTCGTTCTCGACCGCCTCGCTGGTGTACTCGTCAGGCTCTTTATCAAGATCCTTCTTTGCAGCCGCGAGAACGCGGAGCGCCTTGTCTGCCATAGCCTTGTTTGCGCTGAGAATGTCTGCACGGATCGCATCGGTAAGCTCTAAGACCTCGCCGTTTACAAGCGCCTTTGTGCAACGCTTAAGAAGCTCGTCGGGAGCGCCCTTTGTGAACTGAACGATCACGCCGTCGGAGGTCTTGTGTACAGTCGACATCATCTTTCTTCCCGAATCAAAGGGAACCTCGCCGACGCGTACGAAGATGTTTTTCTGAACGTTCTTTGAAAGTTCAAGCTTTTCCGCGTAGTTAACGAGAGCCGCCTCGGTAGGTTCACCGACTGCGGTGTTTGCTTCCTCGTCAAATTCTGCGTCAGAGCAGAGCGACATAGCGTTTGCAAGTAGCTTTTCATTATCTCCGTAGTGCTCAACTACGGTCATCTTGTTCTGTGTAAGAGTACCTGTCTTATCAGAGCAGATTATCTGCGTGCATCCGAGAGTTTCAACCGCGGTAAGCTTACGAATTATAGCGCTTCTCTTGGACATATTGGTTACGCCGATAGAGAGAACGATAGTAACAACGGTAGCAAGTCCCTCAGGAATAGCCGCAACCGCAAGGGAAATAGCTATCATAAAGGAGTTGAGTATGGTATCAAAGCCTAATCCGTCACGAATGAGCTGTACGCCGAAGATAACTACACAGATACCTATAACGAGCCATGTAAGGATCTTGGAAAGACCTGCAAGCTTGATCTGAAGGGGAGTTTTGCCTTCCTCAGCCTGTGCAAGCGCGTCCGCGATCTTGCCCATTTCGGTATCCATACCGGTTGCAACTATTACAGCCTTACCGCGTCCGTAAACGACGGTAGAGCCCATAAATACCATGTTTTTGCGGTCACCGAGCGCAACGTCGCCGTTATGACCAGGGACAAGCGTTTCGACCTTCTTATCAACGGGAACAGACTCACCCGTGAGGGCAGCCTCCTCTATCTTCATAGAGGCGCACTCAATGATACGAGCATCTGCGGGAACTGCATCGCCCGCTTCAAGAACTATAATATCACCAACTACAATATCCTCGCTTGGTATGCTTATTTGCTTGCCGTCACGAATTACCTTACTCTGTGCCTTAGACATTTCCTGAAGGGCTTCGATTGCTTTTTCAGCCTTGCTCTCCTGCAGAACGCCGAGAACCGCGTTTATAAGCACGACCGCGAGAATGATCACAACGTCAGCAGGGAACTCCCAGTGATTGCTTGCCAGACCGTTATATATCTCAACGCCGGCGGAAATAGCCGCGGCAACGAGAAGGATGATCGTCATCGGCTCGGCGAGCTGCTTGAAGAATCTGACGATTAGTGATTCTTTCTTTGCTTCCACGAGCTTGTTCTTGCCGTTTTCAGCAAGTCGCTTTTCAGCCTCTGCCGAGGTCAGACCATCGGATGAGGCATCAAGCTCACGCAAGACAGTTTCTTTGTCTTCGCAGTAAAATTTCATTGATTTTCCTCCAATTTTTTCATTTTTAAACTAAATGAAAGCTTAAATAAAGCCTTTTTTTGTCAAAATAAGGGCTCCTTGCATAATTATACCATAAAATGATCGTAAAAGCAACAACGCTTTGCGATTTAATGTGAAAATAGTTTGTTATATAAATGTGAAAAATATTTGTCCAAGTAAAACAATTATATTCTGTATTTCTTTAATAGTATTCCCAAAATAAAAACAGAGCCCTCCGAAAAGGGCTCTGTAATTGTAAAAATTATTGCTTGTCGTATTCCTTTTGACTGTTGCAAAGTCCGCAAGCACCGCAGTTTCCACCGCAGGAGCAGGAGGATCTGCCTTTTTTCTTATTTATTACGCCAACGACAATTATAGATATAAACGCTGCGGCAATGACGCCGATCAAAAGATATGATAACCAGGGCATAATTTTATCCTCCTTCAAAAGAAAAATTTATTTGTTCAATGCCTTTTTAGCAGGACGAACCAGCATATAGACCATAAATGCGAGCACGAGAACGGCTGCGATCGTGCCTATGATGCTGCCCGCACCTATAAACCAAGCGCCGAGCTGATATACAATGAGCGAGCAAGCGTAAGCGAATACGCACATATAACCGATAGCAAATGCCGTCCACTTGCCGTTGTTCATCTCTCTCTTGATCGCACCCATAGCTGCAAAGCAGGGAGCACAAAGAAGATTGAACATCATAAACGAGAATCCTGCAAGCGCGTTGCCCGAAAGCACGGTGACGATCGCCTGCTCAGAGCCGCCGTATCCAAGAGAGCCAAACATACCGACAACCTCTTCCTTGGCAACAAGACCGAGAATGGTAGCCACGGCAGCCTCCCAGGTACCAAATCCAAGAGGAGCAAAGAGCCATGCGATCGCATTTCCAATGACCTCAAGGATAGAGGACTCGCCGCCCTCGCCGGAAATAAAGTGGAAACCACCCTCGAACGAGAGACTGTTAAGCGTCCAGATAATGATGCTTGCCGCAAGAATAACCGTTCCTGCACGCTTGATGAATGACCAACCGCGATCCCATGTAGATCTCAGTACGTTACTTGCAACCGGAGCGTGATATGCGGGGAGCTCCATAACGAAGGGAGCGGGCTCGCCGATAAATGGCTTCGTCTTTTTGAGTATAACGCCGGAAATAATCACGGCGGCTACACCCATAAAATACGCCGAGGTAGCAACCCAAGCGCCGCCGAGCCAGCTGTCGCTGAAAAATGCGCCGGCAATTAACGCAACGATAGGCATTTTAGCGCTACAGGGCATAAAGCTTGTAGTTATGACCGTCATTCGTCTGTCGCGATCCTGCTCAATGGTTCTCGATGCCATAATGCCGGGAACACTGCAACCCGTACCGACGAGCATAGGAATGAAGGATTTGCCCGAAAGACCGAATTTGCGGAAAATACGGTCCATAATAAATGCAACACGCGCCATATATCCGCAATCCTCAAGCAACGAAAGAAGAATGAAGAGAACGAGAAGCTGAGGCACGAAGCCGAGCACCGCGCCAACACCGCCTACGATACCGTCCATAATAAGCGAATAGAGCCAAGGGAAGATAACAGGCTCACCCGCTTGATTGAGCAGAGCCATATCTAATAGCTCGGGAATACTTATCCACGAGCCCATCCACGAGGGAAGGTCACCGGCTGCAGCCGCTTCGGCAAACGAGCCGAATAATCCGTCGTTCATAAAAACTGTGGTAAAGCTGCCGACAGACCCAATGGAGAGATAATAAACCAAAAACATAGCCAAAGCGAAGATAGGCAGAGCCAGTATCCTGTTGGTAACGATCTTGTCTATTTTGTCTGAGGTAGAAAGCCTGCCTTCGTTTTTCTTTTTGTAGCACTTTTTGATCAAACGGTCTATGTAAGCGTAACGCTCATTGATTATTATTGCCTCCGCATCATCGTCAAGCTCGCGCTCTGCGGCGGCAATGTCCTTTTCGATGTGAGCAAGCATTTCCGCGGAAAGACCGAGCGACTGTACAGCCTTTTCATCTCTTTCAAATATCTTAATCGCGTACCATCTTTGCTGTTCTTCGGGCAGAGAATGTACTGCCGCTTCCTCAATATGAGCGATAGCGTGCTCGACTGCACCCGAGAAGGTGTGCATAGGGAAGGTCTTTCCACCCTCTGCCGCCTTTATAGCCTCCTCGGCAGCCGCGAGAGTTCCGTCACCCTTGAGCGCAGATATTTCAACCACTCTGCAACCAAGCCCCTTACTGAGATCCTCGATATTTATCTGATCCCCTTTTTTACGGACTATATCCATCATATTTATGGCAACGACGACGGGAATGCCGAGTTCAGTGAGTTGAGTGGTCAGAT
>SVRA01000046.1 GCA_015065075.1 Oscillospiraceae bacterium
TGCTGTAGCGGATTTCAGGTACAGGGCTCCGCTAAATCCCCGGCTGGTATGACCTCGTTTCGCAGCACACGGCTGCATTTTCAGCTATTTATTTGTCGGTCGATAAAGACCTTTATATATTATAGCAGATTTTTTTATTATTTTCAATAGGTTTTTGAAAAATTAACAATTAATAAATTTTGGGCACGACTTTTTGTGTCGCAGAGCGTTAAAGCTCGGTTACGGTGTCCTCGATCTTCTTTTTTGGAACTATATAGTCGCGGTTTTCGTCGAGGCAGTATTTTACGTCGCCGTCGGCGCTGATCTCGGTGACGGTGCTCTTATGAGTCGGGTAGCCGAAACCGATGACGCAGCTTATATCGAGGCTATTGTCGATCGCGAGCAGATCGCGGAGCTTCTCGGCGTTTACACTTCCGAGAATGCACGAGCCGACTCCGTGGGCATAGGCGGAAAGCGTAAGATTGGAGGCGGCAAGTCCCTCGTCGAAGGCGGTATATTTTGATTGGAGTGCCTTTTCGGAGAGTATTGCCACGAACAGAGTCGGTCTTTCGCCTGCTTTGGGTCTTCCTTCTCCGTTCGGAAGTGCTCCGCCCCAGCTTGTGATGTCGAATACACGGTTGACTGTCTCGGGGGTGCGGATATAGATATAGCGGAGGGGCTGGCGGTTCATCGCGGAGGACGCGAGCTGTGCCGCCCTTTTCATATCGGCGACGACCTCGTCGGGTATTTGTCTGCTTTCGTCAAAGCGGCGGTAGGTTCTTCTCTGTTCGAGTATTTGCATTATTTCTTTTGAGTTCATATTTTCTCCGATCTGCCGTGGGGCGTGGGGTATAGAAACATTTTAACATATTTTTTAAAATTTTGCAAGTGATTGGCTGAATTAATAAAAATTATGCCGAGCGACGTGATTTCGTCGCTCGGCGAGGTTTTTTATTCGGTTAAGAGCATATCGTCCTTTTTGATCCAGCCGATCTTACGCAAGATCTCGCTGAAGAGCAAGGAGAGTGCCGCAGGGAGAACTATACAGCAAAGGATGAGTCCTGTCCACATCATAGGTGAGGATTTTGTGTCTGCGATGATACCGATAGGGCCGACGAGACCGCAGGTTCCCATTCCCGCAGAAACGCCCGTGCAATAAAGCTTGAAGACCATTGTGGAGAGAGGCCCGACGATCGCTGCCGCGAGCGTGGGAGGTATCCAAATGCGAGGATTTTTGCAGATGTTACCCATCTGGAGCATCGAAGTGCCGAGTCCCTGCGAGATAATGCCGCCCCACTTGTTTTCACGGAAGCTTGATGCGGCAAAGCCCACCATCTGCGCGCAGCATCCGACTGCCGCCGCGCCGCCTGCGAGCAAAAATCCTTCGCTCGTTCCGTTCATGACCGCGACCTCAAGGGCAGACGAGGAGAAGATCGTAGCACATATCGCCGCGCTTGAGATCGGAAGAGTGAGAATAATTCCGACCACTACCGACACAACTATGCCCATAAGCAGAGGCTGGAATGTGGTAGCCGTGGCGATAAATACGCCGAGATAATACATTACGTAGGATACGATCGGGCAAAGTAGCCAGCTTGCCGCAAAGCCCACGGTGAGAGTGACTACGGGGGTGACGAGTATATCGACCTTGGTCTTTTTGGAGATAAGCATACCGATCTCACAGGCGATTATTACCGCGAAGAACGCGCCTGCAGGACCTGCGAGGTAAAAAACTCCGCTTCCCGTGGTATTGGCGGTGAC
Organism: Oscillospiraceae bacterium; assembly: GCA_015065075.1. GTDB lineage: Bacteria > Bacillota > Clostridia > Oscillospirales > CAG-272 > SVTX01. The sequence goes on from SVRA01000046.1 coordinate 1,741, forward strand.
CGCCCACGAGCCGATAGCGCCGCCGTTTACGACCGCGCCCATATCGTTTGCCATAGCGCCGACCGCCGCGCAGGAGAACATAACGAGGGGATGCGCACCGAGCTTATACGCGATAGCGACACCGATCGCCATTCCTGTTGCCGCCTTGGCGTAAGTGGCTATGGTATTCAGTGCATTTGCAAGCCACGAGATCTTGACATAGCTGCCGACGGTGCCGAAGATCGTGCTGATAAGCAGTGAGGCGAAAAGTCCAAGCGCCATAGCGCCCATAGCGTCAATAAAATACCGATGAAGATATTTTTTCACTGTTTTCATAACAAGTCCTTTCCTTGTTTTAGATTTTTATCGATAAAAGTATATCACTTTTGGTAAGTTAAAACAAGATTAAAAATAAACCAAATTTTTGTAGGTTTTGGTCGTTTTTTGTGCATTGTGTAAATACAGGTGTATATACACTTGGTTCAAAGGAAAAGCATATTCCCCGACGGGTCGGGAAATATGCCTTATTTTTGGTTTGATCAATGGCATTCGAGCCAATTTTCGCCTATATGGGCATCGACCTTAAGCGGAACTGCCAGCTTGACGGCATTTTCCATTTCGGATCGGAGTATTTCGAGGATCTCCTCGGCGCATTCACGCGGACTTTCGATGAGCAGCTCGTCGTGCACCTGAAGGAGCAGCTTTGCTCCCTTTCCGTGCTCGCGGAGCGCTTTATCGACGTTTATCATAGCAATTTTGATGATATCCGCACTACTTCCCTGAATCGGGCTGTTTCTTGCAACTCTCTCACCAAAATTCTGAAGATTTTTGTTCGTGGAGGCGAGTTCGGGGATATATCTGCGTCTGCCGAGCATTGTCGTAACGTAGCCGTCCTCTCTTGCGTCCTTGGCGACGTTGTGCAGATACTCGTTGATACCCGGGTAACTTGCAAGGTAGCTGTCAATATACTCCTTTGCCTTGGCGCGAGATATCTTAAGGTCCTCCGCAAGCGAAAATTCGCCCATTCCGTAAAGGATACCGAAGTTTACCGCCTTGGCTCTCTTTCGCATCTCGATCGTGACCTCGGAGGGCGTAACGCCGAAGACTCGGCAGGAGGTTGCGGTGTGGATATCCTCGCCCGAGAGGAAGGCTTCGATCATATTTTCGTCGCTTGACACGTGCGCGAGCACGCGGAGCTCGATCTGCGAATAGTCGGCGTCGATAAGCACCTTGCCGCTGTCGTTAGAGATGAAATATTCACGGAAGCGTCTGCCTGCCTCGGTCCTTATCGGGATATTTTGCAGGTTGGGGTTGACCGAGGAAAGACGTCCCGTTGCCGTTCCCGTTTGCTTGAAGGTGGTATGGCATTTGCCGTTTTCGTCGGCGCTCTTTAAGAGACCGTCGACGTACGTGCTCTTTAGCTTACTTACCTGTCTGTAATCGAGTATATCGTCGATGATCGGGTGGTATTTGCGGAGCTTTTCAAGCACCTCGGCGTTGGTGGAATAGCCCGTTTTGGTCTTTTTTGCGGTCGGGAGCATGAGCTTTTCAAAGAGAACCTCGCCGAGCTGCTTGGGGGAATTTATATTGAATTCCTCGCCCGCCATTGAGTATATTCTCTCCTCGAGCGCTCTTGCCTGCTCCTCAAGCTCCTCGCCGTAGCGCGCTATGCCCTCACGGTCGATCTTAAATCCCGCGTTTTCCATATCGCAAAGGACTGCGGCAAGCGGCATTTCGATGTTATAGAGCAGGTCGAGCTGACCGCTTTCCGCGAGTCTTTTCTCTATGATCTGCCACATTTTTGCGACGTAGTACGCTTCGGGGATGCTTTCGTCGGCGGTGTCGCCGAGATACGAGCCGATGAGCTTTTCAAGCTCGTAGCTGCTCTGCGAGGAATCGTCGACGTATGCGCCGAGCATTACGTCAAAGTAGCAATCACGGAAGTGGATGCCCTTTGAGTCAAGGGATTTATAGAGGGATTTGCAATCCCATGCGATTATTTTCTTGGTTTTGATAAAGCTTGCAAGCGCGTCCGTGTTGCTTGTGGCGGCAACTGTTTCACCGTCAGAAATATATGCCTTTTCGTCGGTGAGGGAGAGGGCGTATATCTCGCCGCCGAGAGAAGTGAAGTCGGCGCTCTCGATGACGGTAACGCTTGCTTTTTCGGTCTCCTCGGGCATACTTGAGGGCTCGTCCGTATCCTTATCGAGTCCGCAACGCTTTATTGCGGAGAGGAGATTGTAGCGCAAAAACAGCTTTTTCGCCTCGGAGCGATCGATTCCCTTGTGGGCAATATCCGAAAGGGTGATGCCAAGGGGGACATTGCGGATTATAGTTGCAAGGTCCTTGGACATATACGCGCTTTCCCTGCCGTTTTCCATCTTGGCTCTGACCGAGGGGGTGAGCTTGATGTTATCGAGATTTTCGTATATGGCGTCGAGGTTTCCCTGCTCTGCGATGAGTCTGAACGCGGTCTTTTCACCAACGCCTGCGACACCCGGAATGTTGTCCGAGCTATCGCCCATAAGCGCTTTTACGTCGACGTACTGACACGCGTGTACTCCGTATTTTTCAAAGAACGCCGCGTCGTCCATCGTCACTGTATCGGTATTCGTGGCGAGAAGCACCTTTGTCTTGTCGCTGATGAGCTGGAGCGAGTCGCGGTCGCCCGTGAGCACGTACGCCTCGGTGTCGCTCTCGTTCTCTGCCCAAGCCGCGAGCGTGCCGAGTATGTCGTCCGCCTCGTAGCCTGCAAGCTCGAGCACGTGCAGTCCCATTGCGCGACAGATCTCCTTTGCCACGGGAAGCTGTTTTGCAAGGTCCTCGGGCATCGGTTTTCTGCCTGCCTTATATTCGCCGTACATCTGGTGTCGGAAGGTGGGTGCTTTGAGGTCAAACGCCACTGCCGCGTAGTCGGGCGAGAGTCCGTCGAGCTGCTTTATGAGCACGTTTACCATACCGAAGATGGCATTGGTGGGAAAGCCGTCAGGCGTGGAGAGAGGTCTGATGCCGTAAAACTGTCGATTAAGTATACTGTTTCCGTCTATACAGAGTAGTTTTTTCATTAAATTTCACTCCGAAGTGTTTATTTATGATAATATTTTACCACATTTTTAGGGGTCGTGTCAACCGAAATGATAATTTCTTGAAAATTTTTTCGGCTCTGGGAACGGCAGAATTTTGAGCAAATTTTTGTATTAAAGTTATTGACAAGCCACAAACGGTATGATATAATTATAGGGTAATATTTACATTTGTGTCAAAATTCAAAGATTATTATAAATTTCAGGAGGAATTTCAAAATGAGCAGAAAACTTATAGCAATTTTTACCGCACTTCTTCTTGCAGCTTCTCTTTGCGCTTGCGGAGATAAGGGAGGCAAAGGCGAAGAAACCACGGATAATAACAAAATAGAGATTCCCTCGGGTGAGGATACTACCGCTGAGGATACGACCGCAGAGGACACAACCGCAGAGGGTACAAAAGACAACGACGATACCAATAACAGCACCGACACCGAAATTGGAAATCCCGGCAAATATGAGTACGTAGATTGCGACGAAGCCGTATACGTTAATAACCCCGGCAGTGCAGTCACTCTCCGCTCGGCCGAATACGAGGCTAAGGGAAGCGTCTCTCACGGTACAGAGCTCAAGAGAATCGGGCTCAGCACCGATGAGGCTAATTACTGGAGTAAGATCGTGTACGAGGGCGAGACCTATTATGTTGCTTCTAAATATCTCACCGACATCAGCAATCCTGACGAGGGTTTCGTTGCAGTTGACAAGATCGTTGTTGTAAATGATCTAACCGGCTCCCTTAACATTCGTAACCTTCCCACCTTCAACGGTAGCCAAATTATCGGCTGGGCGCAGGCCGGTGAAGAGACCAAGGTAATCGCCGAAAACACCGAGACCGGTTGGTACAAGGTCGAATTCGTCGCTTACGGCGGCGAGATCATGACCGGATACATTAAATCCGGAGCAGACAACTTCGTTGCTGAGACCGAAACTACCGGTAATGAGGACACGACCGCTGGCGAGATCCTTACGGAAACTCCCGGTGAAGAATAATTTTGTTGCATATCATAAGAAGACCTCGGCTCACATGAGCCGAGATCTTTTCTTTATTTTTTCTTGTGGATCGGTTTTTTCTTCTTTTTTGTGGCGGAAAAGCCGAATTTTCCTATCTTCTTGCCGAGCTCGAAGTATTCACCGTGGGCATACGCGGCAAGTCCCGCTTTTTCAAGGTGGAGCTTCCCTTCCTTGTCGATAAGGTCTTCGTCGACGTCGACCGCGACGATATCTGCTAAAAACATATCGTGTGTGCCGAGAGATATTACGTCGGTGACCTTACATTCGAGCGACAGCGGGCTCTCGCCGATAAGCGCGCACTTGACCTCTGTGGCAGGCTCTTTTGTAAGATTGCATTTCTCGAATTTATCGACCTTGGCGCCCGTGTAGATGCCGCAATAGTCTGCCTCCTTAACGAGCTTCGCGGGGGTCAGATTTATGACGAACTCTCCGCTTTCCTTTATCATATTATACGAATGTCGCTTCGGACGCACGGAGATATAAGTCTTTGGCGGGATGGTGTTGATGATCCCCGTCCACGCGACCGTCATAATATTCGAGTTTTCCATATCTCCCGAGCTCACCATCACGGGTGGCAGGGGTGCTATGAGCGCGCCGCCGCGCCATTTTATTTTTGCCATTGTAATTCCTTTCTGTTTTCTGTTATGGGGACCCGCCCCACACCCCACTCGGAAAACTTTTCGGGAAAAGGTTTTCCGAGACCTTTCAAAAGCTTTCCGAATTTTTAAAAAGTTGGGTTGGTTTTTCTTAATTTTATCACACGACGGCAAAAATGTCAATAAAACGCATGAAAATTTGCGTCAACTGCTTGAAATGGCAAGAATTTAGTGATATAATTCAATATGATAAAGTGAAAATGGAGAAAATCGTTATGAATTACACCTTTTCAAAGAAAATTGCGGATCTTAAGCCGTCGGCGATAAGAGAGATACTCAAAGCGCCCGCAACTGCCGATACGATCAGCTTCGCGGCAGGCAATCCCGCGCCCGAGAGCTTCCCCGTGGCAGATATGGCGCGGATATCCGCGGATATATATGAAAACGCTTCGTCCAAGGCGCTTCAATACGGCGCGACCGACGGATATTTCCCTTTGCGTGAGGCTATTGCCAAGAGGCAGAAGGCGATCTTCAATATCGGCAGATCGGTTGCCGATGGGGACGGCTTTAACGACGAGACGATAGTGGTCTCGGGCGGTCAGCAAGGCATCGAGCTTGCCTGCAAGGTCTTTTGCAACGAGGGGGATGCGGTCATTTGCGAAAACCCCACCTTTATCGGTGCGCTGAACGCTTTTCGCTCAAACGGTGCGGTCGTTGCGGGAGTTACGCTTGAAGACGACGGAATGAATATCGAGGAGCTTGAGTCGGTGATCAAATCGACTCCGAACGCAAAGCTTATCTACGTTATACCGACCTTCCACAACCCTTGCGGCATCACCACGTCTTACGAAAAGCGCATGAAGATATACGAGCTGGCGAAGAAGTACGGTCTTATGATCCTCGAGGACAATCCCTACGGTGAGCTTCGCTTTGCGGGTGAGGACATTCCCACGATAAAGAGCATGGACGAGGACGGCATAGTTATCTACTGCTCGACCTTCTCGAAGATACTTTCGGCAGGAATGAGAGTCGGATTTGTGATTGCGCCCGAGGCTGTGACATCCAAAATGGTAGTGTCAAAGCAGACCAGCGACGTTCACACTAATCTCTTTTTCCAGATGCTTTGCTACAGATATATGACCGAGTGCGATCTTGACGGTCACATTCGCGATATTCAGAAGATTTATGGGCACAAGTGCTCGCTGATGCTCGAATGTCTTGACCGCGAGCTGCCGAGATCGGTGAAATTTACTCGTCCCGAGGGTGGCTTGTTCATTTGGGGCACTCTGCCAGACAATGTCGACGCTACTGAATTTATCCGCAAGGCAAGCGAAAGAAACGTGCGCGTAGTCCCCGGCGCCGCATTCAACTGCGACACGGGCGCGCCCTCAAATTCCTTCCGTCTTAACTACAGCACGCCCTCCGACGAGCAGATCGTTATGGGTATCCGCGTACTCGGCGAGCTTGCGCGCGAGATGGGTCTTTGAGGAATTTTCAAAATCATATTGACAAATCAGGTTTTGTGTGCTACAATAGTCACATCAAACCGATGAGGAAGATTAGTAGGTCATTTCCCTTCTGTACAGAGAGCCGCGGGCGATGAGAGCGCGGTCAGAACAAACGGCTGAATGGACTTCCGAGGGCGAACGGAAACTGCACCTTGCGGTGCGGGAGTATGGGAGACGGAGGCGACTCTCCGTGAAAAAAGGTCGGCATATCAGGTATGCGTAAAGAGGACGTTTTTCGTCAAGCGGGGTGGCACCGCAGGAATTTTGTTTTGTTCCTGTCCCTGTACTGATAGGTTATTTCTATCGTACGGGACAGGTCTTTTATTTTGTAATTATTTTTTGGAGGATATACGTTATGTTTAACGATCAGAAGGTCTCTTTTTCCGGCGTTCAGCCCAGCGGAAATCTGACTATTGGAAATTATCTGGGCGCGATCAAGAATTTTTCCGCGTACTCCGAGCAGTACAAGTGCTTTTACTGCGTCGTTGACGAGCACGCGATAACCGTTCGTCAGGTCCCTGCCGACCTGCGCCGCCGCACCTACGAGACGCTTGCGCTCTACATGGCTTGCGGTCTCGATCCCGACAAGAACACTCTTTACGTGCAGTCGCACGTAAAGGAACACGCCGAGCTTGCTTGGCTCCTCAACTGCTTCACCGGCTTCGGTGAGCTTTCGCGTATGACGCAGTTCAAGGACAAATCCCAGAAGCACGCCGACAACATCAACGCGGGTCTTTTCACATATCCCGTGCTTATGGCGGCTGATATTCTGCTCTATCAGACCGACGTCGTTCCCGTCGGCATCGACCAGAAGCAGCACGTTGAGCTCTGCCGCGATATCGCGACGCGCTTCAACTCTATCTATCCCGACACCTTCACTATTCCCGAGCCCATCATGGCGAAGGCAGGCGCGAAGATCGTGTCTCTTGCCGATCCCACGAAGAAGATGAGCAAGTCCGACGAGAACACCAACGCGGTGGTCTACATCCTCGACGACAGAGACACTATAATCCGCAAATTCAAGCGTGCCGTTACCGACTCCGACACCTGCGTGCGCTATGCCGAGGGCAAGGACGGTATCAATAATCTGATGACTATTTACTCGGTATTCACGGGCAAAACGCTCGACGAGGTCGAGCGCGAATTCGAGGGCAAGGGCTACGGCGACTTCAAGCTTGCCGTAGGTGAGGTCTGCGCAGATGCACTCGCTCCCGTTCAGGAGAAGTTCAAGGGCTTTATGTCCGACAAGGCTCAGCTCGAAGCCCAGATGAAGAAGGGCGCTGAGGAGGCTTCTTACGTTGCCCGCCGCACTCTCTCCAAGGTTCAGAAAAAGCTTGGATTCGTACAGGTGAGATAAGGGATAAAGGAATTCAGGGGAGGGAGAGAACCCTTCTTTGAGGAAGAAGGGTTCTCTCCCTCCCCTGACCCCTCTCTCTTTCCCAAGAACCTTCGAGAAAAATGGGGCTTTGGCGACCGAATGGGGTTCTAAAAGTGCCGAATGGGTGAGACGTATTGACTTTTTGAGATTAAATGGTATAATTCAATCAGATTATCAATACAGAAAGGACAATGATAACTATGCTGGAACTTATAAGGGTCAAAAATCTTTCAAAGACCTTTAAGCTTTCTTCAAAGCAACAGAAAATAGAAAAGACGAACGAAAAGGTTCGCCGCGCGGTCGACGGTCTTTCGTTCGAGGCTTACGAGGGCGAGATCTTCGGCTTGTTAGGACCTAATGGCGCAGGTAAGACTACTACGCTTCGTATGCTTGCGACTCTGATCAAGCCCGACTCGGGAGATGCCGAGATCGACGGCTACAGCATCGTCACCGAGCCTGATAAGGTTCGTCAGAGAATAGGATTTCTCACGAGTGAATTGAAGCTTGAGGAATTCTTTACGCCTAACTATCTTTTCGACTTTTTCTCTTCTCTGCACGGAGTTGATCCCGAGGTGAGCGCAAGGAGAAAATTTGAGCTTTTCAGACGCTTTGGCATCGACAAATTTGCCGAGGTCAAGGTTGCGGATCTTTCAACGGGTATGAAGCAGAAGACCTCGCTTGCGGTCTCTCTGGTGCACGATCCAGACATCATTATTTTCGACGAGCCGACCAACGGTCTTGACGTGCTTACTGCGAAGGTGGTCACCGACTTTTTGGTCTCCTTGAAGGAGGCGGGCAAAACGATCATCGTTTCTACTCACATTTTCAGCCTTATCGAAAAGCTTTGCGACAGAGTCGGAATAATCATCGACGGAAAAATGGTGGTTTGCGACACGCTTTCAGGTCTCTGCGGTGAAAAGTCGCTCGAGGACAAATTCTTCGATATTTTCGCAGAATACACCGAGGCGAAGGGAGGCGAGGCTTAATGAAAAATTCGGCTATTTTCACTATCTTTAAAAAGGAGCTTTTCCGTTTTTTTAAGGACAGGAGAACGCTTGTGGCTCTTATAATGCCCGGTATTCTGATCTATATGATCTACTCGCTTATGGGCGGTGCGATGTCCGACGCCTTTATGCCCGACGACGAATATACGCCGCGCATCGTGGCGGTCGACCTGCCCGATTCGGTGGGTTCGATGATAGACGGCGAGACGGCAGAGCTTACTATCATCACCTCGGACAAGATAGATGAGGTCAAGGAGCAGATTGCCGAGGATGAACAGGATATACTAGTTGTCTTCCCTGCGGGATTTGACGAGTTGGTTGCAAATTACACTCCCTCGGGCAACACTCCTGCGCCGAACATTGATATTTATTACAACTCTACCTCGACCGACTCGACCACGGCATACACTTATATGGTGACTCTGCTTGATGCTTACGAGTCCTCAATGACAAACAAATTTGACGTGAATATGGGTGGCGGCGCGTATGATCTTGCGTCGGACGAGGATATGACGAGCATGATATTCTCAATGATAATGCCTATGCTTCTCGTTATGCTTCTCTTCTCGGGTTGTATGGCGGTCGCGCCCGAATCTATCGCGGGCGAAAAGGAGCGCGGTACTATCGCAACTCTGCTTATCACCCCCACAAAACGATCACATATCGCGATTGGAAAGATCCTTGCGCTCTCTATTATGGCTCTGATAAGCGGTGCTTCGAGCACGCTCGGTGTAGTTCTTTCCCTCCCCAAGCTGATGGGTGACACGGTCAGCATTGACGGCAGCGTTTACGGTGCTATGGATTATCTGATGCTCGCTGTTGTGATCCTTTCCACAGTTTTGGTATTCGTCACGGTGATATCTATAATTTCCGCGTATGCAAAGTCGGTAAAGGAGGCGGGCACTTACGTCACGCCCTTGATGATCGTTTCTATGCTGATCGGTCTTTCGGGAATGTTCGGCACTGTGGCAAGCAATACCGCGCTCTACCTGATACCGATATACAACAGTGTTCAAAGCATGATCGGCATCTTCTCGTTCTCGGCAAGTATTCCGAATATGGTTGTGACGGTAATATCTAACATTGCCTTCACGGGAATCGGAGTGTTCGTTCTCACGAGAATGTTTAACAGTGAAAGAATAATGTTTAACAAATGATAAAAAATGCCGTTCTCCTCGGAGAACGGCATTTTATCGATTATTTTGCTTTTTTCATAGGGCGAAGGGTCTTCGGGTCGATCGCGGCGCAGACGATCACGGCGAAAATACCCGTGAGTACGGTGGTGGGCAGCATATACGAGCTGTTATAGATCAAGGAATACACCCAGACGTTCATATTCTCGGGACCGTATGATCCCCAGAGGATGACACCCGAGAGAAAACTTGAGACGAAGCGGATAAGGCAGACTGCTACCGCGCCGACACAATAGCCTGCGATGCGTTTTTTGCCGAACGGCTTTGCGAAAAGGTCCGCCGCTCCCACTACCGCAAACGCTACAAGATAGTCAAGCACTATGCAAAGCACCAGCGCCCACCATGTGCCCGCGGGCGGGATATAAAATCCGAGCAGCATCTGAAGCAGCGAGTAGACGAATCCCGCGCCGACGCCCCAGAGCGCGCCGTGGCGGAAGGAATAGTAGATTATCGGGAGCATGCTTATGGTTATCGTTCCCCCGAAGGGCAAAAGCGCGCTGATTCCCGTAATCGCGTTGAGCCAGACACAGAGCAGCTCGAGCACGTACGCAAGCGCCAGTGACAGAGCACCCTCTGTGACACAAAGAATTCTTTTTTTCATTTGTGATTCCTCCTTATAAAAATAAAAATTCATCCGCACGAAAAATCACGGTCGGATGAATTTTTTATGAGGGCGGGCGTGGCTTGCCCGATTCACAAATATATTCTATCAAAATCTTCCTACGCCGGTATTATCCGTATCAGGTACAAGGGTTCGGAGTTCTCCGTCTCAGCCTATCTCTCGCCACTGTGCACTCGTGTCAAGCTTCGGCACCCCTGATTTTTTATGCGGTTTTTTGTCGGCTTTGCCGACGCTTTGATTATATCACTCCCTTCTCTGCTTGTCAATAGCTTTTGCAGTTTTTTTAGATATCTTTTTCTTTTTTCGATTTTGTCCTTGCAAATAAGTACATGCAAGGCTTTCATATACTTCTTTATATAAACGCTTTTTAGCCAAAAAGGAGTATATCATGCTTATTTTCACTATGATAATTGCGGTCATAACAAAGCTATTGAGCCCTATGCTTAGCATTGGAACTCAACAAAATTTTCCTCCTGCCCTCTCGGGTGAGGAGGAACGAAAAAACTTTATTAAAATGCGGCAAGGAGGAGATGCGGGAGAGGATGCAAGGCAGACGCTTATCTTACATAATCTCCGCTTGGTCGCGCACATAGTCCGCAAATATTATTCAACGGTCAAAAACCAAGATGACCTTGTGTCTATCGGAACGATTGGTCTTGTCAAGGCAGTAGACACCTTTAACGTGGACAACGGAACGAGATTCGCCACCTACGCCGCAAAGTGTATTCAAAATGCTATCCTATCATAACGGACTTTTTTGGAGCATATGATGCAAATCAAGTTCCAAATGACGAAAAATGGCGCGTATTCCACAACTTAGGCAGACATTCATACTTAATGGTACAAAACATATCAGG
>SVRA01000047.1 GCA_015065075.1 Oscillospiraceae bacterium
TACTTTGTACACGAGATCTATCCCGGACTTGGAACCTTCCGCAAATACGACACGCCCTACGACATGAATTTCAAGGTGTACAGCTCGCTTGCAAGCGGAACGAAGGGCCTTGTTTATTGGCAGTACCGTTCCGAAAGAGTCGGACACGAGAGCGATTGCTCGGGCATTATGTACATGGACGGCACGCCCAGACCCGTGGCTTACGAGGTCAAGGATTTTGGCGCAGAGCTCAAGCAAAATCGCGAGAGCCTTTCCGGCTGCGAGGCGGCGCCTGCCGACGTTGCGATCGTTTTTGATTTCAATTCATCACTTATCTCTATGATAGACGACAGCATCGGCGCGGATTACACGTTTGATTGGTGCAATCCCAAGTTCTATTACAGATACGCTCACGCGGGCATGTACCGCTTGCTGCGCGACCGCAATTACATAGTTGATTACGTCGGTGTTACAAGACCCGAGAGCTTTAAAAATTACAAGGTTCTTTATTTCCCCTATTACACTATGCTCGATCCTGAGATCATTCCGTATCTCGAGAGCTTCCTTGAGGGCGGCGGCAAGATCATTGCGGACGAGGGCTTTGGCATGAGAACTCAGAACACCTGGATGCAGCCTTACGACGTTGATTGCAAGCCCATAATGAACGTGAGAATGCGTCACCGTCACGTCGTTCGCGGCGAAACGCTTGAATATGCGGGTAAGGTTGGCGCGATCGCGCCCTACGTGACCGATTATGAGGTCGAGGGCGGCGAGGTTCTGTCATCCTTGAACACGGGTGCTGCCGCAATACGCGAGATCAAGTACGGAAAGGGAAGCTTCTATCTTTGCAGCTTCTCGCTCGGATACAGCTATTACCAGAGCAACGCGGATATTTGGGCGGATATTGTGGAGGATCTTATTGCCGACGCTGATATTGCAAAATATCCTTATGCCGACGTAAAGGGCGAGGTGTACGAAAAGCGTCTTGAAAAGGACGGTACGGAAATAATCTTTATTTTCAACAGCTCCGAGGAGGAGAAGCGAATTGAGATCAAAGAAAACGCTGTGTCCGTCGGAGGCAGTGGAAAGCTTGAGGGCAAGGTGCTTATCGTGCCTGCGAAGTCTACGGCGTTTGTCGTTGCAGAAAAATAATTGTTAAATAAAAAGTCGCATTCGGTGTGATGCTTCGTTTGAAGGTCGTGTCGGGTGCGGCTTTTTGTTTACGGCTTGACGGATCTTAATTTCGATGGCTCTGTTGACAAGTAAGGAAAACTGTGGTATAATGGTGAAGTACAGTAAACTAAAATGAATTAACGGAGAATTTGTTTATGAAATCAAAAATGTTAAGATTGTTGGCATTGATCCTTTGCTTTGCAACTCTTGCTGCTTTCGTTGCGTGTAACGACGGCGGAGAGCAAGAGACCGAGCAGACGACAGACACTACCACCGGTACGACCGAGGGTACGACCGAGGGCACGACAGAGGGTACGACAGAGGGTACGACAGAGGGTACGACTGATGGAACGACCGAGAGTACGACCTCGGGTGTTGAGGAAGAGACCGAATTCGTCAAGCCCGAAATAACAGTTGAGGAGGGTGACGGCGTTGCTACCGTTACCACCACAAAGGGCCTTTCTTACACCGTAAGCGGATATGAAAAAGTTAACGGAACGTCGTTCGTATTCTATTCGGGTCTTGAATTTAATTTTTCCGCAGACACATTCTCGGAGAAATTTAATCGCTTGACGCTGAATTACAGATCTAACGCACCTGTGCATATTTACGTAACATATGCAAATCATATTGGCGAGGAGACCGTTGCTGATTTCTTCGTTGAGAAGGGAGAGGGCGATTTTTCGGGTCTGATCCTTGATTATCTTAACAAAAAGACCGCTACATCTATTACGAAGATAGTCGTTGATACGTGTGAGAACAAAAAGGCATCCTTTACTCTTTATCACGTTTCGACTGAGAAGATCAAGTGCTATACCGGAAGCTACGGCAATACCAAGTATTACATCAATAACGACAGATTCAAGCTTGGAGTTGATATGAGTTGGGGTGGCGCGATCTGCCATATTGAGGATCTTCAGAGCAATATTGAGGGACTTGGAAACCTTGTGAATAAGCACGACGAGGGAAGACTTGTTCAGCAGTCCTACTACGGAACGCCCGCGATCCCCGGTGTTTACGAGCCCGGTGAGAGCTTTGACTCGAAATGGGTATATAACCCCGTTCAGGGCGGCGACCAATACGGAAACGACAGCCGTATCATCGATATCGTTGTTACAGACACAAGCCTTTATATCAAGGCACAGCCTCAGGACTGGTCGCTCAACGGTGCTATAACTCCCAGCTATATGGAGAATCATTACATACTTCACGAGGATTACATCGAGGTCAAGAATCGCTTCGTTGATTTCTCGGGATGGACTCATCCCATTACTAATCAGGAGATCCCTGCGTTCTATACGGTCAGCTATCTTGATACATTCGTTTGGTATGACGGCATTGACCCTTGGACAGGCGGCGAGCTTTCCTCGAGAGATGATCTCAATTTCTGGGGTGATCCTCAGTATGCCGCAGACTGCCGCTTCTTACTGAGAGAGTCCAATACCGAATCCTGGTGCGCTTGGGTTAATGAAGATGTTAATTATGGAATGGGCGTTTACGTTCCCAATGCCGATGCATATAGCGCGGGCAGATACGAGTACAATGGATCCAAGGATGCCGATGACGACGGCTGCGGATACGTAGCGCCTCTCAAGAAGCTTAGGCTCGTGTCTTACGAGGCGCTTGAGTATAGCTATCTTATCGCTACGGGAAGCATTGAGGATATCCGCGCGATCTTTAAAGAGAACAAGGATTTCACGGCTAACGAGAGCTTGAGCAGAAATAGCGTCTCTATGCGTTTGCCCGACGGAGACCTTGATCTTCAGCATATGGATTTCAGTAATGAAGAATATTGCGGTATTTTCACAAATCCCAACAATACGACGTTTGAATACGATGCGACCGAGCAGGCGCTCAAGTGCACTGTGACCGGCGGAGATCCTTATGCCGCTATTGAATTCGGTGCTTCGCAGACGGTCTACAATGCCGAGAGCTTTGGCACTATCGAGGTCGTTTATATGATCCCCACTACTAACTCGACGACGAATTACAACATGGAGCTCTTCCTGTCTACCGGTTCAACTGCCAGTGCGGTTGGCGGCAAGAGTGTTACCGGTCAGCTTATTGCTGACGGCGAATATCACACCCTGACTCTTAGCGTTGCGAATCTACCCTTCTGGTCGGGTAAGATCAATCAGATAAGATTTGACTATTTCAGCGGCGCGGCAGAAGGCGACGTGATCTACGTTAAGTCTATCGAGCTTAAGTGATCATGGCGGTAAAGCAGAATTGGACCATTACGGTCGGAGAAGAAAGCAGCAAGGTCGAGTACAAATGCTCGCCACTGACGGGCAGGACCGAGCTTATTATTGACGGCTCCTCGTTCGTTGTGAAGGGCAAGCCCTTCGGAATAGGTCTTGTGCGCCGTGAGCCGATAATGGTTTGCGGAGTGCAGGGAATACTTGACGTTGGCAAGGGCGGTCGCGCAAGGCTGATCGTTCGTGACGGCAAGGTGGAATGAGAATAAACAAAAAAGGTCGGTTCGATTGAACCGACCTTTTTTTCAGCGTGTCGAGAAAGTCTCGACACGCTGGGAGACTTCGAAAAAGGCAGGTATATTTTTCGTTCTTACATTCGTCGGCGTACGAGGGTACGCCAGAGTGTAAGAACGGAAAAAGCAAGCAAGCACAAGGATTTCTCGATGAAATTCTTGTGCTTATCTTTTTTCTAAGCTTTTTCTTTTTATACTGCCTTCCTATCTCTGATTTTTTCTGCTTGCGGTAGAACGGCTTTTTCGACAGTCTCAAAAGGTCGGTTCGATTGAACCGACCTCTTTCTTTATTTTTCAAGCAGTCTGAAGCCTGCGGTCTCGGTGACGGGGAGGGAGAATACGAGGGGGTGAGTTCCAAGATCGTTCGTATACGAGGCGATAGCTCTCATAATGTCAGGCTTGGTCTCCTTTTTGGCTACGATGTAGATGATCTCCTTTTCGTCCGAGAGGGTGACTCCGAAGAATTTGTCGGATTCCGACGCGGTGCCCTTTGCCTTCATTATCGTTCCGCCCGCGGCGCCCGCCTCCTTGGCGAGCTGCATGATCGCGCCGCTATTTCCTTTTATACAGATGGTTACAATAAGCTCCATTTCGATTTTCCTTTCGGTGTTTAGGTTGATTTCGTCCTTCGCTTCGCCCTGCTCTGAGAGGACGTGATCGAGCGCTTTCTTCGAGGCTATGCTCGTCAGGGGGATCGCGAGTGCGATTCCTCGGTCGGGCAGGTCTATTTTCATTTCGTAGGTAAGCGCGCTTTTGAGCTCGTACATTTTGCTCGTGCTTACAAGTGCTTGCATCAGAAGCTTTTCGGAGTGCTCGAGACCGAGCAGATCAAGTGTCTCCGAGGTGGTCGAGCCGCGACACAGAGAGCTGTGCACGGGGCGGACGTTCTTGCGAAGGAAAAAGTCTACGAATTCCTTTTCGTCCGAGCGTTTTATTATCGTGAGAAACAAATATATGTTTTGCATTGTCAGTTACCTCCCTTGGAGTGAGTAGGGATGCTTGAGGAGGGCTCCTCCTCGGAAAAGTCTATTATCAGGAAGTCGTCGTCATCGGATGCTTCCTTTTTGCTGTTTTCAAAGCTGTAGATCTCGTCGATGATAGTGGTGTCAAGCACCTCGTCCGCGACGGACGCACTGTTGCGAAGCTTGAGCTTATATATCAGACCGACTACCTGGATGGTGATGGGGGGCATCATCGCAACGAGCGCGATAACGCCGAACGCGTCGGTCATTATTGATTCTGTGCTGCCGCCTGCCGCCTCGCAGACACCGATCGACATTGGCAATAAGAAGGTTGCTGCCATAACGCCCGATGCGACTCCGCCCGCGTCAAACGCGATCGAGGAAAAGAGGCTGGGGCAATGGAAGGAGAGCACCACTGCGGCTATATAGCCGATGAGAAGGAAGGGAAGGATCGGGATACCCGTCAGTGCGCGGAGCATTGCAATACCGCCTGCCGCGGCAACGCCGAGAGCCATAGCCATTGGAAGAACCTTTGGGGGAATTGTACCCGAGGTCGCCTCCTCGACCTGCTTATTAAGCACTCCGACCGCGGGCTCTGCATAGGTCATACAGAAGCCGATTATCATACCGATCGGCACGATGATCCAGGAATACGAGAGGCTTGCGAAGGTTGCGCCGAGGTAGCTTCCTACGGGCATAAAGCCGACGTTTACGCCGACGAGAAAGAGCACCATGCCTACAAAGGTATATCCCGCGCCGATGAATATCTGCGCCATTTCCTTTTTTTGAACTTTTACTGTGAGAAGCTGGTAAATAAGGAAGAATATTAATATGGGAAGAAGTCCCATGAGCACGTCCTTGACGATTCCCGGGATAGCCGAGATGAAGGACCAGCCCATTTGCTGTGAATTGAGAAACTCGGGGAGTGGGTGGGGCTTATAGGCGATGTTATCGAAGCCGCCGAAAAGTCCCATAAGCAGAATTGAGATGATAGGGCCGATCGAGCAGACCGCCATAAGACCGAAGCTTGAATCCTCGTCACCGTTCTGAGAGGTGATAGCGGCGATACCCGAGCCGATCGACATTACGAAGGGGACCGACATAGCTCCCGTGGTAACTCCGCCTGCGTCGTACGCGATCGCGAGGAAGGTCGGGTTTGTAAGGTATGCTACTACCGATAAAATGAGTATCGTGCCGTAGCCACCTGCGAGTATGTATTTGAATTTGACCTTGAAAATTATTCGCATTACCGCGATCACCAAGAATACGCCGAGACCTGCGGCGACCGCGAGGATGAAGGCGAATTTTCGGTCTCCTGTGTAGCCTGCGAGGACGTGGAGGTCGGGCTCGGAGATCGTGATGAGCACGCCGACGATCAAGGAGATTATTGCGATTATCGGGATCTTGCGGGAGCGGGTGAGGTTTGCACCTACGTGAGCGCCTATACGCTCCATCGAGAGCTCTGCTCCGAGTGAGAACAGTCCAAGTCCGACTACAAGCAGGCAGGTGCCTACCACGAACGCGATGAAAATGTCGTTCGGGAGAGGGCATATTGTAAAGGAGAACAAAAGAATGATCAATGCGATCGGCATTACCGATTGCAAGGCTTCTTTTATCTTTTCTATGATAGTTTCTAACCGTTTGGATCTCATTATTTATACCTTAATTTTATTTATTACATATAATATCATTTTAATTATACATCATTGAGTGAGCTTTTCTATTGACGTTGTGAAAATGGTTGGTGAACAAATTGTTAATTCGGTCGATTGAGGATGACGAGCGGTTTTGAAAGGAAAATGTTGAGATTGCTATTGACAAATCAAGGGATTTATGATAAAATTTATAATTAGATTATAATTTGATTAAACGCGCGTGCACGCGTGTTTTCGGAGGCTTGCGCGAGGATTTTTCCTCCAAAAATCTTAAAAACTGCTTCGCGCGGGAATTTATTTATGCCGACAGCGGCGGAATGGAGTGTAAAATGAAGAACACTGAAAAAACAATGGACAAAATCGTGGCTCTTTGCAAGGGCAGAGGCTTTATTTTTCCCGGAAGTGAGATCTACGGCGGTCTTGCTAACACCTGGGACTACGGCCCTCTCGGCGTAGAGCTTAAAAATAACGTAAAGAAGGCTTGGTGGAAGAAGTTTGTTCAGGAGAACAAGTATAACGTCGGACTTGACGCCGCTATCCTTATGAATCCTCAGACCTGGGTGGCTTCGGGTCACCTTGCCGGCTTCTCCGATCCTCTTATGGACTGCAAGGAGTGCAAGGAGCGCTTCAGAGCCGACAAGATCATCGAGGACTGGTGCGCAGAGACCTCCTTTGAGCTTCCCAAGCCCATCGACGCGTTTACTCACGCGGAAATGAAGGCTTTTGTTGAGGAGCACAATATTCCTTGTCCCACCTGCGGAAAGCACAACTTTACCGACATCCGTCAGTTCAATCTTATGTTCAAGACCTTCCAGGGTGTTACCGAGGATGCGAAGAACACCGTTTATCTCCGTCCCGAGACCGCGCAGGGTATATTCACCAACTTTGTAAACGTACAGAGAACTACCAGAAAGAAGATGCCCTTCGGTATCGCGCAGATCGGTAAGTCCTTCCGTAACGAGATCACTCCCGGTAACTTTATCTTCCGTGTTCGCGAGTTCGAGCAGATGGAGCTTGAGTTCTTCTGCAAGCCCGGCACAGACCTTGAGTGGTTCGCTTACTGGAGAGAATTCTGCCACAACTGGCTGCTTTCTATCGGTCTTAAGGAGGAGAATATCCGACTTCGCGATCACGATCCCGAGGAGCTTTGCTTCTACTCCAAGGCAACCACAGACTTCGAGTTCCTTTTCCCGTTCGGATGGGGTGAGCTCTGGGGCGTTGCCGACAGAACCGACTACGACCTGACTCAGCATCAGAACGAGTCCAAGAAGGATCTTACCTACTTTGATCCCGAGACCAATGAAAGATATATTCCTTACGTTGTCGAGCCCTCGCTGGGTGTTGAGAGAACAGTTCTTTCTGTTCTTTGCGACGCTTACGATGAGGAGGTCATCGACGAGGCGAAGAACGACGTCAGAACCGTTCTTCACTTCCATCCCGCAATAGCTCCCGTTAAGGCGGCTATCCTTCCTCTCTCGAAGAAGCTCTCCGACAAGGCAAGCGAGATCTATTGCGAGCTTTCCAAGTATTTCAACGTTGACTTTGACGAGGCGGGCTCTATCGGTAAGAGATATCGCCGTCAGGATGAGATCGGTACTCCTCTTTGCATCACGGTCGACTTTGACACGGTTGGCGACGCTGAAAAGGAAGGCGACGGATGTGTTACCGTTCGTGACAGAGACACGATGGAGCAGGTTCGTATTCCGATCTGTGAGCTCAAGAGCTTTATTGAAAAGAAGATCGAATTCTGATAAATTGCTATTTTGACAGAGATATTCTTGGGGGTATCTCTGTCGTCTTAAAATCTCGGATAGTTGAGGGGCTTTGTTATGAGTGAAAAGGTTTTTAACGTGCTTGACTATGGCGCGGTGGCAGACGGTGTTACGCTTAACTCTGCGGCGGTTCAGGCTGCGGTCGATGCTTGCGCGGAGGCGGGCGGCGGAATTGTAAGCTTTCCTGCGGGAGATTTCGTGCTTTCTACGGTTTTTCTCAAGAGCAACGTGACTGTTCGCATAGAGAAGGGTGCGAGAATTCTCGGATCGCTTGATTTTTACGATTACGCGCCTCAGGAGGCTATAGATTATCCTGCTTATCAGGATCAGTCGCACACGTATTTTGACTGCTCGATGTTTGTAGGTCGCGATTGCGATAACATTGCCATTTGCGGCGAGGGTGATATCGACATGAGAAGCGTCTGGGATGAGGATAACGTGCGCGATATCGTGCATCGCGGTCCGAAGTGCATTGCGCTCAAAAACTGCAACAACGTTGAGATAAGCGGAATCGGTATCTTTCACGTCACCGATCTTGCGGTTTATTTCGCAGGCTGTGAACACGTAGATATACACGGTCTTCGCATGATCGTTTACATCGACGGAATTTCGCCCGACAACTGCAAGAACGTTAAGATCTACGACTGTGATATCGAGACGGGTGACGACGGTATCGTTTTCAAGTCCTCTTACACGCTTAACAAGATAGACGTTTGCCGTGATATCAAGGTCTGGAACTGCCGCATCCGAAGCAGATGCAACGCAGTCAAGTTCGGCACCGAGACTAACGGCGGATTCTACGATATTGATATAAGAGATATCGACATTCGTGACGTCAGAATCACCGCGCTCTGCGTTGAAAGTGTTGACGGTGCGATCATTGACGGTCTTACGTTTGAAAATATCCGCATCAGAAACGCGGGTACGGCGTTCTTTGTTCACGTCGGACAGAGAATGAGAGGTCCCGAGGGCAGAGAGGTCGGATATATCCGCAACGTGCGCTTTGAGAACATCGTTGCAGAGGGTCCTTACGTGCCGCACACCATCATTCCGTGGAATTACATTCATTACGTGAATAACGACTACATACAGTATCCCTGGGACATCAACTCGCAGCACAAAAACGGTGTTCAGTACACCTCGAATGCCTGCGGTCTTGCCGACCGTCCGCTTGAAAATATTACTTTTAAGAATATTAAGCTTACGGTTGAGGGCGGTATTACCGAATGGAATGACGTCGTGCCCGACGTTATTCCTCCTTATCCCGAGGTCTACGTTTACGGCAAGGTTTTGCCCGCAAAGGCGATCTTCTTCCGTCACGTGAATGGATTGACGCTCGAGAACTTCGTGGTCGAGACCTATCATCCCGACGCGCGTGAGGATTTCGTTTTTGAAAACGTCAATGATCTTCATATTGTCTGACGAAAAAATTTTTGAAAAAATTTGAAAAAAGGTATTGACAAGCAGTTGAAACTGTGGTATAATGCCAAAGTGAGCTGAAAAGCTCTTATCCAAAGACAGCAGGTTCCCGTAAAAGCGCAAGCCACCCTGCCGAGGAGTGAAAACGATATATTTCGCCGCAAGGCTATAATTACGCTTTCTTCTCGGTATGCAGTTTGCAATCGGGAAGAAAGTTTTTTTAATCATTTAATCACTACGGGAGGTTAAAAACAATGCCTAGTAACGCAATACTCGAACAGAAGAAACAGGTAGTTGCAGACCTCGCAGAGCAGATCAAGGCAAGCGCAGCGGGCGTAGTCGTTAATTATCAGGGTATCACCGTTGAGAATGACACGGCTCTCCGTAAGGCACTCCGTGAAGCAGGTGTTAAGTACGTTGTTATGAAGAACACCCTCACCGGCAGAGCTTGCGACGAGTGCGGCTATGGTGATATCAAGCAGTACCTCAACGGTATGACTGCTATCGCTATCTCCAGCCCCGAAGATCCTATCGCTCCTGCTAAGATCCTTAAGGAATACGCTGAAAAGATCGAATCCTTCAAGATCCTCGCAGGTTACTGTGATGGAGAGGTTATCGACGCGGCAGGCGTAAACAACCTTGCGGACATTCCTTCCAAGGAAGTCCTCATCGCGAAGTTCCTCGGCTCTATCAAGTCTCCTATCTACAATCTCGCTTATGCTCTTCAGGCTGTTATCGACAAGGACGGCGAGGGCGCAGAAGCACCCGCAGCAGAAGAAGCTGCTCCTGCAGAGGAAGCACCCGCTGCAGAATAATCGGTTATCTGACCGCATAAAGACAAAAAACAATTTATATTTCCATATTTCAGGAGGTAATTTAAAATGGCATCCGAAAAGATCACAAATATTCTTGAAGAAATCAAGACTCTTACAATCCTTGAGCTCGCTGACCTCGTAAAGGCAGTTGAGGAAGAGTTCGGCGTATCCGCAGCAGCTCCCGTAGGCGTAGTTGCAGTAGCAGGCGCAGCAGCTCCCGCTGTTGAAGAGAAGACCGAATTCGACGTAGTTCTTACCGGCTTTGATGCAGCTAAGAAGCTCGCAGTTATTAAGGCTATCCGTGAGATCACCGGTCTCGGCCTTAAGGAAGCTAAGGACATGGTTGAGGGCGCTCCCAAGACCGTTAAGGAAGGCGCTTCCAAGGAAGACGCTGAAAAGCTCAAGGCTGACCTCGAGGCAGCTGGCGCAACCGTTGAAGTTAAGTAATTTCAAGGGCAAGAGCAACCTTAGTAAATTTTATAGTTTAGCTGTCTGTTAATTTTGGATAACAGATCGAGCCGCAGGGAATTTTCCTTGCGGCTCGATCTTTTAGACTTCTGAGCAAGCTGTTCTGCAGCAAGCGGAAAAGAAAAGCGGAACAAGCGTAGACAAAATCGAAAGTCTAAAAAAATAGCCGCAGGGAATTTTCCTTGCGGCTCGATCTTTTTTGCGGATTTATTTTGTGGGATAAAGCTTTATTATTAATCTTTGTTATTCTTGATTATATTCTCTGCCATTTTGACGAGGCGCTCGCGGATCCAGAAGGGTTCTATGATTTTGAAGTCCGAGCGAAGTGTGATAAGCACGCTTAAAAATTGCTCGACGTTATGGAATTCGCAGACGTATTTATTTCTTGATTCCTTGGAAATAATGAAATTTTTGAGAGAGAGCACGGAGAGCTTGTCGGGGATCTCGAGTGTGGCGGTGTAGGGTATCTGCATCTGCACGAAGGCGTTTTCTGCCTGCATGGACGCGCCCGAGACACTATCGGCGAGCTCGGTCAGTGAGTCGTCGTTGTCGGTCGTGAGCACTAGGGGCAGGGAATACTGCTCGGTGTAATAGTATCCCTTATGCTCAAGGGAATATTCTATCGGGGCGCCGAGTTTTTTTCTAAGGTAGTCAACGTCGCGCTGCGCCTGACGGTGTGATATTTTAAATCGCTCCGCAAGACGCATAGCGTTGGGGTAATATTTATTGGCTATCTTTTTGTGAAGCCACTGTATTCTTGTATTTGCGGAATTTCCCGATGAGGTTTTCATTTTTTAGAGTTAATTCCTTTCCTTATATATTATATATGGCGCGTGTGGCGGATCATTCTGCTTCTTTTTCGGTTGATTCACTCGGTGGAGTTGACTCGTCTGCTTCGATTGAAACTGATGCGGTGAAGAAATTTACCGCGGTCGGAATGGCTGCCGAGAGGAAGAAAATCGGGTAGATCAAGAGATCAATACTGTATTTCTCAAGGTTGCATACTACCTCGGTCAATGCGCCGACAGCTCCGAGGAGGGAGACGGTTAGGTGGCATATTTTAGAACAAATGAAATATCCCGTAGATGCGCGGTCTATCAAAAATCGAAGATCGGACAGGGTGCTCAAGACCAGGGTTGCGGCGGAGAATTGTGTGAGCAGCTTTATCGGGGCATTGAGTTCAACCTTGAAGTCGATATACAGCTTTGCTATGAGCAGAATGCAGAATATTATTTTGACGTATCCGAGCGCGAGCCTTGCTGAGCTTGAGAATTTCAAAACGTCTGAGAGGTGATAAAGTGCAACACCGAGGAGTGATATTGCCATTATGATCGAAATGGTGCCGTTATCGCCCTTCGTTATTTCGGTGGCGGCGATCGCAAATACTGCTATTGCCGTTGCGGTCGGTATGAGCGATAGGTTGTAAGACGTTTTTTGTGCGATCTCTATTTTGCCTATCTTTTTGGAAGTGAAGAAGGCGGAGATGGCGAAGACGACCGCGAGCGCCAATATTACGTACAAGATGATCTTTGCGGGGGAGTCCTCGAAATATCTCGAGTCATTCTCGAAAAACGCGAGGAACGCGATCAGACCGACGGCGACGGTGAGAAAGAGGATCACGGCGGTGCCGAGCTTGTACATAGTTAAGGACGAACGCTTTGATTCGCTTGATTGGGGACGATTCATTCTGTTATATCTCCATATATAATACAATGATAGTTTTTTCATGTTTGCGGTGTCATTTTGAGGCGATATCTCTGTGCCAGACACCCTCTGATACTATTATATAACGAAAATGTTAACGAAAAATAGACAAGTGACGTTATTTTTTTGATTTTAGAAAATATTTTGGCCTTAAAAATGGACTGAGGGCTTGATTTCGGGGCACAGAAAGGCAAAAAAGGATGCTTTTTGTGAATTATGCATAAAAAAGCAATGAAAAATTCTGCAAAGTTTTACGAAATGCAGGCATAAAATTTTTAAATTTCTATTGACTTTGGGGGATTTTTAGTGTATAATTATCGAGCTTGATATGCGATGAAACGAGAGGTTGCTCTTAAAGGGACGCCTTTAAGAGGTAATTTTCGTGGAGTATGTCCGTATGAACGGGCGACGTAGTCTTTCATACACA
>SVRA01000048.1 GCA_015065075.1 Oscillospiraceae bacterium
TCAAGGATGCCGTCGGACAGATCAAGCTGTGCCGTGCAGGGCTTTCCTCTCGATATATCGAGCTTAAGTCCGCTTGCTTTTATTTTTTCATATTCGTTTTTCAAGCTCTCGTACTCTGCAAGGAGAGCTTCACGTGACATTTCGCAATATTTCATCAAAAATTACTCCGTTTTTTCATTTAATACACAACGAAACACATTATACCATATATTCAAGAAAAAAGCAAGATGTATTTTCAAATTTTGCAAAATTTTTTATTTATTCTTCGTTTTCCCAAAATCTTCGGGCAATTTCTGCAAGAGAGGACGGATTTCCTGCAAATTTCATTCCCTTCCACGCCTCTGGGAAGATGGCTCTGTACTTCGGCTCGGCATACCTGTCGTCGATCAGAACTGCAATGCCTCGGTCGGTCTCGGTACGTATAACTCTGCCCACCGCCTGAAGCACCGAGTTCATTCCCGGATAGGTGTAAGCGTAGTCGTATCCCACGCCGCATTTTTCGTCGTAATAGTCGCGGATTATGTTGTTTTCGTCTGAAATTCCGGGCAATCCGACTCCCACGACGATCGACCCGATAAGTCGCCTGCCGGGAAGGTCGATTCCCTCGGAGAACGAGCCGCCAAGCACGCAAAAGCCCACTCTGAGCCGTCCGTCGTCCTTGAAATCCGAAAGATACGCCTCTTTTTCGGCAGGAGTCATATTTTTCTTCTGCAAAAGCGTCGTCACCTTCGGATATTTGGCGTGAAAGATCTTGTGGACCTCGTCCATAAAGCTGTACGACGGGAAAAAGACCATATAATTTCCAACCTTTGCGGACACCGTTGCCGCAATGCAAGCCGAGATCTTCTTGTACGACTTTTCCCTGTCCTCGTACCGTGTGCTTATCTTGTCGACCGCCGCCACGCAAAGATTTTCGCGCGGGAAAGGAGACTCAAACTCGACCGAGACCGCCTTCTCCCCTCCGCCGAGCACGTCGGCGAAATATTCCGTAGGAGTAAGTGTCGCTGAGAACAGAACCGAAGCCACGGCTCTCTCGAGAGCGATCGACAGATTGTGCGATGGATCAAGACAGTACAGAAGCACCGAGGTCTTTCCCGCCCCCGTATTAATAAACGTGAGATAATGACCGTCAAACATCTCACACGCCTTTTTGAACTCAAAGACCTTGAAGCCGATATCCTCTGCGGCAAAGTAAGCGGGATGATCGTAATTATACCTCATCCACGCGTCACATTTTTCGGAAAAAGCAGAAAGCGACCGTGCAAAATTCTCGGGAAGCTGACGCGCAACGTAGTAACCCACCGCGTTGCCGTCGGCGTCGTAGCTCATATCGTTCTTACAAAGCCGTTCGAGATCCTCAAACGCGCGAAGCAAGGATAAGCACGCCTCGGTCAGCTTGGAATTCTCCCCAGCCAGTTCAATGAGCGCTTCAAAATCCTCCGTACCCAAGCGAGAAGAAAACATATCTCTCGCGCGGTCGGGCAGATTGTGCGCCTCGTCCACGAGGAAAATATATCTTCCGCGCTCACCGCCGTCGTCAAAATACCTCTTGAGATAAACGGTGGGCGAGAAAACGTAGTTGTAGTCGCAAATAATAACGTCGCAAAGCTCCGAAAGATCAAGGGAAAATTCGTAAGGGCAGATCCCCCTCTCGATAGCAAACGCCTTGATAGCCGCGCTGTCAAATTCACTGCCCGACGAGAGTATCTCCTCAAGCGCCGCGCTCGATCTGTCGTAATATCCTTTCGCGTAAGGACAAAGCTCGGGATTGCAATTTGACGACAAGCGCCCCGCACGAAGCTTCGCCGCGTGATTGGCGCACATGACCTCGCGGGACGAAAGCACGCACCCCTTGATCCTCGCGCCGCCCTCGTTGAGCTTGCCGACCGCCGAGAACGCCTCACGGCGAATGCTTGCCTTTGCCGTCAGATAAAATATTCTGTCCGCAAGTCCCTCGCCCATCCGCCTGACCGACGGATAAAGCGTCGAGATCGTCTTGCCTATGCCCGTCGGCGCCTGACAGAAAAGTCGGTTACCCTGCTTTATGTCGCGGTAACACTCCTTTATCATCTCGGCTTGGCTGTCACGGAGCGCCCCGTACGGAAACCGCGCACTTGCCGCCGCAGGCATTCTCTCTCTTGCCCTCTCTCTTAAAAAGCGCGCGCGCCAAAGGACAGCGGACAAAAGCTGAGTGTAAAACGCACGAAGTTCATCGACCGTCACGTATTTTTCGTTGTATTCGATCTCGCCGTCGTCCACGTTGTAGTAAATTATCCTCGCGTTGACTCCCTCAAGCTCCTTCGTCTTGCAGAGAAAGTAAGCGTAGCAGTAAAGCTGAGCCGTGTGCAAACGGTCTACCACCTTGCTCGCAAATTGCTGATCTCCAACGGTCTTTATCTCGTCGACCGTATAGTTGCCGTTATGACATATTATTCCGTCGGCACGACCCTTGACATAAAAGTAGACCTCGTCAAGCTTGCTCGTGTTGCGCAGATCGACCTCACTGTGATATAAAGCGCCAAAGGAGGTCTGGAGCTTCTGATGTATCCTCGTGCCCTCGGATGCTCGCTCGCGGCGGCTCGAAGAAGAGCGACGGCAATCGATATCGCCGTGCAAGAGCGCCATTTCGCATAGCTCGCGCACCGACATCTCTATATGATCTCTTTCATTATCGTATCTCATCGTCGCCCTCCTTTCCCTTGGCTTTAATATACAAATATTATAACATTTTCACATGGGATTGTCAATCACCGACTCAAAAATCTCTCCCCCAACCCCGCAAAATTACCATAAATTTAGGGGTTACAATTTTCCGCGATCCGTATTATAATTATAATAAGAAGACACCCCGAAAGTATTTGTGCCGCCGTGCGCGGCGGAATGGAGAACATACATATGGAATTAATACTTATAAGCAACACCAAGCTGAAAATAATGCTCGACGAAAGCGATATGAGAAAATACCACATAGGCAACGAGAGCGACTGCGCCGACTCGGGCACGCGAAAAGCCATTCGTTCCCTGCTTGAAAGAGCGCGAGATCAGATCGGCTTCAACACCGAGGGCGAAGAGATCTTCGTCCAGCTCTACACCTCGAAGCGCGGCGGCTGTGAGCTGTTCGTAACCAAAAGCCAGATCAGCGATGCTCTCACACCTATGGAAGAACGCCTCAAAAGCCCCGTCGCGTCAAAGGAGTCTGCCGATCAGCAAAGAAGGAAAGCTCCGCGCCTCCCCGAAGGACGCTCTGCCGATCTTGCCCAAATCGCCCCACAAAGCCTCGCCACAGAAGAAAAACCGCTCGCAAAAAGCTCGCGTATCGCATTCTCCTTTGCCGAGCCCGAGGATCTTTTTGCCGTCTGCAAAGCATTGAATCGCGCCGACATCCGCGCTCAAAGCCGCGCCTTTACCGACGACGAGGGCAAGTATTACCTTTTACTGCTCGACGTAGGCATGTCGGCATATTCAAGACTCGACAAGCTCACCTTCATCCTCGAATACGGCAGGCGCGAAAACCCCGATTGCCTTTTAAGCTACGTAAACGAGCACGGCAAGGTCATCTGCCGCGAGAAAGCCATCGAAACGCTCTGCAATTATTAATAATAAAGCCGAAATTCATCACAAAAAGCAAAAAAATCGCTCCCGACCCTTGAAATCGGGGGCGATCTTTGATATAATGATTGTAAATACAGCAAATTACACATAAAATTCATAAAGGACGGTAAAGATATATGGGATGGGATGACCTCAAAAAGAGATGCGCCGAGTGCGACAAATGCGAGCTCCATAAAACGAGAACAAACTGCGTTTTCGGCACAGGTAACGAAAAAGCCACTCTTATGTTTATCGGCGAAGCCCCGGGCGAGCAGGAGGACCTTTCGGGTGTTCCCTTCGTCGGTCGCGCAGGACAGCTGCTCGATAAATTTCTCTGTGCAGTCGATATCAAGCGCGAGGACGTCTACATAGCCAATATCCTCAAATGCCGACCTCCCAAGAACCGCGATCCTCTCCCCGAGGAAGAGGACGCCTGCATTGATTATCTTCGCGAGCAGGTCGCGCTGATCAACCCAAAGGTCATAGTCTGTTTGGGCAGAATATCCGCGATGCGACTCATCAAACCCGACTTCAAGATCACCAAGGAGCACGGCATCTGGTTCAAAAAGGGCAACTATCTTATGACCGCAGTATATCACCCCGCGGCGCTTCTGCGCGATCCTCGCAAAAAAGAGGATATGCTCGAGGATATGAAGAGGATAAAGGAAAAACTGTCGGAGGAATAACGCAACCCTATGGATTTCACCGCACTGAATATCGTCATTTTAACCTTATTTATCATTTTGGCGATAGGTTTTTTATGCCGTAAAACAGGAATAATAGATGACCACGCATCCAAGAAAATGTCCAAGCTGATCTTGGCGATCGGTCAGCCCGCAATGCTCATATATTCGCTCTCAAGCGCCGAATATTCAGAAGAAAACGTCAAAATGGCAGGAGCGATGATAGTCATCGGCTTCATTTTCCACGCAATACTTGCGCTGATCGCCTTTCTCATCGCCCTGCCGTTCAAAAAGCTCCCCGACGACCGCAAGGTCACCGAATTCGCTCTGATATTTGCCAACTGCGCATTTATCGGGTTCCCGATATTTGAGGCGCTGATCCCCGGAAAAGGACTCTTTATGGCGTCCTTCCTCGTCGTCAGCTTCAATATCCTGCTCTGGACACTCGGACTTGGCATTTTTGCCCGAGGAAGAACCGACGTTAAAATAACTGTCAGAAAAGTTCTCGTGAATTTCGGCACGATCCCCTGCCTTATCGGATTTGTTCTGTTCCTGCTCAAAAATCCCGCAATATCATTTGAAATGCCCGAGTTTTTCACCAAAGCGGCGCAATATCTTATGAATCTCTGCACCCCGATCTCCCTGCTCATCACGGGCTCGCTGATCGCGGTCCAGAGCCCGAGAAAAATATTCGGCACCTGGCAGCTATATTATTTCAATGTAATAAAGCTCGTGGCTCTGCCGCTTCTCGTCTGCGTGATCACCAAGCTGATAAATCTGCCCCAGCCCTACGCAATTTTTCTGACTGCGGCGGCTGCGCTTCCGTCAGCATCGGCAACCACGATGATGGCAGAGACCTACGACGTCTCCCCGGGCTACGCCTCGCTGACCGTCGGCACGTCGTCCTTGCTCTCGATCCTCACGATCCCCCTCACCTTAACGATAGCACAATATATATTTAGCTTATAAAGACCAAAAGCGAACGGCTTGCCCGTTCGCTTTTATTTATTGTAATCCGTATAGTATATGATCTCGTCAGGCATGTGAAGACCGAGCTTTTCTCTCGCCACACGGATTATGTAATCGTAATCCACAGGGCAGTCGATAAGATACTGAAGCTCCTCGATCTCAAGCTCAAGCGCCTCTTTTTCCTTTTGCAACGTCTCTTTTTCACGCTGCAGCTCGTCGTACTTCATCAAGCCCGTAACGAACAAGCCTAACGAGGATATGATCAATACCAAAAGAAGCAACCGAAGCAAGACCTTGGGGAACGGCGCAGAGAGTCCCTTTTTCACCGCACGTTCAAGATCCTTTTCCGATATATCCGAAGCTGATCCTTCCGTCTCTTTTATATCCGTTCTTTCCGTCGACATAAACGAACTCTTCCTTTCCGCCATCCTCGAAAGCAGTAGCTTCGTCGGGCTCGATTTCCGCGCACTTTTTCTTCTGCGCTCTTCTATCTTTTATTTTACCAAGAAACTTGCCGATTGTCAAGTGAAACAAGAAAATTAAACCCCTACCCACCCAAACAAATGGCATCGCCAATATTTTCGCCACACGTCGCACAACTCTTTTGACAAAGGTGACCACCGTTTCACTGACCTTAAGCACCAGTCTGCCTATCGAAAAATAATAAAGCAGCGCCCCGACAGCCAACCCTAAATAAGTCAGTCCTCGAAAAACTCCGCCACCCACTCCATACATCAAAAGTATCGACGTGATTCCTACAACGATCCAAAACAAAATATCGGTCAAAAAAGTCACAATATACGCCAATACGCTCACCGCCACCGACCTTTTTACGATCGGCAGCGCGTATCTTACCCCGAAAAACATTTTAAACGCCCTGATAAGATCGTAAAACACGCCGAGAACCACTCCTGCTAAAAACGATTTTATCAGCAGTGCGAGCAAAACCTGTTGTGAAAGATCGATCATTTCTTATTACCGAAAAGGCCTCTCTTGACCTTGGGAGAATTATCAAAATAATAGACCCCGTTGATCTTGCCGTCAATACTCACCTTTCCGTCGGCTACGTTGAGCACGGTCACGTGCAGACCCTCACCCTCAACAGCCATACTTCCGCATGAAGTCTCCATAACTACTCCGCCCTCGTCAAAATTGACCACGTCAAGCACGCCGCTGACGTCAATACCGTTCCTTGAATTTGACGAAAAAGCGTGGGCTTTATTCTCTATGATCTTGTCAGACATAAAAAACCTCCGCACATATTTTGTACAAATATATGCGGAAGCTTCTCCGATTATTCAATTACTTCATAAAGTGAAGCGGCATCTGCCTTCGCCGTAAACTCCTTTACGTCAAGAACTCTGACCTTGAGAGTGCGCTGACCGAAGCTGACCTCGATAACGTCGCCCTGCTTAACGTCGTAAGACGCCTTGGCAGGTCTGCCGTTGACCGTAACGTGCTCGGCATCGCAAGCGTCGTTGGCAACCGTCCTTCTCTTTATAATTCTTGAAACCTTCAGATATTTGTCAAGACGCATTAGCCGTTAACTTTGTCCTTAAGGGTGCTGCCTGCGCTGAATGCAACGTACTTGGAAGCGGGGATCTGAACTACTTCGCCGGTCTTGGGGTTTCTACCGGTTCTAGCTGCACGGGACTTAACCTCAAATCCGCCGAAGCCGGTGATCTTGATGTCGCCGCCTGCTGCGAGAGTCTCAGCGATAACTTCGAGAACAGCGTTAACTGCCTCTGCTGCGTCCTTCTTTGTCATGCCTGCCTTCTGAGCAACTGCATCTGTGAGCTGTAATTTGTTCATAATGTAAACCTCTTTCTTTTTTTATTTTTGTCGTTGGAAGCAGCGCATAGGCAATATTACCATTTGAAACGGCATTCCAACCACTTTGTTTAGTTAATTATACCATACTTTTAATTTTTTTGCAAGAGCTTTTTTCAAAAAAAATCACTATTTTTTATCAAAAAAGCCTTATCCCGCCTCAATTTTCGTGTTTTATCTCATCCCAGACGGCGTCAAGCTCGCTCATAGTCAGATTTTCAACGCTTTCGCCTCGAAAATTTACAATTTTTTCCACTTTTTCAAAACGGTCTATAAACTTATTTGTCGCATGAGCCAAAGCCTCCTCGGAGTCGGTATGTGCTTTTCTGGCAAGACTTGTGACGGTCAGAAGAAGATCTCCGATCTCCTCGTCTATCTCTGCCTGATCGCCGCTTGCCATAGCGGCTTTGACCTCCTCGATCTCCTCGTAAAGCTTTGCGATCACCTCGTCCGCAGTACCGAAGTCAAAGAACGATGCCTTCTTGCCCACCTTTTGCGCTCGCATCAAGGCGGGAAGCATCGGAGGGATGGAGCGGAGCTTGTCGGTAAGCGTATCGCGATGCTTTTCCTCGGTCTTTATCTTATCCCAATTTGAAAGGACCTCGTCGCTGTTACTGACCTTTACCTCCCCGAAAACGTGAGGATGACGGTGAATGAGCTTTGCGCAAACATCATTCGTAACGTCGTAAATGTCAAAAACGCCCTGCTCTGCCTCTATCTGCGAGTGAAAGGCGACTTGCAAGAGCACATCTCCAAGCTCCTCGCGCAAAAGCACGGGATCCTCGGTGTCGATGGCCTCGATGACCTCGTAGGTCTCCTCGATAAAATCCTTTCTGATGCTCTTATGCGTCTGCTCAATATCCCAAGGACAGCCCCCGGGCGCGCGAAGCAGCTGCATCACCAAAACCAAGTCCTCAAACCCGTATCTTTCCTGATTAACCAGACGTTCCACGTTTTGCTGTCTTTCTTCCTGTGTCATTTTGTTTTCCTCTTTTATATAATTATTTATTTTTACCCGAACTCAACCGATTTAATATCGGCATATCAGATATTTCCTCTTTTTTTACCACTTTGAATATAAAGATCAGCGGCAGATATAATATAGCCGCGATCGCAACGCAAGCAAGCGTTAAAAGCGCGCTCTCGCCAAATTTTATTACCAAAGCGTTGTAAGCGACCCTTGCCAATATAACGGCAACGGCGGACGCCGTAAACGGCATCAAAAAGACCGTGCTCACCGATGGAGTCCTCGGCATTACCCTTGAAATGCAGTAAAAATTCACCGCATTTATAATGAGATCGCAAAAGAACGTGCTTATCGGCGCGCCGAGAATACCGATCTCGGAATTTCCTATCAAAAAATACGCCAAGACTATCTTGACCAAAGATCCGACCGCCATAGAAATTATCGGGATATACGCCTTCGAATAAGCCTGCAATATTGCATTGCTGACCGTGATCAGACAAGCCGACGTGACCGAAAGCCCAAGAACGACAAGAAGCGGATATGCCTCACTTATCGCCTCGCTCTCTCCCGAAAAAACGAGCTCCAATATCGGCTTTGCAAACAGCGACAGACCAACGGCGATCGGCATAGATACTATACTCGTCAGCTTCAAAGCGTCAGAGACCACCCGTCCCTGCCCCTCGGCGTCATTCATAGCCACCGCTCTCGATAAAGACGGAATCAGCGGCATCGCAACCGACGCGATCAGCGCGGGCGCAAGACTGAAAAGCGGAAGCGCAAGCGTGGTGTAGTTTCCGTAAGCCGAAAACGCGACCTCGCTTTCGTACCCGAGATCCTGCAGCCGCCGCAGTATCATAGTCATATCAATGACCTTTGTCAAGCTGATCACCGCCGCAGAAAGCGTCACGGGGATTGCAGTTCTCATCAGACGCCAAGCGATCCCTCGGTCATCTTCTTCGCCCAAGGAGCACGTCGCTTTTTCGCCCGAGGATCTCTTGCTCAGCATCAGATACAAAACCGAAACCGCAGTTCCAAGCGTCAGCCCAAGCACCGCAAAGGCGGCAACCACGTCGACAGAATATCCGGATCTCAGGGCAATAAAAGCAAAAAGCAGTCCCAACAACAGCTTTCCCAACGCCTCTATTACCTGAGATACAGCCGTGGGGACCATTCTGCCGTGACCTTGAAAAAAGCCGCGGTATGCACTGGATAAGCAGATAAGAAATACCGTCGGAGCGATAGCGAAAATGCAAAAAACGGTCTTGTCACTTCCAAGGAACTCGGAAAACGGGCGCGCAAAACCTATCATAACGGCACTGCCCACCACTCCGAGTAGCAAGAAAAGCCTCATCGCAACACGAAATATCCTCTCCGCCCCGCCCTTTTCGGAGGATATCATTACCGACATCGCAACGGGCAGACCCGTGGTCGCAATAATGCAAAACAGAGTGTATATTTCGTATGCTGAATTGAAATATCCCATGCCTTCGCTGCCCAATAGCTTAAGCATGGGAATTTTATATACAAGTCCGATTATTTTTACGATGACGGCGGACAGCGAGAGCACAACGACTCCCGACATAAAACCGTTATCCCTGATCCTTTTATCCGAGCCTCTATCCGTCACCGTAGCACCTCACTCAATCGAAATAGTGAGAAATAACCCTCCGAGCCTCGCTCTTGAGCCTCTCCTCATCAATCGTAGTGTATGCGTGATCTTCGTAAAGTATGTTACCGTCACAAACGGTCATAAGTATGTTTTCCTCGGTCATAGCGTAGCAGACCGCCGACTCAAAGCTGTACGCGGGGATATTATTCATCGCGCTCATATCAACGAGCAGAAGGTCAGCCTTCATTCCGACTTTTATTTCGCCGCAATCCTCTCTGCCCTGCGCGATAGCGCCGTTTTTGGTTGCAACCTTTATCATTTCTCCCGCGCAGGTCACCGAGGGATCAAGATCGTTGCCCTTGTGTATCAGTGCGGCAAATTGCAACTCGCGAAGAACGCTCAGACGGTTGTTGGACGCCGCGCCGTCGGTGCCGAGAGTGACGTTGACTCCCGCGTCCATCATCTTCTTAAAGGGCATTATTCCGCTGCCAAGCTTAAGATTGCTGACGGGGTTGTGCGCCACGCTGACTCCCTTGCGAGCCATAAGTGCGATATCCTCATCCGTGACCCAAACGCAATGCGCGGCGGTCAGCGGAACGTCAAGCGCGCCGACGCGGTCAAAAAACTCGGTCGGAGTGATTCCGTGACGCTCGATACAAGCGTCGTGCTCGGATGCGGTCTCGGAGACATGTATCTGCAAGCCGGTATTTCTTTCCTTAGCAAGCTCGGCAAGGTATCGGCAGCATTTTTCAACGTTGGTATACTCCGCGTGAAGCGACATATCGATCTTTATTCTTCCGTCCGCCTTTCCGTGCCAGCGGTCGAACACGGCGATCCCCTCGTTTATTCTGGAGTCGTTCAGAACGTCGATCTCGGGGTCAAAAGAAACTATCGAGCGCGACAGATTCGCCTTTATGCCACTCTCCTCGACCGCCCTTGCGGTATCGTCAAGGAAAAAGTACATATCCGAGAACGAGACCACACCGTTTCTTATCATCTCGGCAATAGCGACCATAGAGCCGTAATAAACGCTCTCGCTCGTCAACCTGTCCTCTGCGGGAAAGATCTTTTCGTTGAGCCATCTCTGTAAAGGAAGATCATCTCCGTATCCTCGGAAAAGAGTCATAGCACTGTGACAGTGCGTGTTATAGAATGCGGGAATCAAAAGATTTCCGTTGCCTTCGATCACTCTGTCTGCATTTTCCTCGGGCAACTCTTTGCCGATATATGCAATTATTTTGTCCTTCACCAGAACGGTCACGCTGCCATCGTAGCCGCAGAATTCGGGAAGGTTTACGTTTTTAAAAAGAATACTCATCTTAAAGTCCTTGTCTTTATATGATAAATCAAACGAATTCCTTGTAAAGCGAATTCTCCGCTATCACAAAGCTCTCTATACCCACTATATCCTCAAGCAAACCAAGGATCTCAATACTCTCTTTGTGGTGCTTGCTTCCCCACTCAATACTCGGCAATATTCTGCGAAG
Organism: Oscillospiraceae bacterium; assembly: GCA_015065075.1. Classification (GTDB taxonomy): domain Bacteria; phylum Bacillota; class Clostridia; order Oscillospirales; family CAG-272; genus SVTX01. Next base: position 11,137 of record SVRA01000048.1, read on the forward strand.
ATAAGGAGCAAGTATGTTTAACTCATATTCAAGAGTAGTGTCTATATTAACGTTACAGCGGTGAATGTGAGGAAATATATTTTTCTCCTCATTACGTCTTACGCTATCCCATAAGGAAAGTGTAAAATCGGGAGAAGCACCGCGAAAATTTGCATCGCGCACAAGCCGTCTGCAAAGCCGTATAAAATTGGGTTCAAATTTCTTGCCTCCAACCTCAATGCCACTCTCGGGACGAACGCAGAGCACGCGTCCCCCGTGGTTCTCTATTATAGAAAGCACGTCGGGATAAAGCACCTGAATACCTTCGAAAAGCATTACGTCGTCCTCGTCGCAAACTATCTCCTCATACCGTATTCTCTCTCCGCTTACGAAATCGAATATCGGCTTTTTGGCTCTTCCACGCGAAAACATCTCGTCGGTAAAGCTTGCAAGCAGATCTATATCAAGCGTATCGGGGGAATCGAAATCAAGCTCTTCTACCTTGGCATTCGCAAGCTCTTTTCTTGAAAACGTATCCTTAAAGAAATCGTCCAAGGACACCGTAACGACCCTCTTTCCCCTCTCGTCAAAGCTACGGCGCAGCTTTTTCGCAGTAGTAGTTTTTCCCGAGCAGGTCGGACCCGTAAGTCCCATGATCCTACTGTCGTTCTTCACACTGCAAAATTCGCTGACGGCAGAGTCAAGAAGAGCGTCAAATTCCCGATCACATTTTTCTATAAACGTCTGGTCTATTTTACTGTGACCTATTTTATACTGAATATCATTCATCATAAGCGTTCTCCTTCTAATTTATTTTGAAAAATACCCAAAGGAGTCGCAATTTTATGAAAATTCTTAGACAAGTCCGTGCTTGATATAAAACTCTCGCGCGGCGTTAAGCTTTTCCTCGGTCTTATCCTCGGCAAGATACTCGTAGGGGTATTTCTGGTTGAAAAATCTCTCAATAGTGCGTTTTTCATCGTTTTTGGGAGCATAATCGACGAATTTCGATACCGCGCCTGCCCCCGCGGCAAATATCGAATGTATCTCCTCCATCATATAGATGTTGTAGAGTCCCTTTTTGCCGTCAAGGCAAAATCCCACGTTTTCGTAGTTGCCCACGGTGTTCTTCTGGCGATACATATAGTATGGCTGATATCCCTCGTGCTGCGCCTTTATCTGCGAATAGTCAACACATTTTCCGACGTCGCCTCCGCGCACCGAATAGATGTGACTGAAATTCTTGAGCGCATCACTTGCCTTCTTCACGCTGAATGTGTGCACCGTGATGTTTTCGGGACGAAGCGAAACGATCTTATCGTAAGAAGAGGAAAAGCTTGCGAATTTATCTCCGGGAAGTCCTGTGATAACGTCGGTATTTATGTTCGCAATTCCCGAATTACGAGCAACATCGTAAGCCCTCAAAAAATCGTCGGCAGTATGGGATCGGCCGATGATACGCAAAACGTCGTCGTTGAGCGTCTGGGGATTAACGCTGATACGGTTGATACCGTGCGCCATAGCCACACGCATCTTGCCCTCGGTGATGGTATCGGGTCTGCCAGCCTCCAAGGTATATTCTT
>SVRA01000049.1 GCA_015065075.1 Oscillospiraceae bacterium
GGATTATCCCTCTAAACTTAAAAAGCAATATAAAAAACCCAACCTCAACAACCTCTTTCATCGAAAGTTTTTGAATTCTTAAAACTTTTTTCCAAAAAGTTTTAAGCAGGGTGTGGGACAGAGTCCCGCGAAACCCAAGGGTGCAGGGGCAAAACCCCGAAAAAGAAAGGCAAATATGGAAAAGATCAGAATGACAACGCCGCTGGTCGAAATGGACGGCGACGAGATGACAAGAATAATATGGAAGATGATAAAGGACGAGCTTCTTTATCCATTCATCGACCTGAAGACCGAATATTACGATCTCGGGCTGCCCGAGAGAGAAAGAACCAAGGATCAGGTCACGTTTGACTCAGCATACGCGGCGCAGAAATACGGCGTAGCGGTCAAATGCGCGACGATAACGCCCAACAAGCAGCGAGTTGAGGAGTACAACCTCACGGAAATGTGGAAATCTCCCAACGGCACGATCCGCGCAATAATGGACGGCACGGTCTTCCGCGCACCTATTACCATTGATGCGATCAAGCCCGTAGTCCGCAACTGGAAAAAGCCTATCACGATCGCGCGCCACGCGTACGGCGACGTTTACAAGGCTACCGAGTACCGCGTGCCCTCGGCGGGCAAAGCAACGCTCTCCTTCAAGGGCGAGGACGGCACCGAGTTTTCCAAAACAATATACGACTTCGAATGTGCAGGCGTTCTTCAGGGACAGTATAATAAGGACACCTCGATAATCAGCTTCGCGCACTCCTGCTTCAAGTTTGCGATAGACACCAAGCAGGACCTCTGGTTCTCGACGAAGGACACGATATCCAAGCAGTACGACCAGACCTTCAAGCTCATCTTCGAGGAGATCTACAACAATCACTATAAGGATCAGTTCGAGAAGCTCGGCATAACCTACTTCTACACGTTGATCGACGACGCGGTCGCGAGAGTGATCAGAAGCGAGGGCGGCTACATCTGGGCGTGCAAGAACTACGACGGCGACGTAATGTCGGATATGGTATCCACCGCATTCGGCTCGCTCGCGATGATGACCAGCGTGCTGGTCTCTCCCGACGGCAAGTTTGAATACGAGGCGGCTCACGGTACGGTCACAAGACACTACTACCGCTACCTCAAGGGCGAGGAGACCTCGACCAATCCCATGGCAACGATCTACGCTTGGTCTGGAGCGCTCCGTAAGCGCGGCGAGCTCGACAAGCTTGACGAGCTCGTAAGCTTCGCAAACAAGCTCGAGGAAGCCTGCATCGACACCCTCAACGACGGAATAATGACCAAGGACCTCGTGGGTCTCGTCGACGAAGGTTTTTCCGCAACCGCAGTCAATACGCTCGACTTCATCAAGGCTGTCAGAACTCGCCTTGAAACCAAGCTTTAAATCAAAAAGAGCATATGCTTTCGCATATGCTCTTTTTCTAATATCAGGTATTTTTCATAACGATGGAACCAACGCATTCGCTGACGTGCTCGCAAGCATCCGAGCAGGCCTCGAAGCAATCGTATATCTTATACCAAGAAAGCGTGGTAAGAACGTCCGTGGAGTTCTTGGTAAGCTCGTGCATCGTAGCAAGATAAAGCTTGTCGCACTCCTCCTCCACGTCGTTTGATGCGACGATAAGAGTATGAAGCTTCTTCGATTTCTTGAAGTTTTCAAACTCTGCCATGATATCACCAAGGATATCGCAAGCTCTTACGAGATGCTTTGCGTAATCGACTGCGGCGGGCTCTATCGTCTTGATATTGTAAATGTACATCTTCTGCAGTACTTCTTCAATAAGATCAAGCACGGTATCGAGCTGCTGACTCATAAGATCGAGGTCCTCTCGGTCAACGGGAGTTACGAATGCCTTTGCGAGCGCCTCGTTCATTTCGTGCTTTTTCATATCTGCACTGTGCTCAAAAGCGTGCATCTCTTCAAGCATTTTTTCGATCTTGCACAAATCGTAGTTTTCAAGGCACTCAACGAGATAAGCCGCCGCCTTCTTTGCAAGGGATGCGCACTCTGCGAAATTATCATAATAAAATTTATCACCTTTAGCCATTTTAATATTTCCTTTCAATTAGTTAAAAACAAGTAAGAACAATTTAGTTACCAAAAACGCAAGCAATCCGCATCCGGGGAAAGTGAGTATCCAAGTCATGACCATTTCCTTTACAACACCGAAATTGATAGCGGAAACACGTTTAACCGCACCGACACCCATTATAGAGGTAGTCTTTACGTGAGTGGTGGAAACGGGGAGACCGAATACCGAGCAGAACACAAGCGAGATAGCAGACGCAATATCCGCCGAAAAGCCCTGATATTTTTCAAGCTTGACCATATCCATACCGACTGATTTGATGATCTTTTTACCGCCTATAGCAGTTCCTGCCGCCATAACGAGTGAGCAAACGACCATAAGCCAGGTCGGGATTGCAAAGGTCGCAGCCGCGCCGCCCACGCCTTGCAGAGTGAATACGCAAAGCAGAATAATACCCATAAATTTCTGACCGTCCTGCGCTCCGTGCATAAATGCCATTGCCGCGGCTCCTGCGATCTGCGCGCCCTTGAAAAACGGCTCTGTTTTGGGTCTGTTCATGTTGTAGCAGATCAGAGTGACGAGCTTACCGATCAGCCAAGCCAATCCAAAGCCAAGAACGACCGAAATCACGATACCTATAAGCACCTTGCTCCACTCGCTCCATACTATCGCATCAAGTCCCGTAAGAGCCATAGCCCCACCCGTCAGACCCGCGATCAGAGCATGGCTTTCGCTTGTCGGAATACCAAATACCCAAGCGAGCGTTGCCCAGATAACGATAGCAAGCATCGCCGCACATAAAACTATAATGATCGTCTCGCCGGTATTTTCTCCGAAATGCACCATGCTCGTAATAGTTACGGCAACCTTGTTGCTGATCTGCGTCATTACGAAAACGCCGAGGAAATTGAACACTGCTGCCATAAGTATCGCCGCCTTCGGTGGCATACACCTCGTAACAACGCACGTGGCGATGGCATTGGGCGCATCCGTCCATCCGTTTACCAGAATAACACCGAGAGTCAGTGCCACAGCGACAAATAACAGCGGATTCGCCATCATTTGTCCCCAAAATTCTAAAAATTCCATAGATTGCCTTTCCTTTATTGTTTTATTTTTACTCCTTAACAGGAAAATTCAACGTAATACTGTAATCCTCGCCCTCGGAGCAGACACGAATGTTGCCGCCCATGCGCTCCATAATGCGCTCACAGGTCTTAAGACCTATGCCGTTACTTTCGGCGCGATCCGAACTCTTGTCGATCTTATTTTTGACAGTAATAGTGAGATTGCCGTCCTCGATGCCCGATTCAATATAAACAGGAGCGTTAAGATCAGCGTATTTTTGAATATTGGCGAACACGTTGTCAATGACGCGGCCAAGATAGTCCAAGTTCACTGAAATTGTCGCGTTCGGCACCTTGTGTGAGTAAGACAGCTCGAACCCGCTTTCCTCAAAAAGAATCACTCTCTCGGACAGCATGTGATCGAGCACCTCACTGCCAACCTCGATCATTTCTCCGTCAAGAGCATCCTTCTTTCCAAAAACAAGAAAATAGGAAAACATATCGTCGGAAAGGCGCTTCAATCGCAGAGCATTGTCCTTGCAAGCGGCAACGTATTCCGCATTAATCTCGGATTTTTCCTGCATCTCCATAAGCTCAAGATATCCGAGCATAACGGTAAGCGGCGTGCGAATATCGTGTGACATTGCAGTTATAAGCTCCGCGTTAGCCAGCCACGCCTGTTGCTCCTTGGTCATGGTATCAACAACCGAGTTTCTCATGCTATTCACGTCCTCGGCAAGCGAGCTAAGCTCATCGTGACCCTTGATAGCGATCGGCAAATCAAGGTTTCCACCCTCAACAAGTCTTACATCTCTCGCAAGACGCTTTATCCTTGATGCCGTCGTCGAGAAATTCAGTATCATAATAATACAAAGCACAATCAAGGCAAGGAATAAAGACGCGGCAAAAACCAGACTATAAATGAAATCCTCCGTATAATCAATGACCCGAACGAACAGCGTACCGTCAATAAAATATACCGAGGAAAGATCGCTGTTTTCGTCGAGAATATCCTCAAGTCGATTAAGATACGCCTCCCTTGCCTCCTCGGTAAGATACTGCTCGAAATCTCGGTTGCCCGAAAAAAAGTCCTGAGGATTACTTGAGTCAATAAACCACTCGGGAGCGTAAATAAGACTCTTGTCCTTGTAGACGATCATATCGACGTAGTTTCCTCCCGACCACGCGGCGATCTTCTTTGAATCGTGGATCGAAAGCTTTTTGTTCTTTACGTATTTTTGGAAATCCTCAATATAATCTTCGGCTCTTTCCTGCTTGGTCTCCTCATCAAGATAATATTTCCACACAAGGAAGTCGCCGATCTGCTTACAGGACACGAAAACCGAAGCAGCGATGAGAACAGCAAGCGCGAGGACCAGGATCAGCTTGACCTTCAGAGAAATGAATATCTTTTTTTTAGACTTTTTAGACAAACTGATACCCCTTTCCCCACACAGTCTTGATTATCTTCGGATTAGACGGATCGTCCTCGAGCTTTTTACGCAAGCCCAGAATATTTACCGTCACGTTGTTTGCGCTGGAGGCAAGAGCCCTCTCACCCCAGACCGCTTCAAAAATAACGTCGGGCTCGACCGTATTGCCGCGATGCTCGAGCAGATAGAAGAAAATAGCGCTCTCCTTATCTCTCAAATTGGGATCCTCTCCGTTTTTCGTGACGATTCTCTTTTCAGGATCAACCTCAACTCCTCCGGAAAGAGAAATGACACCGTCGGTCCTTTCCTTTCCCTTGTAAACGGTATATCGGCGCACAAGCGACTCGACCTTCATAAGCAGCTCCGCGGACGAAAAGGGCTTGACCACGTAGTCGTCGCCGCCGCTGCCATATGCTTTTTCCTTATCCGCAACAAGCGATTTCGCCGTGAGAAACAAAACGGGGGCCATAGAAAACTTACGTATCGAGACAGTCGCCTCTACGCCCGACATCTTGGGCATCATAATATCCATAATAATAAGATCAACGCTGTCTTGCTTAACGATCTCGATCGCCGAAATACCGTTTGAGGCCTCAAGGACCGAATATCCCTTGTTCTTCAAAAGCAAACAGACCACCTTGCGTATCTCCGCCTCGTCGTCGACCACAAGTATTTTTATATCGGAATTTGCCACGACCGCACCTCCGTCCCGAAATATTCTAAGACAATTATACCACAATAAGCAACAAAATACAAGAACAATAATTTACCGTTAATAAAAATTCAGAAAAAAGAGGATCGAGCTATATTCAAAGCCCGATCCTTTAGCAAAATTGCTCTTATTTTTTCACGTTCGGCATAAAAAGACCGCCGAAATTGATATTTTTGACACCGCAGATATAAGCGGCAACTATTGCGGGCAGCGCGGGCAAAACGGTCAAAAAATGAACGAACCAATAGGAATTGAGCGGAGCACCTCCGACGTGACTCGCGAGAAGACCCGTATACATTCCCTCAATGATCATCTTGATCATTGTCGCAACTCCACCAACCGAGGATAAAGCCCCCCCGTTGCCAAACCACACTCCAAGTGCTATCAAAAGCGCAAGAAGAAGATTGAGCGAGTTTGCAAGCAGCCACACCTTGAACGGAACCGAAAGATCAAGCCGTCTCTTGCCAAGATCGACCGAAACTCTGTCCTCCGCGCCGATCCTCCAGGCAGACGCGAACTGCATAAACAAGAAAAACACTACCGAAAATATTCCCGCCACCACGCGCAAGGTCTCGTTCTCGGCAATTCCCGCAGAAAGAGCAAGGATCATTCCAAAAAGACCAATGACCACCTGATTTATAAACAATCGAACACTCTCGTACGAATATCTCTTAAAAAATTCTTTCATTATAAAAGTCCTTTCACTTCAGTCGCCCGAAGGCAGACCTCCAATGATAACATTATATATGATAAATGTGTATTTTTCAACAATTCCGTGTGAAAATTTAAAGAAAATCAACAATTTGGCATAAAGCGGCCGCAAGAGTGCCGTATTATACAAAATATTCCGATAAAATTGGCAATACCTTGAAAAATACAAGAAATCTCTTGAAAAGCAAAAAAAGATTTGGTATAATTAACGTATAGACGTAGAAAGGAGATCAAGGACCATGCCCTACCGCGTAAATATCGACGAATTCCCACCGATCATTCGTGAATTTGCCTCCTATAAGCTCGCAATACAGGGCTGCTCTCAAAAAACCGTCGACGAGTACCTGCTCGACCTGCGCACCTTCTTCCGCTATATCATCGCCAAGCAGAACGGCATCGACCCCGACTCCGACGAGTTTTGTGAGATCAGTATAGTAAATATTGACGTAGAATACGTAAAAGACATAACCACCGAGCAGATATACGATTTTCTGCTCTACACGGGCAACGTCCGCAAGAATATGTGGGCGAGCAAGGCGCGAAAGCTGTCCGCAATAAAGGGACTTTTCAAGTTTATGACGGTCAAGCGCGGATATCTTGAAGAAAATCCCGCCGCAAACATCGAGTCGCCCAAGCACAAGAAAACTCTGCCGAAATTCTTGTCACTCGCAGAGGCAAAGCTGCTGCTTGACACCGTCCGCAACGATGTCGAATCCAAAACAAGACTCCGCGACCTGTGTATAATAACCCTGTTTCTCAACTGCGGTATGCGACTGAACGAGCTTGTCGGCATCAACCTGACCGACCTCGACCGAGAGCTCAGCCACGTCCGAGTCCTCGGTAAAGGCAGTAAGGAAAGAATAATCTACCTCAACGACGCCTGCCAGACCGTCCTTCGCGACTATCTTTCAAACTACCGCCTTATCGAGAAAAATCACAATATTTCCGACAAAGCACTATTTTTGAGCAACCGAGAAAAGCGAATAAGCGACAAGATGGTGCAGGCGATGGTATATAAATACCTCGATATGTCGGGGCTTGGCTCGAAGCACTACTCGGTGCATAAGCTTCGCCATACCGCCGCCACGCTGATGTATCAGACGGGCAACGTAGATATCCGCGTGCTCAAGGACATTCTCGGCCACGAACAGCTCAACACCACGCAGATCTATACCCACGTCAGCGACAAGAACATGATGAACGCGATGGCGCAAAATCCCCTCGCCGACGTCACTCAAACAAAGGCAGATAAAGCAGACGAATAATTTATCTATCGACTTCAGATTTTGATTTGTCAAGGCTTCACTGCAATATTTCAGAAAAGTTTTTGCGTCGCTTTTTTCAAAAAGCGACCGCCTATCCAACGTGCGGAGCGTTGGTCGCCTCCGCAGAGGCGAAACTCCTTTGCACGCGTTTCTTTTTTGCCAAGCTTTTTTCTTTGCGCTTCTTGTGCCAAAGAAAAAAGCGGATAAATATTGTGTATAAGCCTTCTTCAAAAAATTTGAGCGAAAAGCCCCACAGACACACAGATAAAATGCAATTTGTCAACAACAATATTGGTGAAAATATGAATAATAACAAAAATCTACACGAAATACCCGTAACCGCGCTCCGCGGAGTCGGTGGAGTCAAAGCAAAAGCATACGCCGCGGCAGGCGTACACTCACTGCTCGACCTGCTCTACTACTTTCCTCGCGCTTACGAGGACAGAGCAAATATAAAGCTGCTTGCCGAGACCTCACCCGAATATAAATCGGCGGTAGTCCTCACGGTCGCGACCGAGCCAAAGATTGCAAATATCAAGCGAGGAATGTCGCTTTTAAAATTCCGCGCATTCGACGAAAGCGGAGTATGTGAGATCACCTATTTCAATCAGAATTACTATAAAGACAAATTTTCGGTCGGCTCGGATTTCCGCTTCTACGGCAAGGTCGAAAGAGTAAAAAACCGCTACTCCATGACCTCCCCCGCGGCTGACCCGTGGGTAGATCAGCTGCCTCCCCCTCCCTTTTTCTCGGTCTATAGGCTCTCCGAGGGACTGACGCAAAAGCAGATCTCGCAAAACGTCGCCGACACGCTTGAATTAGCAAGCCAAGCAATGCCCGACCCTCTCCCCGAGGAAATACGCGAGCGAAATAAGCTCTGCACGATATACTACGCCCTCCGTCAGATACATTTTCCCGAAAGCTATGCAGCGCTCGCGATCGCGAAAAAAAGACTTATATTTGACGAATTTTTCCTTTTCGCCACAGGCCTTGCGCTCTCGGGCAGGAAGATCCAACGGCTCTCCGCCCCCGCTTGCAAGGATACCGACATCTCTCCCCTGCTCGCGCGGCTTCCCTATAAGCTGACGGGCGCGCAGGAAAGAACGATAAAAGACATCGCGCACGATATGAGCAAGGGCGAGCAGATGAGCCGCATTGTCATCGGCGACGTCGGCTGCGGCAAAACGATCTGCGCCACGGCTGCCATGTATATAGCCGTCAAAAACGGCTACCAAGCCGCCTTGATGGCACCCACGGAGATATTGGCAACTCAGCATTATAACGATCTGTGCGCAATTTTCGAGGCTCTGGGGATACGCTGTGCGCTCCTCACTGGCTCCTGTACCGCGGCGACCAAGAGAAAGATCCACGCGGCTATGAAGTCGGAAGACCCGAACGAGCGCCTCGATATCGTCATCGGCACTCAAGCCCTCCTCTCCGACGGCGCGGAATTTATAAATCCGGGACTTGTCATAACCGACGAGCAGCACCGCTTCGGAGTAAACCAGCGCGCCCTGCTCTCCGAAAAGAATAAACACACCCACGTCCTCGTTATGAGCGCTACCCCGATCCCGAGATCGCTTGCGCTCGTGATGTACGGCGACCTCGCTATGTCCAAGATCGACGAAATGCCCCCGGGACGTCAAAGGGTCGACACCTTCCTTGTCGACGAAAGCTACCGACCTCGCCTCGATGCCTTTATTCGCAAAAACGTCGATGCAGGCGGTCAGGTCTACGTCGTCTGCCCCGCGGTCGAGGAGACCGAGCTCGAGGAGGGCGAGATCGACCTCTCCGAGATCGCAATTTACGGCGAGGAGCTCGTAAGAAACGAAAAACCGCCCTTAAAGGCGGCGGTTCAGTATGCCGAGGAGCTCTCCGAGCGCCTGCAGGGCTATAATATCGCATTCGTCCACGGCAAAATGAAAACGGCAGACAAGGATAACGTGATGCGCCGCTTCGCCTCGGGCGAGGTGCAAATACTGGTCTCCACTACCGTAATTGAGGTCGGAGTCAACGTGCCCAGCGCCTGCCTTATGATCGTCGAGAATGCCGAACGCTTCGGTCTCTCCCAGCTTCATCAGCTGCGCGGTAGAGTCGGACGCGGACAGAAGAAATCCTATTGCGTTCTGGTCAACGGCACGGGCGGTCGCCTCGGCGAGACCGCCAAGCAGAGACTACAGACCATGTGTAACTCCTACAACGGCTTCGAGATCGCCGAGCAGGACCTCAAATTGCGCGGGCCCGGCGACTTCCTTGCCCTTTCGGGCAATTCCTCGATAAGACAAAGCGGCACTCTGAGCTTCAATATCGCCGATATGTGCGAGGATAGCGAGCTTATGACCACCGCCTTCTCCGAAGCCCACGAATACCTCAAAAACGACCCCGATCTCCAAAACCACGCTCCCCTGCGCCAAGCCGCCGAGCGTATGTTTGAAACCCAAGGGGATATAATTAGTTAGGATAAGCATGCGAGGGGGAAAACTTCTTGAAAGAAGCTTTCCCCCTCGCGCTCCCCTTTTCAAGAACCTTCACAATAAGCTAACGGAATTTTGCCGTAAGTTTCTCTGCAGCCGTGAAACGTAAAAAAGACCGAATCGAACCCGATTCGGTCTTTTTGTTACAATTTCAAAATACCCCTGTCCAACTCCTCTATCACCCTCGCGATCGCATGCTCCTCGTTGCTCACAGTGACATAATCCGCCACCGCCTTGACCTCGTCGACCGCATTCGCGACGGCAACCGAAAGTCCTGCCGCGCGAAGCATCGCAACGTCGTTGTAGTAGTCGCCGATCGCCACGACCTTCGACATATCTATCCCCAAAGCAGCGGCAAGTCGCGGCAAAGCAGCACCCTTGTTGACTCCCTTGGGCACGACCTCGTAAAGAGTTCGCTCGGTTCGCACAAAATCAAACTCATCTGCTTTCGGATGATCGTTCAAAAGCTCAATAGCGCGCAAAATATGCTCTTTGTTATCGTCGCAAAAAACGATCTTTGCCAAGGGCTCGTCCACCGCCTTGTAGTCAGCGACGAGATTGGGAATGCCCGTGGCTTTTCTGTACTCCGCGGTCGCCGCATTATCTCGACAAAAATAAACCTTGTCCGGTGTGTTAAGATTAATTCCAATGCCGTCAACGTTTTTGTCAACATGCTCCACAAGCTCAATGACACTGTCTGACAAGGTCGCCAGCCATAAATACTCACCCTTTTCGTAATCGTAAATACCGCCGCCGTTAACGCATCCAACAGGAGCATTCGCCCCGACCGCATCATATATCATTTTAGAAAAATACGGCATTCTTCCCGTAATAAATGTAAAATATCCACCCTCGGACTTAAAATATTCGATCGCATCAAGATTTTCCTGCGAGATCGACCTATCCGATCGAAGCAGCGTACCGTCAAGGTCGGTGCATATCAGTATTCCGTCAAACTTTCCCATATCCAGCTCCAATAAGTTTATACCTCATTTTACCACAACCCCCGCCGTTTTTCAAGTCCAAAACAAAAATCCTTCCAAAAATCTCACGGCTTCAGACAAACTCCACCCCAAAACCATTCTTTTATTGAAGGTTTTGGGAGTGGGTTGGGGGTCATAGGGGGAAGGGCGAACACTTTTTCCAAAAAGGTTCGCCCTTCCCCCTATATAAAAACCCAAATTAATACATGCCACCCATGCCGCCTGCTGCGGGAGCAGCGGGCTCGGGCTCCTTGATATTGGAAACTACCGACTCGGTAGTAAGAATTACAGAAGCGATAGACGCAGCGTTCTGGAGAGCGGAGCGAGTAACCTTCTTAGGATCGACGATACCCGCGCCGACCATATCAACGTACTTTTCGTTGTAAGCATCGAAGCCGTATCCGACCTTCTTGGAGCTCATGATCTTATCAACGATAACCGCGCCGTCGAAGCCTGCGTTAGCAGCGATCTGACGAACAGGCTCCTCAAGACCTTTAAGAACGATCTTAACACCGGTCTTTTCGTCGCCGTCAACAGTCTTAAGCAGCTTTTCAACTGCGGGAATAGCGTTAAGATACGCAGTACCGCCGCCTGCAACGATACCCTCCTCAACAGCCGCCTTGGTAGCGTTGAGAGCATCCTCGATGCGAAGCTTCTTTTCCTTCATTTCAGCCTCGGTAGCCGCGCCGACCTTAATAACGGCAACACCGCCCGAAAGCTTTGCAAGTCTCTCCTGGAGCTTCTCGCGGTCGAAATCACTGGTGGTGTTCTCGATAGCGGACTTGATCTGAGCCACGCGAGCTCTGATCTCGTCAGCGGAGCCTGCACCGTCAACGATAATGGTGTTCTCCTTGGTGATCTTGACCTGACGTGCACGGCCGAGCATCTGGATAGACGCATCCTTAAGCTCGAGACCGATCTCGCTCGATACGACCTCACCGCCGGTGAGAATAGCGATATCGCGGAGCATTTCCTTTCTTCTGTCGCCGAATCCGGGAGCCTTAACGGCAACGCAGGTAAACGTGCCGCGAAGCTTGTTGAGCACGAGAGTAGTCAGAGCCTCGCCCTCAACATCCTCAGCGATGATAACGAGCTTTCTGCCCGACTGAACGAGCTGCTCGAGAAGAGGAAGAATGTCGTTTATAGTAGAGATCTTCTTGTCAGTGATAAGAACGAGCGCGTCGTCGATAACAGCCTCCATCTTATCGGTATCGGTAACCATGTAGGGAGAGAGGTATCCGCGATCGAACTGCATACCCTCAACGACCTCGGAATAGGTCTCTGCGCTCTTGGACTCCTCAATGGTGATAACGCCGTCGGCGGTAACCTTCTCCATCGCGTCTGCGATAAGCTCACCGATGACCTCGTCGCCTGCGGAAATAGTACCGACGCGAGCGATGTCCTCCTTTCCGTTAACCTTCTTGCAGTTCTCTGCAAGTGCCGCAACAGCCGCGTCAACAGCCTTCTTCATACCCTTGCGGATGACCATGGGGTTAGCGCCTGCGGTCACGTTCTTCATACCCTCGCGAACGAATGCCTGCGCGAGAAGAGTTGCGGTGGTAGTACCGTCACCGGCAGCGTCGTTGGTCTTTGTAGCAACCTCACGAACGAGCTGTGCGCCCATGTTCTCTGCCTCATCCTCAAGCTCGATCTCCTTGGCGATGGTAACACCGTCGTTGGTGATGAGGGGAGAGCCGTATTTCTTGTCAAGCACTACGTTTCTGCCCTTAGGACCGAGAGTGATCTTGACCGTATCAGCAAGCTTGTCGATACCGCGAACGAGCGCGTTTCTTGCTTCAATTCCATAAAGAATATTCTTTGCCATAATAA
>SVRA01000050.1 GCA_015065075.1 Oscillospiraceae bacterium
GTTTTCGCCGCCGCCTTCAAAAATTCATTGTAAGTCATAGGACACCTCAATAACAACCAAACAATAATTCATTATAATTATATCATACCCCACGCCTTCCGTCAACAGAAAATTTCAAAATCTTGGAAGCTTTTTTCGACAATTTCCTATGTGGGCACAGAAAAACGCGGAGAAGCTTCCCTCTCCGCGTTTGGTTTTTCGGTTATCAATAATCGTAGTTAATACCAAGATCGGCTATCGATCTCGCCTTTGCGAAATTTTCCTCGTTGATCTTGATCTTCGACAGCGTGTCGGCGATCTTTATATTGAAAAGATCGTTTATAATGTGCGAGTCAAGCGCCGAGAACCAATCCTTATACTCCTCTTCGGTATATTTTCCCGTTTCAAGAGCGTATTTCATTATAACGTGGAATCCCGCGTCGCTCTCGTAATATCCGATCTCTCCGACCTCCATTTCCTTAAGCATATCAAGGATATCGGAAAGATATGCGACGTCACCCACGTATCCCGCTTTGTCAAGCTGACTCAGGTAATATCCGTCGGCATATTCGTCGACCGCGCCGACTACGAGCACGTTTTCCTTGATCTCTGACTCAAACTCCGAGAAATTGCCCTCGGTCAAGGTCGCCGCAAGCTCCTTTGCAAGACTCTCATTAGCGGCTATCTCCCCGTCGGTGCACTCGTACTGTATCGGATTGCCGTTTTGGTCAAGCACGACTCTGGGAATACCGTTTTCTTTGTCGTAAACCACGTTGCCCTGTGCGTCAAAGTAGATCGGCTGACCGAAAGAATCCCTTATTCTCGCACCGTTTTCGTCGTATGCATAGCTTCCCTTTTCGGTATCGTACAGGGGCTTTTTCGTTTCCTTATCGAAGTATATAGTGTTGCCGTACTTATCCTGCTGGTACTTATAGTAAAACTTCGCCAGAAGCACCTGCTTGAAACAATAATAATTTTTCTGGAAGTATTCTTCCCTTACCGAATCCGCGATAAGCTTACCGCCGCCGAAAAGGTGGGCAAGTAAATACTCGTACTTCGCCTCGATGATATAACACTCGCGCAAGGACTCGGTATCGACTCCAAAGGGAGATATCAGCTCGTCGAATGCGCTCTGATCTCCGTCGCCGTCGTAGTCAACGTAGAACGCGACCTCCTCGTCGATCGCCGCGAGGGTCGACTCAGGCAGAGTCAGCCCCATTTCGTCGAAAAGCACTGCGGAGGCAAAATATTTCTTACAGCTCTCAAATATAGACTCGTTATAATACTCCGCGTAGGTCTGTCCCGTTTCCTCGATCTCGGTGTACCAGAACGAGCTGTCCTTTACGGGATATTTGTTTCGCGCGAGCGATCCCTTCATTCTCGAAAGCATAAATTCATAGAAATAAAGGGGCAATTTTTCATCTCCGCACTCAAGCACGGGGTCGGGCACCTCCGCCTTTGCCGAGCAGGAGGCGCAGAGCGTGACCAGTGCGCAGACCGCAACGGTCAGCGCCAAAGATCTTTTTAAAAGCTTTGCCAGATTCTTTTTCATCGGTTAGTCCTTTACAAGTTAGTATTTATCAGTAGAGCGTGTTCACGCCGATCTCGCTCATACTTGAGGCAGACTCGTAGACCTCGGTCACGATCTTGATACCCGACTCGTACTTTTTGCATTCCGCATCAAAAAGGTCGGCAACAAGCTCCTCCATAAAGCCCTCGAATACGTCCTTCTGATCCTCGTTCTCGTACGCCTTTTCGGGCATCTCGTATTTGCAGATAACGTGATATCCGTAGTCGGATTCGATGACCTTGCACTCTCCGACCTCCATATCCCCGAGGGCTTTGGTGATATCGTCAAGATACTCGTAGGCTTCGCTCTGCAAGCCGTAATAATGCTCCTCGGCGTAGAGATACAATGGCTCTCCCTTGCCACTCATCTCGTCGTAGATCTCCGCCATTTCAAGAAATGCGTCGATATCTCCACTGCAAGCTTCGGCATAAGCGTGCGCATTATTATAAAGCTCGCCCAGCGTCTTGTCGTCGTGGGGCTCGGTCACGTATTCTCCCTTATCGTCAAGGAGGTATCCGATCTTGCCGTTCTTTTTGTCATAGGCTATCTTTCCGTCCTCGGTGAAATATTCGTCCTCACCGAAGATATCCTTGATAGTCTTTCCGTATTCGTCGGTCTGCGTGCTTCCGTTTTTCTTATCGTATGCGATATGCTTGTGCTTGTCGTCTGTATAATAGACGTGATCGCCAAAGCGGTCGGTGTCTATCAGGTAGTAGTACGACGCGAGATAGATCTGACCGAACGCGACGTAATTTTCCTCAAGATACTTCTGTCTGACCTCGTCGCCGATCAGCTCGCCGTCCTCGCCGTAAAGGTGATCCTTGACCATATCTATCTTGGTTTCAAGCAGATAAAGGTCGCGCAGAATATCATAGTTCGCACCAAAGCTCTTGAGCTCGGAGTTGAGCGCGGTCTTTGAGCCCGCGCGCTTGACGCACAAAGCCATAAGATCGTCCACAAGCTTCTCTCTCTCCTCGGTCAGAACAAGACCGTAGCGGTCAAAAAGATACTCGGCGATGATATATCTGCTCGCCTGCTCGGTCACGCTCACGCGGAAATAGTCGTCGTAGGTAGTACCGTCCGACGAGATTACCGTGTTCCAAAAGCTATCGGAGGTCACGTCGTAGCCGTAGGTATACAGCGTTCCCTTCATTCGAGAGAGTATAAGCTCGTAGGTATTGACCGTCATGCTCTTATCCGCGAAGGTCATCATGGTCTTGCCCTCCCCCGCGCAAGCGCAAAGCGATGCCGCGAGCATACAAAATGCGAGGGCGAGGGCGATAATTTTAACTGATTTTTTCATTATTTATTCCTTTTTTCAAGCAAAAATGGGGATTTTTTCGGTTTTAGCGGATCTTTCTTCGTTTTCAGACGAAAAATCTGCATTTTAACAATTATACATCATAATTGTTCGGAATTTTTATCCTCATTTTGTACAGTTTCAAGATATTTTTCAAACATTCTGTTAATTATGATGAGAGAATTCTCGCCTGCTTTGAGACGGAGAGTGACAAAGCTCTCGCCAACCGAGCCCATCATCACGCGTATCCTGCCGCCCATAATGAACGACATCTCCTGCCACAAGGGGATATCGAGCTCGCCCTGATAGAAGCGGACCTCGCCCTGAAGCTCGGTGACCTGACGGATGCCAAGCTCACTTGCCTGCGCACGCAGCAAAGCGACCTGCAAAAGATTTTCGACCGGGCGCGGCAGCTCTCCGAAGCGGTCGAGCAGCTCGTCGGCTATATCGTCGGCGTCGTACTGATTGCGTATGAGCGCTATGCGCTTGTAAAGAGTCATTCTCTGCCCCGGGTAGCGAACGTAGGTGTCGGGAATAAACGCATCGTGCTCGATGCTGACCGTACAGTCCTCTCGCTCCTTTGGCTTTTCTCCCTTTTCCTCAAGCACCGCATCGTTCAGAAGCTTGATATAAAGGTCGTATCCGATCGCCTCAAGGTGACCGTGCTGCTCCGCTCCGAGAATGTTACCCGCTCCGCGAATCTCCATATCGCGCAAGGCAATTCTGAAGCCTGCGCCAAACTCGGCATACTCCTTGATCGCCTCGAGTCGCTTCTGCGCGATCTCGCTGAGTCCCTTGTTTTTCGGGTAGGTGAAGTAGGCGTAGGCGCGGCGCGACGAGCGTCCGACACGGCCTCTGAGCTGATGGAGCTGGGAGAGTCCGAGTCGGTCGGCGCGGTCGGCTATGAGCGTATTCGCGTTCGGGATATCGATTCCCGTTTCGATTATCGTGGTGCTGACCAGCACGTCGATCTCGCCTGCGAGCATTCGGCTCCAGATATCCTCAAGCTCGTCCTTGTCCATCTTTCCGTGCGCCACCGTGACTCTCGCCTCGGGGATCTCCTTTGAGATATGCGCGGCTATATTATCGATCGACTCGACGAAGTTGTGGATATAAAAGACCTGTCCGCCGCGGCGAAGCTCACGCCTGATCGCCTCGAAGATTATAAGGTCGTCGTATTCAAGAACGTAGGTCTGCACTGGGAGTCGGTCGTCGGGTGCTTCGTCGAGAAGCGAGATGTCGCGGATTCCTCCCATCGCCATATTGAGCGTTCTCGGGATCGGCGTTGCCGAGAGCGTCAGCACGTCGACGTTGCCGCCGAGCTGCTTGAGCTTCTCCTTTTGCGCCACACCGAATCTCTGCTCCTCGTCGACGATCAGCAGACCAAGATCGTGGAATTTTACGTCCTTTCCGAGCAGCTTGTGAGTTCCTATTATTATATCTGTGTCTCCGCGCTCAAGTCGGCGAAGCGATTGCTCGACCTGCTTGGGTGTGCGGAAGCGCGAGATCATATCTATATTGACCGCGAAATTTCTCATTCGGCTCTGCGCGGTCTGAAAATGCTGGAGCGCGAGGATCGTGGTGGGCACAAGTATCGCGACCTGCTTGCCCGAGAGCACCGCCTTATACGCCGCGCGGAACGCGACCTCGGTCTTGCCAAATCCCACGTCGCCGCAAAGGAGTCGGTCCATCGGTGTGCTCCTCATCATATCCTGCTTGACCTCGGCGATCGCATCGAGCTGGCAGTCGGTCTCGTCGTAGTCAAACGACTCCTCAAAGCTTCTCTGCATATCGTCGTCGGGGTCGAAGGCATAGCCCGGGCGTCTCATTCGCTCGGCGTAGAGCTTGATGAGATCCTTCGCCATCTCCTGCACCGCGCTCTTGGCTCTGCTCTTGGTCTTTTTCCATTGCTCGCCGCCCATTTTCGAGAGCTTGACAAGTCCGTCGTCCGAGTGCGCGCCTATATATTTCGACACGAGATCGAGCTTTTCGACCGGCATACAGAGCTTATCCGAGCCCGCGTACTGTATGCTGATGTAGTCCCTCGTGACGCCGTCAATTTTGATCTTTTCAAGTCCGAGATAGCGACCGACACCGTATATTTCGTGGACTACGATATCGCCCTCATTAAGCTCGGCGTAGGACAGAATAGCCCTTGCGTCGTCACGCTTTTTGCGCCTTGCGCGGCTCTTGCCCGTGGCGTGAAGTCCGCCCGTAGAGCGACCGCCCTCGGTCGAGATGACCGCGATCCTCGGGGTGATGAGCTCATAGCCCGAAAGCGATTTTTTCCACGTAATATAGACGAGCTTAGGGTCGAATTTTTCACCTTGCTCGGTCGCTCCCGACGTGACGAGCGGAGTAAAGTCGGCATCGCGCAAGATCTCGGCGAGGTTTTTCGCCGCGGTCTCGTTTTCGGTCATAATTATCACCGCGTAGCCGCTATGCTGATAGGTCACGAGGTCCTCGCAAAGCAGGTCGAGATTTCCCGTGTAGCTGACGGGCTGACGGGTGCGGAAGCCGAACATTCCCGCAAGTCGCTTGCCGCCAAGTCCGCCCGAGAGCGAATTGAGGTGTACGGTGACGTTTTCGTCGAAAAAGAGCTCAAGAGCCGCCTCGCTCTTCGAGTATTCGGCATATTTCGGGGAGAGTGTGCCGCCCGACACTATCTCCTTGATCATTTCGTTTTCGTGCCACTTCTCTGCCTTTATTCTGTCGCTTACCGCCGCGGTCGAGCGGACGATGACCAGTGCTTTTTCGTCGAAATAGTCGAGCAGACTGCATTTTTCGGGGTAGACAAGTGAGATATATTTATCGACGAAGCTGACCTCCGAAAGCTCGCCCGAAAGCGCCGCAAGCTCGCGCGTCAGGGTCTCGCAGACCTTTTCGTCCTTAGATTCGCGGAAGCGGCTGCGGATCGCGCTCTCAAGTCGCTCGCGCACCTCGGCGCTGATAAGCAGCTCTCTTGCAGGTGTAAAGGTCGCCTCGCGTATGTTGACGGTCGACCTCTGAGTTTCGACGTCAAAGATGCTCATTCGGTCGATCTCGTCGTCGAAAAATTCGATTCGGAGCGGTATCGCGCCGCGCCTTGTGTCACCGTCTGCGGTCTTAAATTCTCCGTTCGGAGCGTAGACGTCAACTATGCCGCCGCGGAGCGCGAACTGTCCCGCGCCCTCGACCATATCGACGCGCGAAAATCCTGCCGCGACAAGCCTTTCGGCAAGCTTTGCAGGCTCGGTCCTCGTGTCGTGATCTATCCTTATAACGCTCTCTCGCAGCACGCTCGGCGGCATCGTGTAGCCAAGCGCAACGTCGGGCGTGGTCAGGACGAAATCGTAGTCGCCCGAAAGTATGCCCGAAAGCACCTTTAGCCTCTCGTGCTCAAACTCACGGGAGGCGGTCACGTTATGAAAGGTGAGGTCACGCGCGACGAAAAACGCCGATGAGTGTCCAAATTGCTCGAGATCTCGGCGCAGTCTTTGGCACTCCTTTTCCTCGGGGCAGATGATCAGCACGGGTGTCCGCCGACTCGCCTCGCTGTCCTCGCAAAGACAGACCGTGAGCGCGTCCGCCGCGCCCGTGCACAGTCCGCTCGCTAAGATCGGCAACGACTTGCCGCGAAAACACTTCAGGGCCGCTTCAAGCAGTCCCGTGTATTCTCTGTCCGCGCGTATTGGGGTGGTTATAATGTTGGGCATTTGTGTTCCTTTATGGTTGTTTGTAGTTAGTTTGTGTGTCGATTTTCCACCTTTTTTGGAAAAAAGGTGGAGCCAAAAAACTTCCCCTATATTTTGGGTGCTTTTAGGGTGGCGGTGGATTTTTTCTTCGGCAAGCCTTGAAAAAATCCCTCACTGACCTTTTTGTATTGCAAGGGTTTGGAACCCAGCCGAGATAAAACAACTTATTTCAAAGATTCTTTAAGTTAAAGTTAGATTATGTGTCTTAGGTTCAATACGGTAGGACGTTTGTTATCTCAGTAGGCTGACTTTTTCGACTTGTCGAAAAATCAGCGTCAGTCCACCCTTGTTAGAACCCAAAATATCGGAAGTTTTTTGCGGAGCTTTTTTTCCAAAAAAGCGACTCGCCGAAGGCGCTCGTCTCACTCGCTAACTTCCTTTAATCTTCAATTACTTCTTTCCGTTACAAACCTGCATCGCGCCGTCTGTGTCGCCGCAGAGGAGCTTTTCGAGTCCGTCGTAAGCGACGACAAAGCAATCGAAAAGGGCCTTTTTATCGGCATCGGAGAGAGTTCCGAGCACCCAATCCGCCATATCGTAATCGGGGTGGGGCTTTTTGCCGACACCGAAGCGAATGCGCGGGAAATTATCGCTTCCCATACGGGTAATTATCGAGCGCAAGCCCTTCTGACCGCCGTCCGATCCGCTTTTGCGGACTCGAATACGACCGACGTCAAGATTAACGTCGTCCGAGAGCACGATTATGTTTTCGATCGGAATTTTATAAAAATTCGCCGCCTCGATGACCGCGTCGCCCGAGGCATTCATCAAGGTCTGCGGCTTCATCAAAAGAACGCGCTTGCCTGCGACCGTTGCCTCACCTACGAGAGATTTGAACTTTGAGCGGTTAACGGTCGCACCGCATTTCTGCGAGATGTAGTCCATCGCCAGAAATCCCGCGTTGTGACGCGTGTAAAAGTACTTGTCGCCGGGGTTGCCGAGACCGACCACAAGGTGAGTGACGGGTGAGAGCGCCTTGTCGCTCTTCTCTTTTTCTATCTTCTTGAATATGTCGAAAATGTTGGACATAGCAATTTCCTTTCTATATGCTTAGCTCGTGCTTTCTCAATTTATTTTGAAAAGCTTGAAAGCCGCCTCGCTCATAACGTAAATATCGGTGTCATTTTTCAAGGTGCCTCTGCTTGAAACGAACCCGTTTTCGTCAAGTCCGCTGATGCAGCCGGGCTTTCCCTTTATAAGAACGATAGCTATTTCGTCCTTATTGCGCGTGGGCTTGACAAGCACGCTCACTATAGGCGGCAAATTAAGGTGCCCCGCGTGATCAGGCTCCTCCCACGTAACCGTGCCGTTTTTACCGCACCTGACGGTAATGCTGCCGTTGGCAGTCTTTTTCGATTCGTATACGGTATATTTTTGACCGTTCAGCGTGAAGCGGACGACCTTGAAGGTCTCGCCCTTCTCCTCTACCCTGCCAAGCTTTCTGTAGCACGCGTAGACCGACATTTTATCCTCGCTTACGCACTCCATAACGTCGCTCACGTCGCAATTAAGCGCCGTGCATATCCTTGCGATAGTGTCGGTCGTAACGGTTTCGTTTTTCGAAAGCTTCGCAAGAACCCTGGAGCTTATACCCGTAAGCTCCAAAAGATCGGTCTTGGTCATATTTTTGTCTATAAGAAGCTTCCAGAGCTTGCTGTAATCAATGTACATATATCCACCGCCTTTCTACCACCATCATATCATAATTCGCGCCACTTGTCAATATTTTTTTACGAAAGTAAATAATTATTTTCGATTTATCGATTAAACGAACGCTTTTTTCCCCTTGCGAAGCACAAGCGTGTGCGAGCAACGCGGCATTACTCTCGATTTAGGTG
Source organism: Oscillospiraceae bacterium (assembly GCA_015065075.1). Lineage (GTDB taxonomy): Bacteria > Bacillota > Clostridia > Oscillospirales > CAG-272 > SVTX01. The sequence goes on from SVRA01000050.1 coordinate 8,422, forward strand.
GACGAAAGAGCCCCATCAGGAAGATCGACCACACGGCTCTAAATTCGGGAACACAGTGTGCCGAAGGCCACAGGGGGTTTCTTAAGGGGGAATGGCGCAATGATTCGGGCTTTGATCTTTCAAACCGAAGTGCCTTGTTACCGAATCATCAGCCCTCTCCCCCTTGAGCAGCGTTCTTTTGGTTCGTTTTCTGCCGCTGTGGGCAGAAAATGAACGCCCCCTCCTCACATCAGTCACTTTTCAACCAAAACAAACAACGCCACTTTTGCGAAACGGGGGGTGTGTAACGCAAAACCGGCTCTTTTATTAACTTTCCATAAATTATACTATATTATCCCCCCATTGTCAAACCCTTTTTGTGCAAATTTTCCTCCGTTCACAAAAAATTTACACATATTCCCCTTCCTTTTTTGTGACAAGCTCTTCCATTATGTCAAAATATATGGTATAATATATTCCGCTAAAAAACGACCGATGATGTACGGATATTGTCCGCACATCTGTTTTTGCGGAGTTTTTTAACCGAACAAAGTTAAAAATATTTTATAAATATGGAGGAAAATCCAATGGCAAAGAAGTATTGTTACCTCTTTACAGAAGGTAATGCAAACATGCGTGAGCTCCTCGGCGGTAAGGGTGCGAACCTCGCTGAGATGACCAACATCGGTCTCCCCGTTCCCCAGGGCTTCACAATTTCCACCGAAGCGTGCACTCAGTACTACGAGGACGGTCGTCAGATCAACCCCGAGATCATGGCTGAGATCAACGAGTACATCGTAAAGATGGAAGAGGTTACCGGCAAGAAGTTCGGTGATCTTGAGAATCCCCTTCTCGTTTCGGTTCGTTCCGGTGCCCGTGCATCCATGCCCGGTATGATGGACACTATCCTTAACCTTGGTCTTAACGAGCAGGTTGTTGAGGTTATGGCAAAGAAGTCGAACAATCCCCGTTGGGCTTGGGACTGCTACCGTAGATTTATCCAGATGTACTCCGACGTCGTTATGGAGGTCGGTAAGAAGTACTTCGAGGAGCTCATCGATAAGATGAAGGAAGAAAAGGGCGTTAAGCAGGACGTTGAGCTTACCGCTGACGATCTTAAGGAGCTTGCAAATCAGTTCAAGGCTGAGTACAAGGCTAAGATCGGCTCCGACTTCCCCACCGATCCCAAGGAGCAGCTCATCGGCGCAGTTAAGGCAGTATTCCGTAGCTGGGATAACCCCAGAGCAAACGTTTACCGCCGCGACAACGATATTCCCTATAGCTGGGGTACCGCTGTAAACGTACAGGCAATGGCATTCGGTAACATGGGTGATAACTGTGGTACCGGCGTTGCATTCACCCGCGATCCCGCTACCGGCGAGAAGAAGATGATGGGTGAGTTCCTTACCAACGCACAGGGTGAGGACGTTGTTGCAGGTGTTCGTACACCTATGCCTATTCAGCAGATGGCTGAAAAGTTCCCTGCAGCTTACGAGCAGTTCGTAAAGGTTTGCGATATCCTCGAGGAACACTACCACGACATGCAGGATATGGAGTTCACCATTGAGAACGAAAAGCTCTACATGCTCCAGACCAGAAACGGTAAGAGAACCGCACAGGCTGCTCTCCAGATCGCTGTTGACCTCGTTGCAGAGGGCCGCAAGACCGAGCAGGAAGCTGTTCTTATGATCGACCCCAGAAACCTCGATACACTTCTCCATCCCCAGTTCGACGCTAAGGCTCTCAAGGCTGCAACTCCCATGGGTCGCGGTCTCGGTGCATCCCCCGGCGCTGCTTGCGGTCAGGTCGTATTCTCCGCTGAGGACGCTGAGGCTTGGAAGAACGCAGGTAAGAAGGTAATTCTCGTTCGTCTCGAAACCTCTCCCGAGGACATCACCGGTATGAAGGCTGCTCAGGGTATCCTGACTGTCCGCGGCGGTATGACCTCTCACGCAGCAGTTGTTGCTCGCGGTATGGGTAAGTGCTGCGTTTCGGGTTGCGGCGATATCAATATGGATGAGGAGAACAAGAAGTTCACTCTCGCAGGCAAGACCTTCGTTGAGGGCGACTACATCTCCATCGACGGCTCTACCGGTGCTATCTACGACGGTATCATTCCTACCGTTGACGCTGAGATCTCCGGTAACTTCGGCACTATCATGAGCTGGGCTGACAAGTACAGAACCCTTAAGGTAAGAACCAACGCTGATACTCCTGCTGACGCTAAGAAGGCAAGAGAGCTTGGCGCTGAGGGTATCGGTCTTTGCCGTACCGAGCACATGTTCTTCGAGGCAGACAGAATCGCGGCATTCCGTGAGATGATCTGCGCTGACACCGCTGAGGAAAGAGAAGTTGCTCTTGAAAAGATCCTTCCCTACCAGCAGTCCGACTTCGAGAAGATTTACGAGGCACTCGAGGGCACTCCCGTATGTATCAGATTCCTCGATCCCCCTCTCCACGAGTTCGTTCCTACCACTGAGGAGGACATCGCAACTCTCGCAAAGGCTCAGAACAAGACCGTTGACGAGATCAAGGCAATCATCACCTCTCTCCACGAGTTCAACCCCATGATGGGTCACCGTGGATGCCGTCTTGCAGTTACCTACCCTGAGATCGCAGCAATGCAGACCAAGGCAGTTATCCGCGCGGCTCTCAACGTACAGAAGAGACATCCCGAGTGGACGATGGTTCCCGAGATCATGATTCCTCTCGTAGGCGACGTTAAGGAGCTCAAGTACGTTAAGAGCGTAGTTGTTGCTACCGCTGACGCAGAGATCGCTGCAGCAGGCGTTTCTCTCAAGTACGAGGTTGGTACTATGATCGAGATCCCCAGAGCTTGTCTCACCGCTGATGAGATCGCACAGAACGCAGACTTCTTCTGCTTCGGTACTAACGACCTCACTCAGATGACCTACGGCTTCTCCCGTGACGACGCAGGCAAGTTCCTTGGCGCTTACTACGATGCTAAGATCTTCGAGAACGATCCCTTCGCTAAGCTTGACCAGACCGGTGTAGGTAAGCTCATGGCTATGGCTATCCAGCTCGGCAGACCCGCTAACAAGAACCTCCACGTAGGTATCTGCGGTGAGCACGGCGGTGACCCCACATCCGTAGAGTTCTGCCACCAGATCGGCCTTGACTACGTATCCTGCTCTCCCTTCAGAGTACCGATCGCACGTCTTGCAGCAGCTCAGGCAGCGTTGAAGTAATTAGTTTTTTAAAGAGATATGCGGGGAGGAAACTTTTCGAGAAAAGTTTCCTCCCCGCACCCCTCTTTCAAAAGCTTCCTCCAAAAAAAGGAGGGCTTTTTTTAGAAAAAATAGCCTTACCTTTATGAAGCGTGTCGCCAAGGAAACGGCAAAATTTAGTCAACCCCAAATATTATTAATGAGACGAACAAAAAAACTCACAAAAACCGCCCGCATTTATCTTCAGTTAACAAATTAGTGCTAAAATGGTATCGTAAAGCGAAAAATACTCTTTTTGGAGGCACTATGTTTAATATAATGATAGTTGAGGACGATGCCAACCAGCGCAAGCTGATGGCTACCGTGCTCGAGCAATACGGCTACAACGTCACTCAGGCGACCGACGGCGTCGACGCGCTCGACGTTCTCGACAAAAAGCACATCGACCTGATAATTCTCGACATTATGATGCCCCGAATGGACGGCTTTGAGTTCACCGAGACTCTGCGTCAGTCGGGCTGCAATCTTCCTATACTTATGGTTACCGCAAAGCAATCCCCCGTTGACAAGCGCAAGGGATTCATAATCGGCACAGACGACTACATGACAAAGCCCGTGGACGAGGAGGAAATGGTGCTCCGCGTGGGCGCTCTGCTCCGTCGCTCCAAAATAGTCAGCGAAAAGAAGCTGACCGTCGGCTCAACAACGCTTTATTACGATTCGCTTTCGGTCGTTTGCAGCGGCGAACGATACGAGCATCCGCAAAAGGAATTTCTCTTACTGTTCAAGCTCCTTTCCTACCCAGGCAAGATATTCACGCGCCGTCAGCTTATGGACGAGATCTGGGATATGGAGAGCGAGAGCGACGAGAGAACGGTCGACGTTCACA
>SVRA01000051.1 GCA_015065075.1 Oscillospiraceae bacterium
CGCCAAGAGCAGCACCGCCGCTATACCGTAAATGCCTATTCCGAACACTCGCCAGAACCACGGCCGCGCGTAGATCACGAAGAGTGCGGTAAAGACCGTTGCGACGAGCAAAAATATCAGGTGGCGCTTGAAATAATAGAGGCTATCGCCCATAAATCTTTCCGCCTCGTACGCGCTCGCGCTGTACGCCATGACCGCGCCGAAAAGCGCCAGAGCTATTACGATTATAAGGAAATAGACGTCAATCCCGCCGCGAACCAAGACTCTTTCGCCGTCAGCATCGGAGTCCTTCGGCTTATGTATCGGCTCGAGGTAGATGGGGTCGTTTTTCTCAAGACTTTTTTCGTAGGAGTCGTTCAGCTTGTTGACCATACGGCGAACGAAAAAGCCTTTATTCTTTTTTTCGTTTGGATCCTTTTGATTCACTGAATACTCCTTTCCTCTAAAGCCAACGGCTCATAGATACTGTTTTTATATTTACAAATCTCTTATATCACCGCGCCGAGCACGCCGATCGCGCAAAGAGCGAGCGAGACGAGAAAGAACACGGTAACGATCTTAATTTCAGACCAATCAAGAAGCTGGAAATGGTGATGTACGGGGGCTTTTTTGAACAGGCGCTTGCCGTGAGTCAGCTTGAAATAGATCCTCTGCATAAGGCTCGAGAGCATTTCAAAAATGAACACGAACGACATTATAATAACTGCAAGCAGCTGTCCTTCGCTGATAGCACAGCCCATAATTATGCCGCCGATAAAGAGCGAGCCCGTGTCGCCCATAAATATTTTTGCGGGATAGTGATTGAATACGAGGAATCCGAGCAGTGCGCCTACGAGCATCCCCGAAGCCACGCCCGTATATCTCGAGCCGAGCAATACCGAGATGACGATAAGCGCCATGCCGACCGAAACACCGATCGAGGAGGCAAGTCCGTCGAGTCCGTCGGTGATATTCGTGCTATTGACAAAGCCTACGATGATCACAAGATAAACTGCGTATGCAAACCAACCGAGCTCGAGCGAGAAGTCGATAAAGGGGATCTTCAGTGCGGTGGGAAGATTGTCCGTCATACCCATCATCGCAAGATACGCCGCCGCTACCACGGTCTGAAGAATAAATTTCTGTGCTTCGCTCAGTCCCTCATTCTCTTTCTTGACAAGCTTTTTGTAGTCGTCGATAAAGCCGATAAGACCGTTGGCAACACCAAGGCAGAGGGTCAGCGCAAGAGGAATAAGCTCTTTACCTGTGCTGTGCCCAATCAAGCCGCACTTTTCGAGTATTATCCAAACAAGCATCGCGATAAGCGACGAGATAATAAAGCAAATACCGCCCATCGTGGGTGTGCCCGCCTTGCCTGCGTGCTCTGCAACGTACATATTTATCGGCTGATTGAGCTTTTTAGCGCGGAGCACGGGGAGAATGAGTCTTGTTGCAAGCACGGTCAGTAAAAATACGACTGCGCAGACGGCAAGCGCCTCTATTCCGATCATTTGCCCCAAATTTATATTCTGCATTTTATCGTAAAGCATTGCTATTTCTGTTCCTTCCTTTAGATCGGCGGCTTCAATGGGAGAAGACTGCCTCTATGATCTCTTCAAATTTCATAGCGCGACTCGCCTTGAATAGTATCGCGTCGCCCGTCGCTATTTTTTCTTTTATTTTCTCTGCGATCGCCACAGCTCCGAGCTCCTCGTCAAGTGCCTCAACCCTATCCTCGCTCATACCTGCGCCAAGCGCCGCCTTTGCTATCAACTCGCCCGATTTTCCAACGGTGAAAAGGCGGTCAACTCCTTTTTCTGCAAGGTATTTGCCCACGCTCGCGTGCAGATCGTCGGAAAGAGCGCCAAGCTCCTTCATATCTCCAAGCACTGCGATGCGCTTGCCATCCACTTTGATCTGTGCAAGTGTATCGATCGCGCCTTTCATTGATTCGGGCGCGGCGTTATAGCAGTCGGCGATCAACGTGACGCCGTTCTTATCGGTGACGTTCATTCTCATACCCTGCGCTACGTAGGAAGAAAGTCCGTCTCTTATATTGCGCTCGTCGGCACCGAGCAGATATGCTGCCGCCGCCGCAAAAGCCGCATTGTAGGCAAAGTGCTCGCCAATGAGTGAAATTCTCAAATCGCATATCATTTTTTGAGGAATACGAAGGTCAAAAGAGGTGCCTTTTTCGTCAACTCTGACGTTCCATATTTGGAAGGAGCACTTTTCGTCGTGTCCGACGTATACGGTCTCATATCTGTCGGAATAGTGGTCTGAAAGCAAGGGCTCGTCACCGTTGAGCAACAGATATCCGCTATCGACAAGTCCCTCACCTATCTCGAGCTTTGCCTTTGCAATATTTTCGCGTGTTTTCAGATATTCAAGGTGTGACGTGCCGATATTTGTAACCATAGCCACGTAAGGTGTCGCGGTGCGGCTCATGCTTCTGATCTCGCCAAACGAGCTCATTCCCATCTCGAAAACGGCTCTTTCACTGCTTCCGTCCGCCTCCATAAGCGACATCGGCATACCGATAACGCTATTGAAGTTGCCTGCGGTGCAATAGGTCTTGAATTTTTGGCGAAGGATCGCCGCGGTGAGCTCCTTGGTGGTGGTCTTGCCAACGCTTCCCGTGATCGCGACGCTCAAAAGCGGATCTTCGCTGCGGTATCCCTTGGCACAGTGTGCAAACGCGTCCATTGAGTTCTCTACAACGACGTAAGCCGCCGCCTTGCCCGAAATATTAGTGGGCACGTACTCGCAGAGGATACAACGGCAGCCCTGCTCTATCGCCTTAAGTATATAATCGTGTCCGTCGACGCGCTCGCCGCGTGTCGCGACGAACATCGTATCGGCATCCGCCTCTCTCGAGTCGGTGCAGACGTATTCAAAAGAGTTGCCCGACTCACCCGTGAAATCGTAAAGCTCGCCGCCGCACCAATCGGCTATACGCTCCATATTCGTTTTTCCAAGACCAAGCTTTATTTTCATAAGATCAGCTTCCTTTTTACGTGAAATTTTGCGGCGCCACCCACCGCAACGCGTTTTATCTTTGATACCGACTGCTTACGAGTGATATCTTTCTATTGCTTCTTTGACTATTTGTTTTTCGGAGAAGGGCTTTTTTCCCTCGCCGTCTATTTCGTATTCCTCGTGTCCCTTGCCTGCGAGCAGGATTATATCTCCCCGTCTCGCGTTTTTGATCGCGTACTCTATTGCCTCGCGCCTGTCCTCGATCACGGTATAGGTCGCATCGGCTACGACACCCGAGAGAATGTCGCTTATAATATCTGCGGGTCGCTCGCTCCGACTGTTGTCGCTCGTGATTATCGCAAGATCCGCCATGCTCGTGGCGATATTTCCCATTATCGCCCGCTTTTGCTTCTCTCGGTCGCCGCCGCAACCGAAAAGCAGAACTATTCTCTGTCCTCTCGCGGCAAACGAGCGCGCGGTTCGGATCAGATTTTCGAGCGCGTCGGGGGTGTGCGCGTAGTCTATATAGACCGAAAAATCGACTCTGTTCGCTGTTTTGACTCGCTCAAGTCTGCCCGCAATTCCCGAAAAGTCGGCAAGCGTTTCCTTGATATCTGTGACCTTGACTCCGAGCGCGTGCGCCGTTATCGCCGCCTGCATCGTGTTCATCACGTTAAAGCTGCCCGAAAGAAGTGAGCGCACCCGAAGTCTCATGGCACTTGAGACGAGCTTATATTCGATCCCGAAGCTTGACCGAAGTCTGACGTCCTCGGCGTAGCAATCGGTCGCCCTGCCCTCTGCCGAGCATTTGTAGGTAGGGATCTCTATGTTATCGGCAAGTCTTCTGCCGTATCTGTCATCGTAATTTATCACCGCCGCGCGACATTTTCCGAAAAGCAAGCTCTTTGCGGTGAAGTAGGTTTCCATATTTTCGTGAAAATCGAGGTGATCCTCACTGAGATTGGTGAAAACACCGATCTCGAATTCTATCGGCTCGACCTTGCCGAGCGCGAGCGCGTGGGAGGTGACCTCCATGACCGCATATTCGGCTCCGTCACTCACGAATCGGTCGAGAATTTTGTAAAGCTCCTCGGGGTCGGGGGTGGTCATATTCGCGTTAGGGTCTGACGGACGGATATCAAGCCTTCCTTTTGGTGAAAAGCAACCCGTAGTTCCGATCGAGCCCACCCGCTTGCCCGACGAAGCAAGCATAGCCGCGACAAGTCCCGAGACCGAGGTCTTTCCGTTCGTACCCGTGACTCCTATCATTTTAAGCTTCTTTTGCGGCTCTCCGTAATAGGTCGAATAGAGTCTCGCCGAGGCAATTCTCGTGTCGTCGACCTCTATTATCGGCAGATCAATGCCGTTTTTGTCTATTCTGTGCTCTTTTACAGCTCTTTTTGATACAACGAGCGCAACAGCGCCGTTTTTTATCGCATCACCGACGTATTTGTGACCGTCGGTATGCAAGCCCTCGACGGCTATGTAAAGATCTCCCTTTTTTATCCGTCTTGAATCGGGGCAGATCTCCGTGATCTCGGGGTCGGCGGATATCTCAAGCTCACCGATCCCCAAGCCACGTATAAGGTGTGACAGAAGCATTCCTTTTCCTCCAAAAAATATAAGTATCACAACAATTATATTTTTCTTTGGCTGAAAAAATGCTTTTATTTGATTGTTATTCTATATCCGCCTCGGGATCGTAATACGTCTGGTCGTCGCCGCCGAGATAGCGGAGAGTGACCGTTACTACCGTGCCCTCATTTACCACGGTTCCCGGCTCGATATCCTGCGAGACTACTACGACGTCGGCGCCCGAGAAGTTGAGCGTGCCGTCGATCTTGATATTAAGTCCGAGATTTGCGAGCGTTCCGTTTGCCGCGACCACGGTCATTCCCGTAAGGTCGGGCACCTTGGCACTCTTTTTGCCGCCGACCGCTTCGCTTGTCGTATAAAGTATTATCTTCGCGTTGCCGGGGGAGACCTCAGAGCCCGCCGCAGGCGACTGCGACATTACGTATTCTCCGTCGCCGATGACCTCGACCTCAAAGCCGAGCAGCTCCGAGAGATATTTTGCGTATTCGGTTCTCGACTGAATGAGCGCGGGGGCGGAAAGTGTCTGCTTTTCAAGCTCCTCTTCGCTATACTTCGCCTCGACTCCGTAATAGGGTAATACTTCTTCGAGCAGCGCACCGATATAAGGTGCGGCAACTACGCTTCCGTAAAGAGTTCCCTTGGTCGGCTCGTCGACGAGGATTATCGTCGCTATCTCGGGGGAGTCCGCGGGCGCATACGCCACGGTCGAGCAGACGTATTTGGTATAGTCGGTGCTGACCTCGTCCTTTTTCTCGGACGTTCCCGTCTTTGCGGCAACTCTGTAGCCCGCAACGTAGGCGTTCTTCGCACCGCCATCGCCCGAAACACCGTCCTCAAGTATCGCGGCGATCGTCTTACAGGTGTCGAAGCTTATTACCTGACGACGAACCGTATCCTTGTGTGAATAGATAACGTTGCCGTCGTTGTCTGTTACTTCTTTTATAATATGGGGTGTCACAAGATCGCCACCGTTGGCAACCGCGCTGATAGCGCCAAGATGTGACAGTGCAGAAATTTTAAAGTTCTGTCCGAACGACGCTGTAGCAAGGTAGATATCTGCCGATTTGAAGGTCGCCTCGTCCCAGAAGGTCACTCCCTTTGCGGTGATGCTCTCACCGGGCAGGTCGATTCCCGTCTTTTCAAAATATCCGAAGGACGAGAAATATTCAAGGAATTTATCCGCGCCCGTTCTCAGTCCCATTATCATAAGCAGAGGGTTGCAGGACTGCTGTATGCCCTCGGCGAAGGTAAGCTGTCCGTGTCCCGTGGTTTTGTGGCAACGGATCTTCGTGCCGTTGACTATGTGGTAACCCGGGCAGTTGAAGGTTTCGTCGTCGATAACGAGATCCTCCTCGTACGCCATCGCCGCGGTGATGATCTTAAAGGTCGATCCCGGCATATAGAGGTCGTTGACTGCCTTATTCGACCAGGTCTCAAGCAAAAGCTGCTGCTTTAGAGAAACGTATTCGTCGCTTCCCTCCTCAAGTCCGCTTTCCTCGAGCTTTTCGGCACACTGCCAATTAAGCTCCCACGGGTCGTTGAGATCGTAGTTTGGATAGACTGCCATGGCAAGCACCGCGCCCGTCTCGACGTCCATCACTATTCCGCAGGCGCGGTTCTTTCCGCCCGACTCGATATAAGCCGTTTCAAGCTGCTCCTCAAGCTCTGCCTGTATGTAAACGTCTATCGTTGTTACTATGTTGTATCCGTCGTTTGCGGGAATATAGCTTTCGTAATCGTAAACAAGCTCGTTTCCGTACGAGTCCTTCGCGCCGATGTACGAGCCGTCGACTCCCGCGAGTATCTCGTCGTACTGATATTCAAGTCCGTAAAGTCCCTGACCGTCGCTTCCCGTAAATCCGAGAACGTGACTTGCAAGCGTGTCGTAGGGATAATATCTCATGCTCGTTGCTTCAAGGAATACGAGCGCGAGGTCGTCGATCTCGCTTTCCTTAAGAAAGGCTCTGACCGCGTCCGCCGCCTCCTCGGAGATGTTGCGTGCAAGAGTTCTGTCGCGATAACGGGTATATCCCGCCGCTTTCATTACGTCGTCGTAGTCGAGATCAAGCAGAGCTATCGATGAAAGTCCCTTCGCTATCTGATCGGCAAAATCTACTCCCTTTTTCTCGCTCGTGCTTTTTATAACGGCAGGGTCTATGAAAAGGCGGTAGGTCGTTACGTTCGTCGCTAACACGATACCATTTGCATCGCATATATTTCCTCGGTCTGCCTTGACCGTAGATTTTTGGGTTATCTGATCTATGACCTTCTGGTCAAACTCGTCAAACTGAAGCGTCTGATAGATAAAGATACGCAGAGAGAGCAGCACGAAAAGAATACTCATCACTATACAAAGTATTCCCGCGCGACGACGCACCTTAGTGCTCGGTGTTCCACCTTCCATTTTCACGCACCATCCTTTCTCCAGAGCTTTGTTTTTGGATTTGAATATTTTCAAATCAGTATATGCCTTGTCCCTATAAAATTATGTCAAAGGGGCATCTAAAAACAGAACGCGCCCCAACCCGTCGAGATAAATTTCTTTCAGACGGGTTTGGGGGCGCATTTTAATCAAAATCAATCTTCCACCAGACCTATCGCTTTGAGCAAACGAGTCAGTAACGAATCCGATTTCCCGTTGCTCTCGTATTTTTCGATCCTCTCGTCCTCGGTAACGTCGAGATAACGCGAGGTCGCGTAGTCCGAGCTTATCATTCCGTATTCATTGACCGCTATATCCTTGATGTTCAGCATATCGTTCTTGACGACAAGGTCGGCTTCGAGGTCGTTTCTCACGTCTCTGAGCTCCTCTATCTCGTCCTCAAGATTGCCAACAGAGGCTGTGGCGCGGCTTACCATAACCGAACTGCACACCACCATCAAAAGTGACAAGGTCACCACCGCGATAGTGGGAAGAGTGCCGCGAGGAATTCTTTTCTTCTTTCCCTCGACCATTTCTTCTTCGGACTGCTTGCGTATCTCCTCGAGCACGAAGACCGAGAAAAAGTCACGCAAAAACTCCTTAATGCGTCGCTTTATGGCAAGCCACACGGCTTTTTTTGGCGGTTTACCCGTTTCCTGCACTCCCTCGGAACCCGCCGCTGCCGCTTCGTACTCATTTTCCGCGCGAGTATAGAATTTCGGCAGCTTATAGCCTCTTAGATCTTTATAATAGGCAGCGAAATCATCGCTGCTCATATATGACTGACCGTTTATTTTCAACGTATGATATTTTTCGTCGTCTCCCGACACACCGTCCACGTTTATGCCGAGCATTACGGCATTTTTGCGGATCTCGGCGCTCTTTGCCTCGGACAGACCCGTTTTGATGCCGCGATTTTTAAATCTTTCGCACAACATATCTATGTAGAGCGCGCTTATGTCGATACCGCTGACGCTCACCGTGGGGCTTCCGACCGCCACCTCGGGTGCCGCGGCGACGACTCTCGCCTTGGTCTTCTTCATTAACTTCCTCCGTTTTAATGCTTTGAAGCCGCTTTTTGATTTCAACAGTTGGGCTTCAGTTCTCCGCTTGTGCGGTATGCACTAGATTTTTTCCGCCACGCGAAGCTTTGCACTTCTCGACCGCGGGTTTTCCTCAAGCTCCCCCTCACTCGGGAGTATCGGCTTTCTTGTCAGCACGTTGACTCTGGGCTTTCGTCCGCAGACGCACACGGGCAGATCTCTCGGGCAATTACAGCCGCTTGCGAGATCAGCGTAGGTCTGCTTGACTATTCTGTCCTCAAGAGAATGGAACGTGATTATCGCAATTCTTCCCTCGGGGGCGAGAATGTCGGTCGCGTTTCTGATAGTGGGCTCTATCGCGTCGAGCTCGCCGTTGACCTCAATGCGTATCGCCTGAAAGGTTCTCTTTGCGGGGTGGTGCCCTCCCTCACGCGCTGACGGGGGAATGGCGCTTTTTATAATATCCACGAGCTGTCCCGTGGTTGTTATCGCTTCTTTTTCACGGTATCGGACGATCGCCGCCGCGATCTTGGGTGCGAATCTCTCCTCACCGTAGTTATAAATGACCTTTTTGAGCTGATCGGCGCTATAAGTATTGACCACCGTATAGGCGTCGAGGTCGTTTCGTCTGTCCATTCTCATATCGAGCGGAGCATCCGAATTGTGTGTAAATCCGCGCTCCACGGTGTCGAGCTGGTAGGACGATACGCCAAGATCGAGCAGAACTCCGTCGATCTTATCTATTCCGAGATCAAGGCAGCTCTCCTTTATCGACGAGAAATTGTTTCGGACAAAGATGACTCTGTCGCTGTAATCCCTGAGTCTTTCTGTCGCCGCCGCGATAGCTGCGTCGTCGCGGTCGATCGCGATGAGCCTACCGCCTGCGGTCAATTTCTTTACTATTTCAAGCGAATGACCGCCGCCACCCGCTGTTCCGTCTACGTAAATTCCGTCAGGCTTGATATTGAGCGCTTCGATGCACTCGTCAAGCAAAACAGAACGGTGCGAAAAGTTTATCTTCTGATCCATATCGCTTAAAGTCCCAATCTTTCAAGCTTTTCGCGAATATCCTCGGGATCCTCGCTCAAAACATCGGCTCTGTACTTTTCTGCCGACCAGATCTCACAATAATCGCTGCATCCGACGAATATTGCCTCCCTCTCGATCTCTGCATATCCGAGAAGGCTTGTCGGGATAAGGATTCTGCCCTGTGAATCGGGCGAGACCTGCGACGCGTTACGATGCAGATATCTGAGTGCTTCCTCGGCTATTTTTCGCTCCTGCGCTTTGATCGGGGCGAGATAATTTTCCCATTCGACCAGCGAACAGACCTTAAGGATGGGCTTACGAATGTCGCGAGCAACTATAAAAGTCTCTCCAAGCTCTTCCCTGAATTTCACGGGCACAAATATTCGATTTTTTGAGTCTACGATGTGCTCGTATTCACCGGTAAACATTCGTCACACCTCCTTATGGTCGTTTCGCTAAGTTATCGCTTCGGTTTTAGCGGTTCATGGGGTGATTTCTCACCACATCGCAACACCATTCCACCACTTTCCACCACTGCGATGTAAATATTATAATATATAAACCGGAATTAATCAAGGGGGCTTGCCCAATTTAAGAAAAAATCGTTCAGTTTTTTAAAGATTTTTATTCTTTTTGTGTGTATTTCTGCCCTCATCAAACCAAAAAATGAGGCATTTGAGGTGTTTTTACAATTCTTTTCAAGTTCTTACATTTATTTCCATTTGTGGCGAGGTGAGGGATTGTTTTGAAAATATTGTTCTCTAAAGTAACCAACGCGACGAGATATGTTCATTTTCTGCCCACAGCGGCAGAAAACGAACCAAAAGAACGCTGCTCAAGGGGGACAGGGCTTATGATTCGGTAACAAGGCGCTTCGGTTTGGAAGATTAAAGCCCGAATCATTGCGCCATTCCCCCTTAAGAAACCCCCTATCCGCCTTCGGCACACTGTGATTACTGAACCTAAAGCCGTGAAGTTGAACTTCCTGATGGGGCTTTTGCGCCTCTCTAAAGCGCTCGCCACTTTTATTGCTCGCACACGCTTGTGCTTCGCAAGGTTACGTAATCGTGTTTACTGTTAACCACGCGCGAGCATCGATTATTCCATCAAAAAATCCTCGGCGTGAGGGCTCACGTCGAGGATTTTTTGATTAATCGTATTTTTTGACTCTGAAGAACAAGGATTTAAAAGCCTTATAATTAAAGGGGATCAGCGGGTAGAGGTAGTTTCTCTTGCCGTTGACGGTCTCGTTGGTCGCGATAAGAACGACTGTCAGGATCGTGCCTCCGATAAAGCCCCAAAGACCGAAGATCGCGGTCAGAATTATCAGCATGATCCGCATAAACTTAAAGGCATATCCAAGCTCGTAGCTGCGTTGGGTGAAGTTCGCGATCGCGACGAACGCCATATAAAGAATGACCTCGGGGATAAGCCAACCGATATTGACCGCAAAGTCGCCAAGTATCAGTCCTCCGACCACAGACAGCGAATTCGAGAGCATATTCGGAGTGTTCAGCGACGCCATTCGCAAGCCGTCGATCACAAATTCGGTGATCAGGATCTGTGCGATCAAGGGTATCCTTCCCTGCTCCATCGGGATGATAAACTCAAGCCAGGGCGGCACGAGACTCTGATGTGTCACGAGCAGATACCAAAGCGGCACAAGGTAAAGTGTCAGCCAGAAAACTAAATGACGGACCACGCGGATATAATTTCCCGTCAGTGGCGGAAAATAGAAATCGTTGGTCTCCTGCATAAAGTCGAAAATGCTTGTCGGCATCACCATTGCCTGCGGTGAATTGTCGCAAAGGATGAGAACGCTTCCCTCCAGCAGCTGCGCCGCCGCGGAATCGGGGCGCTCGGTGTATCTGATCTTCGGGAAGGGATTGTACCACTTCTTTTTGATAAGCGCCTCGGCGAGCGACTCGCAGCCGAGTGTCAGCGACTCGGTCTTGATGTTTTTCAGCTTGCTTTCAAGGTCGTTGACGTACTCAAGGTCGGCGCGATCCTTCATATAGCAGATCACGATGTCGGTCTTTGACGAGCTGCCGACCGAAAGATAGCTCATTATCAGCTCGGGATTGCGGATCCTTCGTCTTATCAGGGCGGTGTTGAAGATGAGAGTTTCGACGAATCCGTCGCGCGCTCCGCGCATGACCTTATCTCCCTCGGGCTCGGCGGTTTCCCTTGCGGGATAAGTCCTTGCATCGATTATTATTGCATTCTGCCCGAAGGTAGAGCCAAGCATCAACGTCGCACCCGAGAGCACGAATTTGATCATATCCGAGAGGTTGTCGGAAAGCTCCGCCTCTACGTACGGAACGTGCGCGTTCAAAAACCTCTCTGTCCTCTGCCGCGCCGATGCCACCTCCCCTGATTCTGTGCCGTCACTCGCATCACCCAGACCCTTCAGCGAAAGCAGATAGATCATATACTTCGACATTACCACATCCTTGACGAAGCCGTCGATATAATACATCGTCAGCTCGTCGGCGCCGACACTCAGGGTTTTCTTTATAAGGTCAAAGGACTCGGAGGTGTGCAAGAGTCCGTCGACAAGCTCAACATTTTGCTTATAATCGGCTCCGAGCCGCCGTCTTTCTTCCATAATATATAACCACCTTTTTTCTCACCTCCGTTAAGTATCCCGAAGGCGATTTTTCTCGGCGCATGGGCATATTTGTATGCGCCGACATTTTGTGATTATTATTCTACCGAGAAAAAAGAAAAATACGCCCCGAGAAGTATTCTCGAGGCCGTAATTTTTGCTATATCGGGATATTTAATGTAAATTAAACAAACAGTTTATTTTTCGACAATTTGTTTTGTTATTCGCCTTTTTTGTCGCCTTTCTTGCCGTTTATAAGGTCCATGAGCTCATGCAAGAAATGCTCCGCGTCGTTAAATTCGCGATAAACCGAGGCAAAACGCACGTACGCTACCTGATCTCTCTTTTTGAGCTTCTCCATTACCATCTCGCCGATCTCGGCGGTCGTGACCTCCTTGGTCAGAGAATTGTGCAATTCATTCTCTATCTCGGTGACTATCTCGTCAGCATCAACGGGGCGCTTCTGCGTTGCTTTAAGTATGCCCGCAAGCAGCTTGGTGCGGTCGAAAAGCTCGGTCTCGCCGTTTTTCTTGGTGACGAATATCTGCACCGACTCAAGCACCTCAAAGGTGGTAAATCGCTTCTGACATTCGAGACATTCGCGTCTTCTTCTTATACTGTTTCCCTCCGACACAGGTCTGGAGTCGAGCACCTTGCTTTCGGCGCAGTTACAATATGGGCATCTCATTGGGAGTCCTCCGTGCAAATTTCTACTATATTTATTGTACCACATTTTGCCGCGTTTGTAAATAGTTTTTTGTC
>SVRA01000052.1 GCA_015065075.1 Oscillospiraceae bacterium
CAAAGCACGAGGGCGGCATTTCCTCTACCTTCACCGTCAGACGTATCGCTTACGGCTGTGGCGTTGAAAAGACGTTCCCCCTTCATTCTCCCAACGTTGTTGCGGTAGACGTAATCCGTAAGGGTAAGGTTCGTCGTGCGAAGCTGTACTACCTCCGTGGTAGAG
Source organism: Oscillospiraceae bacterium (assembly GCA_015065075.1). Lineage (GTDB taxonomy): Bacteria > Bacillota > Clostridia > Oscillospirales > CAG-272 > SVTX01. Next base: position 166 of record SVRA01000052.1, read on the forward strand.
TCGGCAAGGCTTCCAAGGTTAAGGAAGATCTCGCAAGATAAGGTTTAAGGGATCTCTAACAATTCACCACACCCCGATCGACAAAATATTTTCCGTCATTCGTCACAAAAAATCTTCGCAGAGGGTCAAGCTATGCGCGCGATTTTTTGTTTATACTGACGAAAAATCTTATCGTCGCTCGTCGTGCGTTGAATTATCAGAGGCCCCTTTATTCTTTATCGCTCATAGAGCAGAAAATATCGGAGGACAAGCATTTTGCTTTGTCCTCCGATATTTTTTATTCGGCTTGAGTAATATGTAATTTTATGAGCTCTGCCGCAGCCTTGGTTGCAGCGCCTAAGACTGCGAGGCTTTCGGAGTGATTAATCGAGGTTATATCGGGTAGTGGCTTGCCTGTGGCGGCGAATGCGCGTTTGACGTATCTAAGGGCGGTGCTACCGAATTTTACCGTGTCGTATTCGATGATATATTTATCGGGCGAGAAGGCACAGTCGGTAAAATTGACGACCTTGTACAGCATTTTGCCAAGATCGTCCTCGGATAGCATTTGTCGGTGCAGATCCGCGAGTGTATCGGTGCCGCTTGTGATCAGATTTTTTATATTGCAGGTACAGATCGGCCCACAGTCCGAATAGACCGAGAGTGAAAGTCCTTTTCCAACGTAGACGTGTGCGAGCTTGTCGCTCGTTTCGGTGTCGATGGCCTTGTGTTTGAGTGCATAAGCGATCGCTTCCGATGATTTTATGATAATCAGGGGCTTGATGCCGAAAAATCGTGCGGTGGCGCTCTCAAGGATAGGGATATCGTTCTCGGCAGCGGCGCAGAGGTTTGTGATATTCAGTTCTCTTGCCGGCTTTTCATCGGATATCAATATGCAGATGGCGGAGATGCCAAATGGCTGCTTGACGGCATTTACGCCTATTCGCGAGAGAAAGAGGTTGAGGTTGTCGGCAAATGAGATGCTTGTATCGAAATCGTACTGCTCGTAAAATCTGCATTCTGATCTGCCTCGGATTATGCTCATCGAAAAGCTTGGCGAGGACGTGTCTATGACGAGAACTGAAAGGGCTTCGTTTACGGTATGGCAGTACGATGGTCTGCTACCCTCGGGAAAGTGCCATTTCTTATACGTGAATTTGCACTCGTCCATCGCGGATAGAAACTTGCCTGCGGTCACGAGGCTGACGCCCGCTTTTTCGGATATTGCCGCACGGGTGATTTTTTGCACTGATAGGCAGGCATTCGTCATTTTGTCGATAAGCTCGCGGCTTACGTGGATCGATTTCTTTTCAAACTTATATCTTTTCATCGCTTTTCCTTGATTTTTGTCGGTCGTTGATATAATTATATAATGAAAACCCTATTTGTGTCAAGAGAAAAAGAGGTTTTAGCCATTTTGATGAAAAAATTGTAAAAAAAGACGAAAAAAAATTCAAGAAAGCTCTTGACAAGGTGAAAAGTTAATGGTATAATAATATGCCGCATAAAAATGGCTTTTTTAAGTATGCAGTTTTTTAAAAACACGCTTTGTAAAGCAAAGCAGCATCGCCATCATAGCGAGACTTATATGAAAGAGAGGTGCTTTTCGTGTTTGCAATTATCGAAACCGGCGGAAAGCAGTACAAAGTAACAGAGCAGGATATTATCTTTGTTGAGAAGCTTGACTGCGAAGAAGGCGCAGAGCTCACGATCAACGAGGTCGTTGCAGTTTCTACCGATGCTGGCTTTAAGGTTGGCGCTCCTTACGTTGAGGGTGCTTGCGTTAAGGCAACCGTTGTAAAGAACGGCAAGGGCAAGAAAATTTACGTCCTTAAGTATAAGGCAAAGAAGGACTCGAAGAAGAAGATCGGTCACAGACAGCCTTACACAAAGATCCAGATCACATCTATCGTTGGTTAATTTGTTATGACGAAGTTGGTATTTTTCCGTACAGGCGGTGTTTTTTACGGATTTGAGGAGCAGGGTCACACGGGCTACGGCGAAGAGGGCGATGACGTTCTTTGTGCCGCGTTGTCTGCGATGACGATGCTGATCATCAATACCGTTGAGGTGGCTTACGCTTCCTCCATTGATTTCACGATCGATGAAGAAACTACTAATATCAAAGTGAGATCCAAGGCCGCGCTTCCCGAATACGAGGAGGACGAGCTGAAAAGATATGCGGTATCGGGAATCTTTCTCGCATACTATAAGCAGATCGAGGATATGCTTGAGGAATATTACGACTATCTTGATGTGTCTGTTGTGGACAGACCCTACGAGGACGATTGATTCCTTGTGGGAATGCACTGCGGTGCAAAAGAAATTTTTTAGGAGGATAATATTATGGTAAGACTCAGTTTACAGTTCTTTGCTCATAAGAAGGGTGTCGGTTCTACTAAGAACGGCCGTGATAGCGAATCCAAGCGCCTTGGCGTTAAGAGAGCTGACGGTCAGGCAGTTGTTGCCGGCAACATCCTCGTAAGACAGAGAGGAACAGCTATCCATCCCGGTAACAACGTTGGTATCGGTAAGGATGATACTCTTTTTGCTCTTATCGACGGTAGAGTTAAGTTTGAGCATAAGGCAGGCGGAAGAAAGCAGGTTAGCGTATACGCTGACTGATCTTCTGTGAGATAGATAAGGGGTGCGAAAAGCGCACCCCTTATCTATTTTTTGCGCCCTCCAAAAATCTCCGGATACCGCGTCTCTATACGTAAGCGAAGCTTGCTGTCCTCGCAAGCAGTTCGACGTAGGAAACTACGTCTTCACTTTGCTTGCTCCGGTACGCCTTGTCTCCGAAAATTTTTGGAGGTCTATTTTTTATAGACGTTAAGGAAGATGTACTTTACCTGCAAAAAAACGAAGAGCAACTTTCTTTTTAGACGTTTGAAAAAGCTATTGTAATTTTTAAAATTTTATGGTAAAATAGAATATCAAGGAAAAATAGGAGTATTTATGAAAATACTTTACGAGGATAAATACCTGATCGTTTGCGAGAAGCCCGTGGGGGTTGAGTCGCAGAGGAGCAGCTCGGGCAGAGAAGATATGCTGACACTTCTGTCGCAATACAGAGTCACGAGAGGCGAGGACGGCTACGTTGGGCTCGTTCACCGTCTTGACGTGGCGACGGGCGGCGCGATGATATACTCCAAAAGGGAGGATGTGACGGGGAAGCTATCGGCGCTTGTGCAGTCTTGCGACTACAAAAAGACCTATTTTGCCGTCGTTCACGGAGAGCTCTCGGAGAGTGAGGGCGAGATGCGTGATCTATTATACCACGACAAGAAAAAGAACAAGGCCTACGTTTGCGACAAAAAACGGCAGGGGGTCAAGGAGGCGGTGGCGAATTACCGTTTGCTTGAGACTGTTGAGAAAAGCGAAGGGGAAAAGCTCTCTCTTGTTGAGGTCGGGCTGATTACGGGAAGGACTCATCAGATACGCGTACAGTTCGCATCCCGCAAAATGCCGCTTGTCGGCGATGGAAAGTACGGCAGCCATGACAACAAGGCAAGCTGTGCGCTTTGGTCGCATAGGGTTGAGTTTACACATCCGATCACAAAAAAGGTGATTGCTTGTGAATGCTTTCCCGAAGAAAATTATCCGTGGTCTTTGTTTTCAATAGAAGGGTAAATTAGCAAAATGATGTTATAAATGGAGGTTTTTATGGATAAGCAGATTGAAAAGTACGGCGAGCTGATCAAGTCCTACGTTAAGGAAAACTATAAAAAGGTTTTCCGTGAGCCTGCGGGTGTTATGCAGCACAAGTATATCGTTCCCGGAAGTGTATATGAGTCGCTTTGGGATTGGGACAGCTGGACTACTAATATTGCTCTGCGCGCGGTCGCTTCAAGCGAGGATATCGGAGAATATGAAAAGGGATGTGTTCTGAACTTTTTGGATAAAACCGATGCTATCGGAAGGATCCCGATCTTGATAACTCCCGGCGGCGCAAGTCCCGGATACAACGAAAAGATCAATATGAACGTGCATAAGCCCTGTCTTGCACAGCATGCGCTTTTTGTATGCGAGCAGAACGGAGATTGCGAGTGGCTTCGTGATAAATTTTCAAGCTTGGTAAGCTTTGTTGATTTTTACTATGATCATTGCCGTCACGAGTCAGGCTTGTATTTTTGGCTTAACGACGTTGCTATCGGTATCGACAACGATCCCTGCGTATTTTACCGTCCTGAAAAAAGCTCGGCTACAATTTATTTGAATTGCTTGATGTATAAGGAGATTTGGGCAGTTTCCGAGATCGCGCGACTCTTGGGCCTTGAGGACGTGGCGGCAAAGTATGCCGAAAGAGCGGAAGGACTCAAGCTCTGCATCCGTGAGAGTCTGTGGGATGAAAGAAACGGATTTTTCTACAGTGCAGACCTCAATCTCCGTCCGATAGACAGTGATGAAAAGATGCACAGGGGTTGCCCGAGAAATTACAGCTTCTTGCTACAAAAGATCGACGTATGGTCGGGATTTATGGCAATGTGGGCAAATATTGCAACTCCCGAGCAAGCCGAGAGAATGGTAAAGGAAAATTATCTGAACGAAAGGACCTTCTATTCTGCGGGCGGTGTGCGTTCACTCTCCAAGGCGGAAAAAATGTACCGCGTAATAAAATCGGGCAATCCGTCGTGCTGGACGGGTCCCATTTGGGGAATTGCAAACTATATGACGTTTGTCGGACTTATAAATTACGGCTATGAGAATGAGGCTCGCGAGCTTGCCGAAAAAACCGTTTTAATGTTCGGTAGGGATATAGAAAAATACGGTAAGATGCACGAATATTACGATCCCGACACATGCGATGGTGTACATAATCTCGGCTTCCAGAGCTGGAATCTGCTGGCGGTAAATATGTACGATTATTTGTTGGAGAAGTAATTGAGGCATTTTCGTCATTATAAATAAAAAACCAAAGCCGCCCTTTTGGGCGGCTTTTCTATTATTATCCATGAAGAAATTCTACGAGAGAGCAGAATATAACGAACGCAACCCTCTGCTTATATTCGTCGGTTTCGAAAAGTGCGGCTTCGGTGGGATTTGAGAGAAAACCACATTCGACGAGGACGGCGGGGCAGGTAGCGTTTTCAAGCAGAAATATCGAGCTTGTGGCAACTTTGGTTTTTCTTGTATTTTCGAGTTGAAGCATTGATTTATTATTGCTTTGTATCAGACCTGCGAGGGCAGAGGAGTTGGGATCATTGGGCGAATACCAAACCTGCAGTCCCGAATATTTCGGGTGGGTGTAGGAGTTCATGTGTATGCTTATAAATATGGCGTCGGGGGTCGTGTCGGCAATCGTGAGTCGAGCGGCGAGGTCAAGCTTTTTCTTTCTGCCCTGATAGTCTACGTTCCGATCATAGAGCAGGCGGTCGTCTTCTCTGGTCATAATTACGTTGATGCCGTTTGCACGGAGCATATCGCAGAGTATTTTGGATATTTCAAGATTTACATCCTTTTCGACAAGCCCTGCCGCGCTTGACGCGCCTCCGTCTTCTCCTCCGTGACCCGCGTCGATTATTACCGCTTTGTATTTGGGCTCAACACTATCAGCACCTGTCGCGGTGCTTGACTGCGGCGGGGAAAAACGAAAATCACCGAGAAAATACGCTGCTGCTCCCATTACTATTGCCGATATGATAAAAAACAGAAAAAGTTTTATTAAAAAACTCGATTTCATAAGCCCCTCTTTTATAAATGTTTCTGTTGAAATTTTATTTCGGGGAGGTTATTATTATGACTTTCAAGGTCGGCTTTTTGTGCGGAAAAGCTACTCCGATTATTTTGATACAATCTACTTTGGTAAAAAAAGACGAATTTGCGAATTTTGGTTGAAAAATGGAGAATATCGCTTGACAACGAAGGTTAATTATAGTATAATTAAATTTAATAAAATAGGGTACTGTTTATCTCTTGAAACTTATGAGAAAGGAATCAGAAAAATGAATTTTTTTGACGAGCTTGTTAACTATGACAAGGAAGTGTACGATGCCTGCTCACTCGAGCTTGCGCGTCAGAGACACAACATCGAGCTTATTGCTTCTGAAAACATCGTATCAAAGGCAGTTCTGCTTGCTGCGGGAACTGTTCTGACCAATAAATATGCCGAGGGATTTCCCGGTAAACGCTATTATGGCGGCTGTCAGTGCGTTGACGTTGTAGAAAACATCGCGCGCGAGCGTGCAAAGCAGCTTTTCGGAGCAGAGCATGCCAACGTTCAGCCTCACAGTGGTGCGTCCGCTAATCTCGCGGTATTTTTTGCACTTTTGAATCCCGGCGATACGGTTATGGGACTCAATCTCGCTCACGGCGGTCACCTTTCTCACGGTTCGCCCGTAAACATTTCGGGTAAGTATTTCAATATCGTTCCTTACAGCGTTTCGGATGATGACGCTATGCTTGATTACGAGGCGATCAGAAATACCGCGCTTGAGTGCAAGCCCAAGATGATAATCGCGGGCGCAAGCGCTTATTCGAGAACCATTGATTTTGAAAAGATCGGTCAGATCGCAAAGGAAGTCGGCGCGTATTTTATGGTCGATATGGCTCATATTGCGGGCCTTGTTGCCGCAGGACTTCATCCCAGTCCCGTGCCCTATGCTGACGTAGTTACCACCACAACTCACAAGACTCTCCGCGGCCCTCGCGGCGGCTTGATCCTTTGCCGTGAGGAGCTTGCAAAGCAGATAGACAAGGCAGTATTCCCCGGAACGCAGGGCGGCCCTCTTATGCATATCATTGCAGCAAAGGCAGTTGCGCTCGGTGAGGCGCTTACCCCTGAATTTAAGGAATATCAGAAGAACATCGTTGAGAACGCAAAGGTTCTTTGCGACGCGCTCAAGGCAGAGGGATTCAACATCGTATCGGGTGACACCGACAACCACCTGATGCTTATCGACCTTCGTCCCTTCGGTGTTACCGGTAAGGATATGGAGCACCGTCTTGACGAGGTAAACATCACTGTCAACAAGAACGCTATCCCCAACGATCCTGAAAAGCCCTTCGTGACCAGTGGTATCCGTGTAGGTACTCCCGCGGTAACATCCCGTGGCTTTGGCAAGGAAGAGATGCTTCTTATTGCCAAGTGGATGAAGCTTGTAGCTACTGATTTTGAAGCAAACAAGGATAAGATCAAGGCAGAGGTTGAAGCTCTTTGCGCTAAATTCCCAATATACGAATAATGGATAATAAAGATAAGGAGAAATAAATTATGGCAAAGTTTATCAATGAACCCTCACATACTTTTAACGAATATCTGCTTATTCCCGGTTATTCGTCCAGCGAATGTATTCCTGCTAACGTCAGTCTTAAAACACCGTTGGTAAAATACAAAAAGGGTGAAACTCCTGCAATCACGATGAATATTCCTATGGTATCGGCTATTATGCAGTCGGTATCGGGTGATAGACTCGCAGTTGCTCTTGCTACCGAGGGCGGTGTATCCTTTATATACGGCTCTCAGTCCATCGAGAATCAGGCGGCTATGGTGAAGCGTGCAAAGATGCACAAGGCGGGATTCGTTCGCAGCGATTCCAACGTAAGCCCCGAGTCGACTCTCGCGGACGTTATCGCGCTCAAGGAAAAGACGGGTCACTCGACCGTTGCGGTTACCGAGGACGGAACTCCCGACGGTAAGCTCGTCGGTATCGTTACCGGACGTGACTACCGTGTCAGCCGTATGTCTGTAGATACCAAGGTGGCTGACTTTATGACTCCCTTTGAAAAGCTTATCACTGCTCCAGAGGGAACTACCCTTAAAGAAGCCAACGATATTATTTGGGACAACAAGCTCAACAGTCTTCCCATTATAAATGACGAACAGAAGCTCTGCTATTTCGTTTTCCGAAAGGACTACGATTCCCACAAGCAGAACCCCAACGAGCTTCTCGATTCCAATAAGAGATACGTAGTAGGTGCGGGTATCAATACCCGTGACTATGCAGAGAGAGTTCCTGCTCTCGTTGAGGCAGGTGTTGACGTAGTTTGTATCGACTCCTCCGAGGGATTTTCCGAGTGGCAGCAGAGAACTATCGCTTGGATCCGCGGAAAGTACGGCGACAGCGTAAAGGTTGGCGCAGGAAACGTTGTTGACGCGGCAGGCTTCAGATTCCTTGCTGATTGCGGTGCGGACTTTATCAAGGTCGGTATCGGCGGCGGCTCGATCTGTATTACCCGTGAGACCAAGGGTATCGGTCGCGGTCAGGCGACTGCTCTTATTGAGGTCTGCGCGGAAAGAGACAGATATTTTGAGGAGACCGGCGTTTACGTGCCCGTTTGCTCTGACGGCGGTATCGTTTACGATCACCACATTACTCTCTCTCTCGCTATGGGGGCTGATTTCGTTATGCTCGGCAGATATTTTGCTCGCTTTGACGAATCTCCCACGAACAAGGTCTCGATCGGTGGCACTTACTACAAGGAATACTGGGGTGAGGGCTCTGCTCGTGCTCGTAACTGGCAGAGATACGACCTTGGCGGCGACAAGAAGCTTTCCTTTGAGGAGGGCGTTGACTCCTACGTGCCTTACGCAGGAAGCTTGAAGGACAACGTTGCTATGACTCTTGCAAAGGTCAAGTCCACGATGTGTAACTGCGGCGCTTTGACTATTCCCGAGCTTCAGGAAAAGGCAACTCTCACTCTTGTTTCTGCGACGAGTATCGTTGAGGGCGGCGCGCATGACGTTATCCAGAAGGATAAGACCGCTATAAAGTAATTGAATAGACGTAGCCCGCCCGAATTTACCAGATACGTCGTTGCTCCTCAAAAGCGGCTCGACTTACTTAAGTAAGCCTTCGCCTTGCTTTTTCCGGTGCACCTCGTCTCTGACAAATTGGGGTGGGCTTTTTTACCAATTGCAGTGTATCTTAAATCGATATTTCTTGACATTTCCTGAATTTTTTAGTATAATAATGTCATAATACGTAAAGGCAGACGGTTTGTATGAAAAAAGAGTCAAAAATATATAAAACCTACGTTGAAATAATGAGACGTGAGCTTGTGCCAGCTATGGGTTGCACTGAGCCGATCGCGGTCGCTTTTTGTGCGGCTAAAGCAAGAGAGGTCTTGGGAGGTTTGCCCGAGCACGTGCATATTCAGGCGAGCGGCAACATTATAAAGAACGTAAAAAGCGTTATTGTCCCTCACACTAACGGCTTGCGCGGTCTTGAAGCGGCCGCGGCGGTCGGTATTTTGTTCGGTGACTCTTGCAAGCAGCTTGAGGTGATCTCCTCGGTGACGGCAGAGCAGGAATGCTCTCTTGCCGAGAGAATGAAGGACTTTGATATCAAGGTCTCGCCGCTTGACAGTATACACCTGCTCGATCTTGTCATAACGGTCACTAAGGGCGAGTGCTCGGTGTCTGTGCATATTGAGGACGAGCACACCAATATCACGGAGATAATCAACAACGGCAAGTGCGTGTTCTTCGAAAGAGAAAAGGCTTGTGAGGATGAGGCGAAGCCCGATCACAATCTGCTTTGCATAGCGGATATTTTCGATTTTGCCGAGACTGTTGAGATCGCCGACGTGGAGGCTGTTCTGCAAAGACAGATCGATTACAATACCGCTATATCCCGCGAGGGATTGACGAATAATTACGGTGCGCGGATCGGTCAGCTTCTTATGAAGCAAGACGACAGTATCCGCACTCGCGCAAAGGCTTACGCGGCGGCAGGCTCGGATGCGAGAATGAGCGGCTGCGATATGCCTGTCGTTATTAACTCGGGAAGCGGTAATCAGGGAATGACGGCGAGCTTGCCCGTTATCGCCTACGCGGAATATCACGAAAAGAGCCGCGAGGAGTTGTTGCGCGCTTTGACTTTGTCGAATCTGGTCACGCTTCACCTCAAGAGTGGAATCGGCAGATTGTCTGCATACTGCGGTGCGGTCAGCGCGGGCGCGGGCGCAGGGGCGGGAATTGCATATCTGCTTACTCACGATCTTCGCGCGATCAATCACACTCTCGTTAACGCTCTTGCTATTTCAAGCGGTATCGTTTGCGACGGTGCGAAGGCGAGCTGTGCGGCAAAGATCGCTATGGCGGTCGATGCGGGCATTATGGGCTTTGAGATGTTCTCAGAGGGCTGCCAGTTTTACGGCGGTGACGGTCTTGTCAGCAAGGGGGTTGAGAACACTATCCGTAACATTTATATGCTTGGTCACGACGGAATGAAGGAGACTGATCGAAAGATCATTGAAATAATGACAGGGTGCTAACGGCACGAATTTACGGTGAATAAAAAACGGCAACGCACTAGCGTTGCCGTTTTTTTATCTTATTTTAGTCTTCCTTGCCTGTCAGGAACTGCTTGTTAAGTCCGCAAGAGGTGAATTCGGTGCATCTGCCTCCGCGATAGGAGCACATAGGCTCGAGAGTGCCGATAAATTCGGGGCACTGTTCTTCAACTATTCTCTTTATCTCATTCATTACCTTACGGGTCGCGGGGTCTGCCTGCATGCACAGACGGCGGCGAGCCATAAACATAAGCTCCTGCGCGTTTATGTACATCATGTGAGAAACAGGGGAATCCTGCGGCGCTTTGGTGCGGTCGTAGTTTTCCTGACGGTCGTTTCTCTGGCTCTGCACGAAGTGGGTTACTCCGATGAAATGGCGGCAAAAATGGACCGAAACGTAGTAGGGAATTACCATTTTGATGCAGAAATTGAGAGTTCTTATCGGGCTATGCTCACTCAGAAGGAGCTTTTTTCTCCATTCCTCTGTGGGAAGCTTCGTGCTGGTCTTGCCAACGGTGTTGAGAGTGCAGAGCTTACACAGCATCCAATCCTCTTCGGTGGGGTATTTTAAAAGTTCAACGGTGAAATCCATATATTAATCTCCATTCCGCCGCCAATGGCGGCATAAATAATAGTCGATGAATTTTGCCATCGGCGAAATTCATGCGTGAAACAGTTCGCCCCACGTTTAAATGAAAGCAATTTTCACGCTGGGCTCCTTTTTACAAGATTTGATATCATCTGATTAATTGTAACATAATATTTTTTGTTAGTCAATAGTCAATCGGGGGATTTTTCGATTTTTTGTATATTGACATTTGCCCTGCACGGTGGTAAAATATATATAAAGTTAAAATTCAGTTAATATTGTGAAGTTTTTTACGGGAGAGTATCTTATGAAGATAAAATACGGTGTCAGTTACAAGGAGCTTTTGGAAAAGCCCGAAAAGAAGCAAAAAAAGCCGAGCAGGCCGAGCTTTTTCTTCCGCACGCTTATTCGCACGCTCTCGATCCCCGATCTTGTTGCGACAAAATTCAAATATACCTCTATCGGAATGGAGAAGCTCTCAAAAAAGGAGCCCTGCTTTATTCTGATGAATCACTCGAGCTTTATCGATCTGAAGATAGCCTCAAGGATACTTTATCCGAGAAAATATAATATCGTTTGCACCTCCGACGGCTTTATAGGCAAGAATTGGCTTATGAGACAGATCGGCTGTATACCTACGAAGAAATTTGTCAGCGAGGTGTCTCTGCTTCACGATATGCTCTATGCCGTGAAGCGATACAATTCGTCGATACTTATGTACCCCGAGGCGAGCTACAGCTTTGACGGCACTGCTACGCCTCTGCCCGAGAGTCTTGGACGGTGCGTGAAGATGTTTGGTCTTCCCGTGGTGACTATCAGGACAGACGGCGCTTTTTTGCGCGATCCGCTTTACAATAATCTTCAGCTTCGCAAAACTCAGGTGACGGCACAGGTCGAGTATCTTTTGTCTCCCGAGCAGACAAAGGAAATGACGCCATGTCAGATCAACGAGCTGTTGCGCGAAAAGTTCTCGTTTGACAACTTCCGCTCGCAGCAGCAAAAGGGTGTTAAGATAGACGAGGATTTCCGCGCGGATCATCTCAACCGTGTGCTTTACAAGTGTCCTCACTGCCTTGCCGAGGGTCAGACCGAGGGCAAGGGAACTACCTTGACCTGCCACGCCTGCGGCAAGCAATACGAGCTTACCGAGGACGGATTTATGCGCGCTATTGAGGGCGAGACCGAATTTGATCACATTCCCGATTGGTACGCCTGGGAGCGCGAGAACGTAAGACGCGAGCTTGAGGACGGCACTTATTCGCTTGACGTAGCGGTGGATATTTACGCTATGGTGGATACCGATTGCATTTACTCGATTGGGGAGGGTAGGCTGACACACAACCGCGAGGGATTCCACCTCGTCGGATGTGACGGTGAGCTTGATTATGTTCAGTCGCCGCTTTCGTCGTACAGCTTATAT
>SVRA01000053.1 GCA_015065075.1 Oscillospiraceae bacterium
TCGGGCGGGATTATTAAAAGAGGTGAGACGAATGGACAACAAAAAGGATCTGCCGATCGCGGTCATGGACTCGGGACTCGGCGGCATCAGCGTTTTGCGTGAGCTTGTAAAGATCATGCCAAACGAGCGCTTTTTGTATTTCGGCGACTCTATAAACGCCCCCTACGGCACAAAGACCAAGCCCGAGGTGCTTGAAATAACGAGAAAAAATCTCGCTCTGCTCAAGGAGCGTGGCATCAAGGCATTCGTCATCGCCTGCAACACCGCGACGAGCGTGGCGGCGAAGATCTTGCGCGAGGAAAACCCCGAGCTGCTCATTATCGGCATTGAGCCTGCGGTCAAGCCCGCAAGTGAGCTTTGCGAGCACCCGAGAGTCATCGTTATGGCAACTCCGCTGACTCTGCGCGAGGAAAAATTCCAGGCGCTTGTCGCACGCTTTTCGGGAAAGGGCGAATTTTTGCCGCTCCCCTGCCCCGGACTCGTTGAGCTTATCGAAACGGGAGACGTGGAGAGCGACGAGATAAGAGCATATCTCACAAAGCTTTTCGAGCCATACAAGAGCAAGCGGATCGACGCGGTGGTGCTCGGATGCACCCATTATCCGCACGTGAAGGCGTTGATCGCGGAGCAATTTCCTGCCGAGACGGTCGTGCTTGACGGTGGCGAGGGCACGGCGCGGCATACGAGACGCCGACTTGACGAGCTCGGACTGTTGCGTGACGCGGGCGAGGGCGAGATCGAGATAATCAACACCTCGGAAAACGAAAATATGATTGAAATTTCGAAATATTTGCTTTATAGATAAAAATTACCCCGACAGATTTTCTGTCGGGGTTTACTTATTCATCTTCACTTTCGTCATCAGCAGTTATCTCGTTTTGACCTTCGGACAGCTTCTGCTCCAAAAGCTCGCCGAGATTGTCAGTCCAGCCTCCGTCCCTTGACAGAGCATCCTGAAACGCTTGAAAATCGGGATTGTCGCTATCTTTGAGAAAGGTATTACGGATTTTGATCTGCTCTATCAAGGACAGAACGACATCCAATGCAAAAATCGCCAAGCCAATATAAAGGCACGGGGCAACAAATATTCCCACGATCATCAAAACAACTGCGGGAACGAAAAGCCAGAAGAAACGAAAAAATATATTCATTATAAAGCCGATAATGAATAGGCTTGTAGGATATTTTCTGTTGTTCATAATCATATTTCCTTTTATCTCGTCAAAAACTTATAAACCGTTATAGTTTCGTAGGTCTCGCCGACATCGAGGGTGCAATCGGTGAAGTCGGGACGATTGACGCTGTCAGGCATTTTCTGCGTTTCAAGGCAAAACATATTCTGAAGTCCCTGCTTGTATCCGCCCTTGAAATCGTGGTCGGGATTGTTCAGGAAGTTGCCCGAATAAAACTGCACGCAAGGCTGGTCGGTCCAGACCTCCATCACTCTGCCGCTCTTTTTCTCGTAGACGCGGGCCCTCGCCTCACTCATCGGCTCGGCTCTCTTTGTGAAATTCATACAGTGATCGTAGCCGCCTGCGATCCTCAATGGCTCGTAGGAGAGGTCAAAGTCGCGCCCGATCGTCTTGGGGGTGCGGAAATCGAACGCAGTTACCTCCACCGACACGCGTCTGCCCGTCGGGATAAGCGTTTCGTCGGTCTCGAGGAAGCTATCTGCATCGATCCAGAGCTCGTGGTCGAAGATCTTGCCCGAAGCAAAGCCGCCGAGATTGAAATAGGTGTGATTGGTGAGGTTCAATACGGTCTTTTTATCAGTCACGGCGTGATATTTTATCGAAAGCGCATTGTCCTGACTCAGTTTGTAGGTCACGGTGACCTTAAGAGTGCCCGGGTAGCCCTCCTCACCGTCGGGCGAGGTGTATCTGAGTGTCAGAGTGCAGCCGTCCTCCTCTATTCCCGCCTCGGCATCCCAGACCTTATGCGAAAAGCCGAGCTTGCCGCCGTGGAGGTGGTTGGGGCCGTTGTTGATAAAGAGCTTGTAATCGACTCCGTCGAGCGTAAAAGCGCCCTTTGCGATACGGTTGCCGAACCGACCGATAATCGCGCCCTGATAGCCGTCGCCCTCGACGTAGTCGGCAAGATCATCGTAACCGCCGACAACGTCGGCAAGCTTGCCCTCTCGGTCGGGAACGAGGAGCTTATTTACCGCACCGCCAAGCGTGATTATGCTCACGCTCATTCCGCTGTCAACAGTCAGGGTATATTTATCGACCGCTCTACCGAACGCTTCGCCAAAATAACACTTTTCTATATTCATATCGATCTCCATTCAAATATAGGGGCGAAATGATCGCCCCTTACAGTTATTACGAATCGTATCCGTTAGGATTCTTTGTCTGCCAATTATTTGCGTCGCGACACATCTCCGTGATGCCGAACTCCGCCTTCCAGCCAAGAACTCTTTCTGCCTTGGAGGGATCTGCATAGCAGGATGCGATGTCACCGGGGCGACGGCCGACTATCTTATAGTTGACCTTCAAGCCGGTCACCTGCTCGTACGCCTTTACCATATCGAGCACCGAATATCCGTTGCCCGTGCCGATATTGAAATAATCGATACCGTGCGCGCTCTTAATATATTCAAGCGCCTTGAGGTGCGCCTTTGCAAGATCGACCACGTGGATATAATCGCGTACACCCGTGCCGTCGTGCGTGTCGTAGTCGTTTCCGAATACGCTGAGCTGCGGCAGCTTGCCGAGCGCGACCTTGGTGATATAAGGCATAAGGTTGTTCGGGATTCCGTTGGGGTCCTCGCCGATGAGTCCCGATGCGTGCGCTCCGATGGGGTTGAAGTAGCGCAGAACCGAAATATTCCACTCCTTATCCGAGACGTAGATATCCTTGAGGATGCGCTCGATCATAACCTTGGTCTCGCCGTAGGGGTTGGTCGCGTTGCCGACTCTTGCACTCTCCTTGATCGGAACCTCCTCAGGCGCACCGTAAACGGTAGCGGAGGAGCTGAAGACCATGGTCTTAACACCGTGACGGCGCATCGAATCGCAGAGGATGAGCGTGCCCGTGACGTTGTTGTGGTAGTATTCGATAGGCATAGAGACCGACTCGCCGACCGCCTTGAGTCCTGCGAAATGTATGCAGGAGTCTATCTCGGGGTTCTCTTCAAATATTCTGTCGAGCGCCGCCGCGTCAAGCAGGTCTGCTTCGTAGAACTTAAAGTCCTTGCCCGTAATCTCTTTTATACGGTCCAAAACGACAGGCTTACTGTTTGAAAAATTGTCCATAATGACTACGTCGTAGCCTGCGTTCAAAAATTCCACCGCGGTGTGAGAGCCGATAAAGCCCGCACCGCCCGTAATGAGTACTGACATCCCTATTCTCCTTTAATTCATTGGGGTTTTCGTTGGTTGCTCAATTAAATATATTTTGCCACGATGGCGTTCATTTCATCCATCTTCTTTTCCATGTCGGCAACGAGCTTGAACTGGTTGCGCGCACGGTCGAGATTGTGATCGGGATACTCGGTTCTGAAATATACGTCGCCGTCGAGGTAGTCGGACAGGAAGCGTATACCCGTTTCGTATGTAAGTATCAGCGCACCCATGGGAAGTGCTCTGATCTCGGACTCGGAAAGGCTGCCCTCAAGGCCCTGAATAAAGCCTTTTGCGTATGCCTCGAACATATCGAGTCTGCAATAGACCTTGTCGAGATCGGTCTCGTCCTCCGCCGCACTCGAAGCGCCGAAGCGGATACTGTCGCCGAAGTCTGCAAGAACGCTGCCGGGCATTACGGTATCGAGGTCGATAACGCAGATTCCCTCTCCGGTCTCGCGGTCTACCATAATGTTATTGAGCTTGGTATCGTTATGCGTTACTCTGAGCGAAAGAGAGCCGTTTGCTATGCTCTCATTGATAAAGCTCGTGATATGCTTGCGATCAAGCGCAAACTTTATTTCGTCGGGAACGAGGTGCGCTCTGCCCGACTTGTTTTCCTCGATCGCCTTTTGAAGATTTTTATATCTCCACTCGGTGTTGTGGAAGTTGGGTATGCTTTCGTGAAGCACGCTTGCATCAAAATCGGCAAGCTGACGCTGGAACTGTCCGAAGGAATACGCTACCTTCTCAAACATTTCGGCAGATTCGACCTTCATATAACACTCTGCGCCTTCAACGAAATCGTACATTCTCCAATAGATGCCGCGGCGGTCTACGTGACCCCACTTGCCACTCTTGGTCCAAATAACGCGGAGCGCTCTTCTCTCGGAATCGATCCTCTTTGCCTCGTATCCGCGGCGGATATGCTCGGTAACACCAACTATGTTCTCCATAACCTCGTCGGGCTTCTTGAATATTTCGGTATTTACCATCTGCATAACGTATCTCTTGCCCGTATCATAGGTCAAAAAATAGGTTCTGTTTATATGTCCGTTATGGCACTCCTCAATGTGAACCACCTTGCCCTCGATGTCAAAGTGACCTGCGGAGGTTATAATATCCTTCTCTGTCAAATTAAAATTCATTTTTTTACCTCAACTAAGATTATTTCCAAAGCTTGTGGGGGTATTCGCCGTTTGTCATCATGCTGCGGAGGGCGTTCTTTACGCCTTCCTTATCCTCGGAGTAGGTCACTCCGTACCAGGCCGCGCTCGTTTCGTGGACTCTGACGGCGCACTTGCCTGCCTTCATCATATCGTCGATCGCGCCGGGGAGATAGTATTCGCTCTTAAGCTCTTTTCCCTTTTCGGAGGAAAGAAACTTAACAAAACCGTCCTTAAGCTCTTCAAAGATCGCGGGGGTGAGTCCCCAGCAGTTCATAGACACAACGGTGTCGCCCGACAGATCCTCCCACTCACCGCACCCGTTCAGATACTGAGCGTCGTTTCCGTGAGCCTTGATCTTGGTAAGCTCGGTGATAGAGGTAAGCATTCCGTCCTTGTCGATCTCACATCTGCCGCGCGAGACCGTTCCGTTTTCGGTAAGGGTGTTGCGAAGCACGTAGCCGACCATACAGTAGTCGGTCGACGCTGTGTCGAGACTGCCGAGGTGAGAGGCAAGCTTGGCGAATGCATCTCTGCCGTAGAAGTCGTCGGCATTGACTACCGCGAAATTATCGGTTACGTACGGTGCGGCGCAAAGAAGCGCGTGCGAGGTGCCCCACGGCTTTTCTCTGCCCTCGGGAACGCTGAATCCCTCGGGAATATCTTTTATATCCTGGAAGGCGTATTCGACCTTTATGTACGGCTCTACACGAGCTCCGACTGTCTCGCGGAACGCGTCGTAATTCTCTTTCTTGATAATGAAAACTACCTTATCAAAGCCCGATTTAACGGCGTCGAATATCGAAAAGTCGATAATAAACTCACCGTTATCGGTGATGGGGTCTATCTGCTTGAGACCGCCGTAGCGCGATCCCATTCCTGCAGCAAGTATTACGAGTGTCATCTTAAAGCTCCTTTGGCGATTAGAGTAGATTGAGATCATTTCTGCTAATCATTGTAGCAAGTTTTTCGTTCTATTGCAACTGATTTTTAACTACGCATGCACACTTTTTCACGATTTTCGCACGGAATCGTGATCTTTCGGCGATTTACAGACCGCCAGTATGTTACGGAGATACATCCCTTGTCTAAGTAATCACAATACTTATGACAAACGTATCGCCGTCACCCGAAAGTTAATTATATATTATACACAAAAATTTGTAAATAGAAAAAACAAAAATTTACATAATGTTTACATTACCTTTAGTTAGATAGATCCATTGACATTTGCGACGCAAAGTAGTATAATGTTATGTGGTTTAAAATTAAATTGGAAGGCGGTCATATTATGAAAAAGACAAAAAGCATTATCTCATGTAGAGTTGTCGCTCTGATCTGCGCGATCATTACGTTAACTGCTCTGCTCTGCTCCTGCGACATTGTGAAGACCGAGGAGCTTGAGATAAACGTATCCGTCCTCAACGGCACGACGGGCTTCGGCGCTGCAAAGATGATGAGTGACGCCGCAGACGGAAAGTCCTCTCTCAACTATAAATTCACCGTTGAAAAAGAGGCAGAGCCCATCACTAAGGGACTTATCAACGGAAGTATAGATATCGCGGCTCTCCCCACCAATGCTGCCGCCGCACTCTACAATAAGACGAACGGCGCGGTCAAGATCGCCGCGGTCAACACTCTCGGTGTGCTTTATCTCGTGGTAAACGGTGAGAAGATAGAGATAAGTAACCTCTCCGAGCTTGACGGAAAGACGGTCTATTGCCCTGCGCAGAATCCCGCCTTTATTTTCGAGGCGATCTGCCGTGAAAACGATATAAACGTGACTATCGACACAAGCTACGCCGAGCCCGCATTTTTGCGCGAGGCGATCGCTACCGACAAGGTCGATATCGCCGTTCTTCCCGAGCCGATGGTAACTATCGCGCAAAGCGCTAATGACAAGCTCACCGTCGCGCTTGATCTGACCGACGAGTGGGAAAAGGTATACGGTGAGGGTACTCTCATGCAGGGTTGTATCGTCGTTCGTACCGAGTGGGCGGAAAATCATCCCAAGGAGCTCGAGCAGTTCTTAAGTGACTACGCAAATTCTATCCAGTTCACCGTATCCGACCCTAAGGGTGCGTCGGAATGCATAGCAAGTACTGGAATTTTTGCTCAGGCAAAGGTTGCAGAGAAGGCGATCCCGAAATGCAATATCGTCTATGTCGACAGCGATGAAATGGCAAGCGCGCTCGACGTTTTCTTTGCAAAGCTTTATGCCGTTAACCCCAAGGCAGTCGGCGGAAAGATCCCCGATAGCAAGATCTATCTTGGAAAATGATGAAAAAAATACTGAAATATTCACTCATCGCGCTCGTCTGGATCGGCTTGTGGCAACTGATCGCTATGGCGGTAGGGCACGAGTTGCTCTTTCCTGCGCCGTGGGCGGTCATCGTCAGACTCGGCGAGCTTGTGATCACGCTTGATTTTTATAAAACGATCGGACTTTCGCTTCTTCGCATTGTTGCGGGGATCGCGATAGGTGTGGTCATCGGGGCGCTTGGAGGTATGCTTACCGCGTTCTCAAAATTGGCAAGAGATTTTTTTGCTCCCGCGCTTGCGGTAATAAAATCGACTCCCGTTGTGTCCTTTATCTTTCTGATCGTGCTTTGGATAAGCCGCGACGTCGCTCCGCTTATCATTGCGGCGATGATCGTTACACCTGTCGTGTGGGCAAACGCGGAAACGGGATTCCTTAATACCGACAAGGCTTTGCTTGAAATGGCAAACGTTTATAAAATGAGTCGTGCCTCTAAGATAAAGCATATTTATCTGCCGAGTATCGCGTCCTACTTTTTTGCCTCTCTCCGTGCCTCTCTCGGTATGGCTTGGAAAGCGGGGATCGCGGCAGAGGTTCTTCTCGTTCCCGTTATTTCGATTGGAAAAATGATATCGGACGCGAAGATCTATTTTGAAACCGTCGATCTTTTTGCTTGGACGGTCGTCGTGATAATTTTGAGCGTTGTTATTGAAAAATTGATGGTCGTTCTCTTCTCTGCTCTCGCAAATAAGGTTTTTCCCACTTTGAAGGGAGGCGAGAAGATTGACTGAACTTAAAAACATAAGAAAATCGTATGGAAATAACGTCGTACTCGACAATTTTTCGCTGAAATTGAATCAAGGATCGAAAAATGTGGTCCTTGGTGCTTCGGGCTGCGGAAAAACCACGCTTCTTCGCGTAATTGCGGGACTTGAGCGTGTAGACGGAGGCGAAATCGTGCGCGACGAGAAAATCGCGTATATGTTCCAAGAAACACGGCTTTTGCCTTGGAAAAACGCGCTTGATAATATCCGTGCGGTACTCAAAAAAGAAGATTTTGCCCTTGCGGACAAATATCTTTCGGCGGTCGGACTTGCCGATGCCGAAAAAAAATTCCCCCACGAGCTTTCGGGAGGAATGGCACAAAGAGTGGCGTTCGCGCGCTTTCTTGCCTTTGCCGAGTCGACCGATGCAGACCTGCTTCTGCTCGATGAGCCCTTCTCTGCTCTCGACAGGGAGACCGCGACAAAAATGCTTGAATTACTGATCGAATTTTCGGTCGGCAAAACGCTTGTGCTCGTCACACACGACGAGAGCGACATTGCCTTTGCCGACAATGTAATCGAACTATAAATAAAACTCAACGGCTACTCTATACCGCCACCCTATCATCTCCCCTTTTATTGAAGGTTTTTGGAGATAGGGGGTGGTGCAGGAGGGGGGGAAGAACCTTTTTCCAAAAAGGTTCTTCCCCCCCTCCTGCATATTCTTATCCAATCATCACAGCCAAAGCGCACCAGCCGTTATCCTCGGCGCGCTCGACGATCTTAAAGCCGTGCTGCTCAAAGCAACGGACAACGTCATCGCAACGCTCTGCGATGATACCCGATGCGAGCAGGACGGTTTTTTCGCTCATAAAGGGAGCGACGTCGGGCGTCATACGGATAATGATATCCGCGACTATGTTAGCGCAGATGATATCGTAGCCGCCGACTCGGTTTTCGACCTGACGAAGCAGGTCGCTCTGCGCGCAGGTGATCTTGTCTTCAAGTCCGCTCTCGCGGATATTCTCGTTTGCAACGCGCACCGACATAGGATCTATATCGTACGCGCGGCAGTTCTCTGCTCCGATCTTCGCTCCACAGATCGCCAATATTCCGCTTCCCGTGCCTACGTCAAGCAGACTGTCGCCCTCTTTTACGTATTTCTGAAGCAGAGATATGATAAGTCTTGTGGTCTCGTGTGTTCCCGTGCCGAATGCCATTCCGGGATCCATACTGACGATGATCTCGCCATCCTTCGCCTCGTAATCCTCCCATGCGGGCACGATAACTATCTTACCAACCTTAAAGGGCTTATAAAACTCCTTCCAGGAGTTCGCCCAGTCCTCCTCGCACAGTCCGATCACCTCGATCTCGGCGTCGGTAAAGCTCGCCGATGCAAGTCTGTCACGCAAAAACGCCATATCGTCCGAGATGTTCACATCCTTCGGCACGAAATAGGACACCGAGGCGTGAGATTTGTCGGCGTTCAGTATCTTTTCGTCGATAAGGTCGCCGTAGCAGGTCTTAAGGTCTATGTCGCTCAGGTCGTCGATGAGCAGATTGGTGTTGATCATGCTCATCAAACCCGTCAGCTCGTCAAGTCGCTCGGTGGGGACGGTCACCTTGATCTGTAGCCATTCCGTGACCTCGCCGTAGTCTCCGCAGACGTAATCCTTGTCTATATTTTCATTCATTACTTTTTATCCTTTTTGAAAAAGCTTTTTTTCTTTGCGTAATTGTTTTCGCCGCACGCCTCGGCAAATGCGCGGAGCAGCTCCTTCTGCTTTTCGCTCAGTCCCTTCGGGATCTCGACGTTAACGCGGAAGATAAGGTCTCCTCGGCGAGTGGAGTTGACATACGGAACTCCCTTTTGCTTCAAGGTAAAGGTGGTTCCCGTCTGCGTTCCCTCAGGGATCGTGAATCTCTCCATGCCCTCGAGTGTGGGCACGTCGATCTCCGCACCAAGCGTAGCCTCCGCAACGGTTATCGGCACCTCGCAGAAGAGCGTGTAGCCGTCGCGCTTGAAGGTTGCGCTCGGACGAACGCTGACCATAACGATAACGTCGCCTGCACTGCCGCCGTTCTTGCCGTCGTTGCCCGCACCTCTGATTATAAGTCCCTTGCCGTGATCTATTCCTGCGGGGATGTCCACGGTCAGACTCTTGGTCACGCGTTCAAAGCCCGTTCCGCGACACTTCTGACAAGGAGTTTTGATATATTTACCCGTTCCGCGACAGGTGTCGCAGGTGGTGGTTGATTGGAACTGCATTCCGCCAAGATTCTGCATTACGCGTCTCTGTCCCGTTCCGCGACAGCTCGGACAGGTCTCGCTCTTGCCGTCTGCCGATCCGCTTCCGCTACAGGACGAGCACTTGCTGTATCTTTGGAATTTGACCTCCTTCTTGCAGCCGAACACCGCCTCCTCGAAGGTGATCGTCACGTTCAGCTCGACGTCCTCGCCTCTCTGCGGGCCGTTTCTTCTCTGCCTCGAGCCTCCGCCGCCGAAAAAGCTGCCGAAAATGTCGCCAAGATCGACGTCAAAGCCGCCTCCGAAGCCGCCGAATCCACCGTAGCCGCCGCCAAAGCCACCGCTTGAGGGATCAAACGCCGCGTGACCGTACTGATCGTATTTCGCTCTCTTATCGGCATCAGACAAGACCTCGTAAGCCTCGTTGACCTCCTTGAACTTCGTCTCAGCTTCCTTGTTGTCCGGATTTACGTCGGGATGGTATTTCTTCGCAAGTGATCTGTATGCCTTCTTTATTTCGGCGTCGGACGCGCCCTTCTGGATGCCCAACACCTCGTAATAATCTCTTTTATCTGCCATAGTTTGTTATAATGTATATGCAGGGAGAACCTTTTTAGGTAAAAAGGGTTCTCCCTGCACCCTCTCCAAAAACCTTCCTGAAAAAAGGCAATATGAGCCGTTCGTTTTGCTTATAGCCAAAGCGAATTGCCCGCCTTATAATTTGCACTTTATGGGAAAGGTCGGGTTTCGACCTTTCCCATGATTTAAAAATTATTTATTCGAGTTATCCTCGTAGCTTGCGTCGTAGAACTGACCGTCCTGCGAGCCGCCGTTCTGACCGCCCATATTATTAGGATCAAAGCCCTGTCCCTGCGCATTCTGCTGAGCGTAGAGCTTTTCGCTTACCTTATAGAACGCCTTTTCAACCGCCTCGGTATCAGCCTTGATAGCCTCGGTGTCGCCGCCCTTTACGGTCTCCTTAAGCTTTGCGATAGCCGCCTCAACGTCCGCCTTATCAGCCGCGTCGATCTTGTCACCGAGCTCGCCGAGAGTCTTTTCACACTGGAAGATCATGCTGTCCGCGCGATTCTTGACCTCAACTGCCTCCTTCGCCTTCCTGTCCTCCTCTGCGAACCTTTCGGCATCCTTGACAGCCTTGTCAATGTCCTCCTGCGACATATTGGTGGACGAGGTGATGGTGATGTGCTGCTCCTTGCCCGTGCCCTTATCGCAAGCGGTTACGTTAACGATACCGTTAGCATCGATGTCAAAGGTTACCTCGATCTGAGGGATTCCTCTGGGTGCGGGAGCAATTCCGTCGAGGGAGAAGCGTCCGAGAGTGGTGTTATAAGCAGCCATCTCGCGCTCGCCCTGAAGAACGTGGATCTCAACCGAGGTCTGACCATCAGCCGCGGTGGAGTAGATCTGGCTCTTCTTTACGGGGATAGTGGTGTTTCTGTCAATAATTCTGTTGAATACGCCGCCCATGGTCTCGATACCGAGAGAGAGAGGAGTTACGTCGAGAAGCAGAAGATCCTTGACCTCGCCGCCGAGAACGCCGCCCTGAATAGCCGCGCCGACTGCTACGCACTCGTCGGGGTTGATGCCCTTGAAGGGCTCCTTGCCGATGAACTTCTTAACTGCATCCTGAACTGCGGGGATTCTTGTAGAACCGCCGACGAGAAGCACCTTATCGATCTGATTTGTCGAGAGACCCGAGTCACGAAGAACCTGCTTTGTGGGGCCCATGGTTGCTTCAACGAGGTCTGCGGTGATGCGGTCAAACTCCGCTCTGGTGAGAGTTGCCTCGAAGTGAAGAGGACCTGCCGCGGTTGCGGTGATGAAGGGGAGGTTGATGTTAGAGGCAGTAACACCCGAAAGCTCGATCTTTGCCTTCTCTGCCGCGTCCTTGAGTCTCTGCATTACCATCTTATCGTTGCGGAGATCGATGCCGTTCTCCTTCTTGAACTGCTCTGCCATCCAGTCGATGATTCTCTGGTCGAAGTCGTCGCCGCCGAGCTTGTTGTTACCCGCGGTTGCAAGAACCTCAAACACGCCGTCGGAGATCTCAAGCAGAGATACGTCGAAGGTACCGCCGCCAAGGTCGAATACCATGATCTTCTGGTCTTCCTTATCGACGCCGTATGCAAGAGCTGCCGCGGTGGGCTCGTTGATGATTCTCTGAACGTTAAGACCTGCGATCTTACCCGCATCCTTGGTTGCCTGTCTCTGCGCGTCGGTGAAGTATGCGGGAACTGTAATTACCGCATCGGTTACCGTGCTTCCGAGATATGCCTCTGCATCTGCCTTCAGCTTCTGAAGGATCATAGCCGAGATCTCCTGGGGAGTATATGTCTTGCCGTCGATGTTTACCTTTTTGTTGGAGCCCATGTCTCTCTTGA
>SVRA01000054.1 GCA_015065075.1 Oscillospiraceae bacterium
TTGTCACAGTCACGCATAATAAGTGCGATCTCGGAGAATTTAACGCCCTCTGCGTGCGCCTTGAGTATCTGCAAGGCGGCAAAGAAGGTCTCCTCGTATTCGTTTTTGCATATTGCCATCGGTACTGCGGTAAGCTCCTCGGCATTCACGCAGGGAAGCGAATCCTTTGTGACGGAAAAATCCCACAAAAGCTTTTCAATCTCCGATAGCACAATACTTTTTGCGCGAGTGTTTGCTTCAAGGGTGACGTCCCTTGACTCCACACCGTTTTCACGCGCAAATCTTGTAAATCTTTTAACCGTATCTCGAATACTTTCGGTGTGCGGACCGTCAGTCCCTCTGCCCTCGTAGCAGAAGGAAATACAGAGCTCGTCAGCCTGTCTTGCGATCTCCTCGAGTATATCGTGCTCCTCGCCCGTAAAGCTGGTAAATGAGTCGACGAAAACTCTGCAGCCGCCAAAGCACCTGTGAGAGCGCAAAGCCGTCGCGAGCAGGGAAAGCTTATTCTCCGCGGCGATCGCGGATTCACCGAGCAGCTCGCCCATAATTCGATCACGATTGGCATAAACGAGTGAAATATCGGAAAGCTTACGCGAGAGCGCGGGATCGTCACATTGTTCGGCAAGTCTCTGACAATCCTCGGCACTCACCGAATTTGCGTGTAGCTCGTCTATGACCGACAGCATCATATCTCCGAATGCACGGTCGGTCTTAACGCTTCCGTATTCTTCAAAAAGCGTAGAGACCTCGCGCAGAGCCTGCCACATGATTAGACTTCCCAGATCACTGCCCATACGTGAATCTATAAGACCTCCGACCTCGCCAAAAACCTTTTCGCAAAGGCGAGAAAAGGAGACTACCTCAAAGCAGAGCGCAGACGACGCAGGCAGATCGGCAAGCATCGATTCGCTGATAAACGCCTGCTGCTCGGGAACGAGCAGATAGGTCTGCGTTCCCGACGCCACCGATTCCTTTATTTTTTCGATTATGTAAGAAGTTTTTCCGCTTCCAGATCTTCCGAAAAGAAATGTCAACATAATTTTTTCCTCAAAAATTGATTTTAAGAATCATCTCGTTCAAAAAGCTCAAGATTTCTTCTGATCGTCCGGCGACCTCTCCAGGAATAAGCTCTGGTTGCAAATTCCCCGTCGCTCATATTGTCAATATCCCTGACGGTAAGAAAGGGAAGATCCTCGCTTTTGAAAAATTCGATATCCGTGTAAATAGTGCCGTCTGCGATCGCCCTTTTCGTGTGCGGACAGACCTCCTGACAAATATCACAGCCCCACGCATAGCCGTGCTTTAAGATCGTCCTTTTCTCTTCGTCGGATAAAAGTCCCTTTTTCTGCGTCAGCGCCGAGAGACATTGACCCGACTCTGCCATCGGGCAAGCGAGCTTGCATTTTCCGCAGCCCTCGCACCTCTTGATCTCTCCCGCGGCAGACTCGATCGGCAGATCGGTGATTATTTCACCCAAAAACACGTACGACGAGTATTTTTCGGTAATCAGCATGCCGTTGTCCCCGATTATCCCAAGCCCCGCCATAGCGGCGGCAGATCGCTCGTCTATCGGCGAGTCGTCGGCAAAGCCCACGAATCTGTGATCGGGATATTCGCGTTCAAGCAAGGGAATGACTGCGTCAAAAAGCCCCTTGAAAAAAGCGTGGTAGTCCTTTGGGGCGGCGTAAGCCGAAATGTTGCGTTTTTCGTGCTTGACGAGATAGGGAACGGCTATCATTATCGCGTTCAGCGAAGAAATATCCGAAAAATCGCAACGCTCAAGCTTGTATTGCCTTGTGATGTTGCAGTTTTTCAAGGATATGGGAGCACATAGCTCTATCCCCGTCTCTTTGAGCAACTTTTTTATAAGATCCATCATAAAAACCGTCCCCGAATCTGAATTTTACAATATATATTAATTTTATCATATATACTGGCGAAAAACAAGAATAAATTTGCTTTTTTCAACGACTTTTTCTTGATTCTTCATTAAACTGTCACAAATTTTTATTATAATTATATCAAAGATGTAATAAATGCCAAAGGACAATATAAATAATTAGTCTCGAGCCGCGGTGGGCAGAGACGGAACGGAGAAAAAAATGTACAATATTTTAGTAGTAGACGATGAAGCAAGGATACGTTCTATAATCAAAAAATACGCCGAATTTGAAGGACATACCGTCATCGAAGCAGGCGACGGAATGGAAGCGGTAAGACTTTGCCGTAAGGATAAGTTCGATATCATCATAATGGATATCATGATGCCTGAGCTCGACGGATTTTCGGCTTGCCGAGAGATTCGAAAGGTGACAAACACGCCGATCATTATGCTTTCGGCGCGCGGAGAGGAATACGATAAGATAAACGGCTTTGAGCTTGGTATCGACGATTACGTTGTCAAGCCCTTTTCGCCAAAGGAGCTTATGCTTCGTATAGAAGCGATCATGAAGCGTATGTCAAGACGTGATATTGCCGACGACGCGGTAAAAAAGCCGAATGTAATCGTAGAGCTCGACAACGGAGGACTCAAGGCAGACCTGACTGCAAGATTGGTATATATCAACGGAGAGCGAGTCGATATGTCTCCCAAGGAGTACGACCTGTTTTTCTATATGCTCGACAACCGAAACATTGCGCTCTCGCGTGAAAAGCTTATAAGCGAGGTCTGGGGATACGATTTCTATGGAGACGCAAGAACCCTTGATACTCACATAAAGCTTTTGAGAAAAAGTCTTGGGGAATATAGCAGATATATCGTAACGCTTCGCGGAGTGGGATATCGCTTCGAGGGCGAGTCGTGATATTTGAATAGTGGGGAATACTGATATGAACAATGACAGAATAAATAGCCCCATATATAGAAAACGTCGCCGCGTGGCAGGGATCTCGTGGCGACTTTTCGGTATGCTTACCTTGTTCGTGGTGCTTTGTCTGGTAGTTATCTGGACTTTTCAGGTAGCGTTGCTCAACCGCTTTTACGAGAGCTCCAAGCTTGACGAATTCCACCGTACCGATGAAGAGATATTCGCCGTTGCGAATGATGCCGAGCTTTTGCAAACAACGGTATATAAGCGATCGATCGAAACCGATTCGTGTATCAGAGTGTTTAAAATAACGGGCGGGGTACCGAGCCAGATGGCCGATTCCGACACCAACCTGAACTGCTTTATACACCATGCAGACGGAGCAGAGATCCGCAGACTGTGTACGAGCGTGTTTGAAAAGGGCGGCAATTACACTCGCAGAATTTCAAATCCTATCGGGAATTCAACGGTGATAGTAACTATACATGCGGCGGCAAATAAAGACGTTGACGGCAACGAATATGTGGTGCTTCAGGAGTCCGCGTTACTTCCTTTGAGCGCGACGGTAACAACGCTTGAGCACCAGTTCGGTTGGATCATGTGCATACTGATAATGGGCGCACTTGTTATGGCGCTTTTACTCTCAAGACTCATCTGTCTGCCCATGGAAAGAATGAGTCGCTCGGCGAGACGGCTCGCAAAGGGGGAATATGACGCTAACTTCTTCGGTGGAGGATACAGAGAGGCGGAGGAGCTTGCGGAGGCGCTAAACTATGCCGCAAGCGAGCTTGCAAAGAATGATAATCTTCAAAAGGAGCTTGTAGCCAATATATCGCACGACCTTCGCACTCCCTTGACTATGATCAAGGGTTACGGCGAGGTCATGCGCGACATTCCGGGAGAGAGCACCCCCGAAAATATGCAGGTCATAATCGACGAGACCGAAAGACTGACAGAGCTTGTCAACGACATGCTCGATCTCTCAAAAATACGTGCAGGCACTAGAAAGCCCGAGCTTGAGTTTTTTGATCTGACCGAGGTCATAGGAGCTGTAATGCTCCGCTATGAAAAGTTTACCGAGCAGCAGGAATATTCGATCACATTTGAAAAGGAAGAAAACATCTCTGTCAAGGCAGACAGAACAATGATATTGCAGGTCGTGTATAACCTTGTAAACAACGCGCTGAATTATACGGGAGAGGATAAGAAAGTAGTAATAAAGCAGACCGTAGAGGGCGGCAAGGTTAGAGTATCAGTCATCGATACGGGTGCGGGAATCTCCGCTGAGGATATTCCGTATATTTGGGACAGATACTATAAGGTGGATAAGGTCCATAAGCGTACGGTCGTGGGTACGGGACTCGGACTGTCTATAGTGAAGGGAATACTTGAATCCCACGGAGCACACTACGGAGTTGAAAGCGTCATAGATAAGGGCTCGACCTTCTGGTTTGAGCTTGATGCTATTTACGACGGTAGCTTCGAGGAAGAAATCTGACGCAAAGATGTTTATTTGGGGGAAATCCGTCGCGATTTTCCCCAAACCTATTGATTTTTTTGGTTTTTTGTATTACAATATAAAAAAGAACCGAGCCGAATTATAAAAATCAGACGGCTCGCACCCGACCTGTATTTTTAATCATTAAAGGAGAGACCTTGAAGAACCACGAAAAAATCATCCGCGAGCATTTTATCTGCCCGATCTGCCGATGTTCCATGGCGGTGACAGATGACGGAAAAAGCGTGAAATGTAGCGGAGAAAATCCAAAAAATAAACGGCATAGCTTTGATTTTTCCGCGGACGGATATTTGAGCTTCGGCGTCACGGGCGGCGATTCCAAGGAAGCGGTCGCGGCAAGACGGTCGTTTTTGCGTTCCACCCCCAACTATAAGCTTGCTGCTGAGGCAATATTTCACACGGTGAAGCGCTACGTTCCCGACTGTAAGCTTCTCGTCGATGCGGGCTGCGGAGAAGGGTACTATACCTCAATACTCGCCGATATGTCAGAGAGCACCGTCGGCTTCGACCTCTCGAAATTCGCTTGCTCCGCAGGAGCAAAGCAAGCGAAAAAGGATGGAAAGAATGATCTGCTTCTCGCTACCGCAAGCGTGTTCGAGCTGCCTTTGGCCGATGGATGCGCCGATGCAGTGACAAACATCTTTGCCCCCTGCGCCGAGGAGGAGTATAACCGCGTGCTTAAGGACGGAGGATATTTGTTCGTTGTGGGCGCGGGCAAGGAGCACCTGATGGGACTAAAAAAGGCGATCTACGACGACGTCTACGAAAACGGTCAGCGTGCCGATCTGCCGAAAAATATGGAGCATATTGATTGCGTGATCTCACATTATTCAATGAATATATCCGGAAGAGAAAATATCGCCGCACTCTTTTCAATGACTCCTTACTATTGGCGCACCAGCGAGGCAGATAAGCAAAAGCTCGCAAGCCTTGAGTCACTTGAAACCGAAATAGAGTTTGAAATAAACGTATATAAGAAATAACCCCAAGTATTGAAAGGTAATTAAAATGAAATTTTCACTTTGTATTCCAATGTATAACGAGAGCTCAATAATCAAGGAGACCGCACAGACCCTCTCCGATTATATGTCCGCAAACTTCGAGGACTATGAGATCATTTTCTCGAACGATGGCTCCAAGGACGGCTGCGATAAGGCAGTAGAAGAAATGAACCTCCCCTGCGTCCGCGTGGTTGGCTATGAGCAGAACAGAGGTAAGGGCTATGCCGTAAGAACGGCAATGCTCGCCGCAGAGGGCGATATAATTATGTTCACAGACGCAGACCTCGCATACGGCACCGATGTCATCAAGCGCGTTTACGAGACCTTCCTCGCCAACCCCGATGCGCACATGGTGATCGGCTCGCGTAATCTTTCCAAGGACGGCTACGAGGGCTATACCGCCATTCGTAAGCTCGCTTCCAAGGTGTATATCAGGGTTCTTTCCATCGTCGGCGGTTTCAAGCTTTCCGACTCGCAGTGCGGCTGTAAAGCGTTCACGGGTAAAGCGGCAAAGGAGATCTTCTCTCGTTGCGAGGTAGACCGTTTCGCGTTTGACTTCGAGTGTATCCTCTGGGCAGTAAAATTCGGTATGAAGATCGTCGAAATGCCCGTAAAGATCATCAACCACAGAGAGAGTAAGGTCAACGTCCTCCGCGACTCCTTCAAGATGATCCGCGACATTCTCAAAATGAAGAGAAGGATCAAAAAGACGAAAATATAATGAGCTACGATTATTTACTTTTTGACCTTGACGGCACGTTGACCGACCCCGGCGAGGGCATAACCAATTCGGTCGCGTATGCCCTTAGAAAGCAGGGAATTGAGGCCGAGGACAAAAAAGAGCTTTATTGCTTTATCGGCCCGCCCCTTTCCGAAAGCTTTTCAAGGTTTTACGGCTTTTCAATGGAAGAAAGCCTCAAATGCGTCGAATATTACCGCGAGTATTACAGAGATAAAGGAATATTTGAAAATCTGCTCTATGAGGGAATCCCAGAGCTGCTCGCAACTCTTAAGTCGCGCGGCAAAAAGATAATTCTCGCCACCTCTAAGCCCGAGTTTTTTGCAAAGCAGATACTCGAGTATTTTGATCTGACAAAGTATTTCGACCATATCTGCGGCGCGTCTATGGACGAATCGAGAAACAAAAAGGCCGCCGTCATAGAATACGCGCTTAAAATGGCGAAGATCGAAGATCTCTCCAGCGCGGTTATGATAGGCGACAGAGAGCAGGATATAAATGGCGCAAAGCTCAACGGACTCGACTCGATAGGAGTGCTTTTCGGCTACGGAGATCGCCCCGAGCTTGAGGCAGCAGGCGCAACCTATATTGCCGACACCGTTGAAGACATTATGAAATTTGTTTAAATAGAAAACGGACGACCGCAAGTCGTCCGTTTTCTATTATCTGAACAGCAATTATTTTTTGTCCTTGTGCCTTTTGATCAGCTTGACTTTTTTCTGCTTCTTAAGGATCAAGGTGCCCGTTTTTTTATCGATCTTTCCAAGCTTTTTGTTCTTTTTTTTCTTCTTCTTTTTCGATTTTTTCAATATCTGATTGACCTGCGCCAGCTTCACGGCTATCTTTTCAGCCGTGTTCAGCGCGTTGTATATGCGCGTCTCGGCATCGGGACGCTCTTTTTTTACAGATCTGTCGTCGTATTCACAAGGACGATCCTCTTTTCGAACCTTTTTGCACCTTTTTTTCATCATTTGCTCTCCGTAATCATGGTTTTTATCGCCTCGACGGCAACCTTTATAGCTCTCTCGGTGTCGTGATGCTCGTCGGTATCGGTATCAAGCCCCGCATCTGCGCGTTCCTGATTCCAAACGACCGAGAAAACGGCTCCGCACTTGACTCGCAGGAATGAAGCCACCGTAAAGAGTGTGCCCGACTCCATTTCACTCGCGAGAACACCAAGGCGCTTCCACGCCTCCCATTTATCAAGCAGTTGATTTGCTACGGGCATACGGGATGGGGAGTGCTGACCGTAAAAAGAGTCCTTTGCCTGAACGATTCCCGTGTGAGAAGGATAATTCAGATCCCTTACCGCACCGCGTAAAGCGATCATAACGTCGGGATCGCTGACCGCGGGAAATTCAATAGGGGCGTATTCGCGCGAGGTGCCGTCCTGCCTTACCGCGCCGCTTGCGATGACCACGTCTCCCGCCTTGACGTCAAGATCGATTCCGCCGCAGGTTCCAACTCGAATGAAGGTGTGCACACCGCAATTTTTAAGCTCCTCAATAGCGATAGCCGCCGAAGGACCTCCGATACCTGTCGAGCAGACTGAAACGAGTTCGCCGCATAAATATCCGTTCCATATAGTATATTCACGGTTTGACGATACGAAATAGGGCTCGTCAAAGAAAGCCGCGATCTTCTCGCATCTTCCGGGATCTCCGGGAAGAATGCAATATTTACCGACCTGCCCCTCGGATACGTTTATATGATACTGTTTTTCGTGTGAGGATAACATATGAACCTCCAATTTGTTTTTTGTAAATAAAAATCAAATATCTTCGGAGGCGTTCTGTTGCCTCCGCCATTCTTATTGTACCACAAAATCATCTGCATTTCAATACAATTTCGTATATTTCCGATCGTCAAGCAAATAATAATAACGAATAATAACGAAAAAAAGCAAAAAAGAGGCAAGAAGATGGCAAAAGGAATAATAGAGCTTGACGCGTCATTCATAAGCACGGGAAACGCGGTCGGCAAAAAGGAATTTGAAGGCCCACTCGGGCAACTCTTTGATACGCACGATACCGATGACCGCTTCGGCAAGAACACGTGGGAAAAAGCAGAGAGTGAGATGCAAAGGATCGCCTTCAATATGGCGCTCAAAAAAGCCGATCTCGGCTTTGAGGACATCGGCGCGATCTTCGCGGGAGATCTGCTCAACCAGTGCGCAGGCTCGTCCTACGGACTGCTTGGATGTATGATCCCATATTTTGGGATCTACGGCGCTTGCTCAACGTCGGGAGAGGGAATAATGCTTGCCTCGATCCTGACGACCCATAAGATATTTGACCGTTGCGCCGCCGTCACAAGCTCGCATAACTGCTCTGCCGAGCGACAGTACCGCACGCCGATCGAGTACGGCGGACAGCGAACCCCCACGTCACAGTGGACGGTCACAGGCTCGGGCGCATTCATCATCGGTGACACCGATGCGGGAAAAGTGAAGATCAAAGCAGGACTCCCGGGCAGAGTCATCGATAAGGGCATAAACGATGCCAACAATATGGGCGCGGCAATGGCACCTGCGATATGCGATAGCTTCTGCCGCTTCTTCTCGGAGAGCGGAGAGAGACCGGAGGACTACGATCTTATCCTGACGGGCGACCTCGGTCACGAGGGCTCGTCTATCCTTCGCAAGCTTATGCATATAGAGGGATATAAGTTTGAGGAGAACTATACCGACTGCGGCATCCTCATCTTTGATAAAAGCACGCAGGATACCCACTCGGGCGGATCGGGATGCGGATGCTCGGCATCCGTGCTCTCGGCGTACGTCCTGCCGCAAATGGAAAAGGGAAGATTCAAAAAGACTCTTTTCGTTGCATCGGGCGCTATGATGAGCCCTGACAGCATCAAGCAGGGCGAGTCGATCCCCGCGGTCGGACACCTGCTCTCATTTGAAGCGTGATAAAAGGAAGAAAAAATATGGAGACCTTCAGTAAATTTATCTGGGCGTTCGTCATAGGCGGAGCGCTCTGTATGATCGCCCAGATCCTTATAGATAAAACGCGCCTGACCCCTGCGCGAATACTCGTCACCTACGTCACGGTTGGCGTGCTTTTAGGGGCGCTTGGACTTTATAAGCCTCTGGTCGACTTCGCAGGCGCAGGTGCGACCGTGCCGCTTACGGGATTTGGCTATCTCATATCAGAGGGCGTCAGGGAAGCGGTCGATAAGCAGGGACTTCTCGGCGCCCTGACGGGCGGATTGACTGCTGCCGCAGGCGGAATTTCAGCCGCGCTCGTTTTCGGCTATCTCGCGGCAATAATGTTCCGCGGTAAAAGACGCGGATAGAATAAAAACCCGTGGTGTAACAGAACGCAGGTGAATAAAGGGCGGATATGTAATCCGCCCCTACATACCTGTTGAGCAACTCTGCATTCTACACTCTGCACTCCTTATTCCTCACTCCTCATCACCCCCCAAGAGCGCTTTTGAGCTTTTCGAGAGCGCTTTTTTCGATACGCGAAACGTAAGAGCGAGAGATGCCGAGCTTTTCGGCGATCTCGCGTTGCGTCAGCTCCTTGACTCCGAAAAGACCGTATCTCATCACGATTATTTGCCTCTCACGTTGCGAAAGCGAGGTCTTTATGAATTTCAACGCCTTTTCGCTTAGTATCTTGCGCTCAACTTCGGTTGCCATATCCTCCTCAGAGCTTATAACGTCCATATACGAAAGCGGGTTTCCGTCTCTGTCAACGTCGATAGTTTCGTTTATCGAGATCTCGGACGAATGCTTTTTTTGTGAACGAAAATTCATCAAAATCTCGTTCGCTATCCTCACCTAACGGCTCGTCTGTATCGCCCGAATTTTCGGTCGAATCATCGCCGTTATTGTCGTTATTTCCGTCATTTCCGTGAGGCGGAGCGGGGAACTCGTATTCACCGTCATTGTGGAAGAGATACATATGTGCATTCTCGCCATCCCATACTATTTTTCTAACAAAGGTTCTGATGGCGGCTCGCTTTTGCTCCACACTGTAGTTGTCAATATTTTCACCCATATTAGAGAGCATCTGACGAATGATATCAAACTCAATATCAGCCAAATCGTGCTGTTGAATGATTGCTTCAAGTTCAGATAATCTTTTTCTTAAAACTTCGCCTTTATCGTGTAATTCATCAATCTGATCTATAATGTATTTTTCGGCATTGGTTCCTTCGGATTTTCCCAAAGAGATTACCAGTGCCTTTATTTCTTTTTCGTTTTCTTCAATCTGTAATCTGAGTTTCGCTAATTCAGCTTCATAACCCTCACGGTTGCCGCTGATGCGTTTTTTTGTTTGCGTGATTTGTCGCGCCATATCTGCACTTTGTTTGCCGAAGCTTTTTATAACCTCGATTACTTTTGCGTCAAGCATATTGCCGTTAGCGTTTTTCATATTGCAAACGTGACTTCTGCTTCTTTCCTTGGTAGTACAAAGATAAGTATAAATCGTTTCACCTGTTGCAGTCTGGCGATCAGAGAGCTTCGGTCTCATATAGTCTTGGCATTTACCGCAGTAGAGAATACCTGACAAAAGTGCCACATGGCTTCTTGGCTTGCGATAGTTCTTAGCCTTGTTAAGACCAAGCAGCTTTTGAACCTGAACCCATTTAGCACCTGGAATGGTACCTTGGTGCTTGCCGACAGAAACAATCCATTCGTTCATTGGCTTTTCTTGAGTGGCTTTTCCCGGACGCTGAAGGGTACGGTTATAAGCCATAATACCATGTATGCCATCAAATGCTTCGCGCTCTGAGAAAAGGTCAACCTCATTTTCTACCAGATAGTTGTATGCATCTTCGTCAGCTATCATATAGACAGGATTGGACAATATGGCTTTTATTGCAAAACGTGTGAATGCCTTGCCTCGTTTGGTTTTGTAGTGACCTCTCATAAGGAACTCATCTGTTTTTGTAAGTGAACCCGTTTCCATAAATTTATCGAATATGAGATTAACCAAATTGATTTCATCAGGAATCATTTTTAACTTGCATGCTTTACGGGTTTTTCCGTCAACAGTTACGTTGGATATACTTTCAGATTCATATCCGGTGGGAGTAGTTCCGCCGAGCCACCGTCCAGTTTTAGATAACTCGTGCATATTATCTCTGATACGTTCAGCGATGGTTTCACGCTCTAATTGTGAAAATACAGAGGCGATATACATCATTGCGCGGCCCATAGGCGAGGAAGTATCAAATTGCTCACGAATAGAGATAAAATCAATGTGACGGTTGCCAAGATCCTCAATGAGCTTAGCAAAGTCACCGATATTACGGCTGATACGGTCAAGACGATAGACCACAATAGCGGCAAAATTGATTTTTTGTGAATCACTCATCATTTTTTTGAATTTTGGGCGCTCAAGCGTTCCACCGGAAAACCCTTCATCTTCATAAACGAGAGCTGCATCTGCCTCTTCTTGTCCATAATGAGTTGCAATGTATTGACGACACATTTCAATCTGGTTTTCAATACTTTCTCCCTTGCCTGTAAACTTGGATTTTCTTGAATAAATTACAAATTGCTTTATAGACTTAGTTTTCATATTGTATACCTCGCTTGAGTATGTTATATGTGTTGTAGTATTATAACATAA
This sequence comes from Oscillospiraceae bacterium, assembly GCA_015065075.1. Taxonomy (GTDB): domain Bacteria; phylum Bacillota; class Clostridia; order Oscillospirales; family CAG-272; genus SVTX01. The sequence continues at coordinate 11,658 of SVRA01000054.1, forward strand.
AGTCATACAAAAATAAAGTACCTTTTTGTAAATAATCAGATTATTTTTGATACAGTTGTCAAAAACCTATAATTTACAGAAAAAGCACAGTAAATTGATGTCTTTAACATTGATTTACCGTGCTTTTTTTGTTTCGGAAAAAATTTTTTGAAAAATTTTAATTTTCTTTGCAGAAATCCGAGGCTATTCGCTCTGTTTAATGGGCAGAGAGGAAAAAAATCCTTTCGTACAACTGAATAGCCTTGTGCCGAGAGTTATACAGGAGCTATGGATAGTGTGCGGAGATATGAGCTCGCCCATAGATTAAAACGTGCATAGCGCGTGCCTGCAAATACTCGGTCAAGAAAAGGGCGAAGGAAATGGCTCGGTAGCAAGGTGCGGAAATCTATTATTAAAACATAAGGAGGTTTTATTGACAGAATACCAATTAGAAATCAAACAAATCGTAGAGTTCCCAAGATGTAGGATCTACAAGGAATTCGTGGAAATGCTGATGTG
>SVRA01000055.1 GCA_015065075.1 Oscillospiraceae bacterium
GCACGCATCGTCGCGAGGTCGATATGCTCTATAAAGAGGACTCGCTCGAGGAGTGGAGAGAGAAGATCATTCAGTCAAGACACGGATTTTACCCCATCTGCGGTGAGGATGCCGACGATATCGTGGGAGTTCTGAATATCAAAAAATTCTTCCGTGCAGAGTGCGAAAGCATCGAGGATGCGATCGCAAAGGCGGCGGAAAAGCCTTATTTCGTGCCCGAAAACATGAAGGCAGACGTGCTTTTCACCAATATGAAGGAATCGAGAACCTACTTCGCGGTTGTCGTCGACGAATACGGCGGAACGAGTGGAGTTATCACCATCCACGACCTGCTTGAGCTGCTCGTGGGAGATATGGGTGACAAGGAAGACGTCAAGGTCGAGGAGATTGTCAACGTTGGAGAGAACGAGTGGAATATACTCGGCTCTGCGTCGCTTGAAAAGGTCACCGAGGCGCTCGGAGTCGAGTTCGACACTGAGGAATGTGATACCTTTGGCGGATACATATTCGGACTTCTCGGAGAGGTTCCCGACGACGGAACGGGGCTTGAGATCGTGACCGAAACCGACGATCTTGTTATAAAAACCGAGTCCGTGGTCGACCACCACATCGAATCAACTCTCGTAACGGTCAAGGAGCGCGTAGCAGACGAGGATGACGACGAGGATGAGGACGATGACGACGAGGACAAGAAAAAGAAAAAGAAGCTCAAGGATAAGGACGACGATGAGTCCGAATCCGAGGATTGATCTTTAGAAAAGGAGTGTGGGGAAAACTTGCAAACAAGTTTTCCCCATATTAACATTATGGAAAAAAGCATTTTTGAGGATATAGAGAGAAGAGAAAAGACCGACGAGAGACAGAGCAAATACTCGAAATATTGCGACCTCGTTTATTACCCTTCGAGCGTGACTCCGGGTATCGAGCTCGCTATGATGGTCTATAAGCCCGACAAACCCACACATATTTTCGTCACAACTCACGGCTGGCACATGAGCATACCGAGCCATAGCGTCGAGAGTGTTACGGGAGCGTCAAGCTGTCTTGCCGTCCACGTAGATATGCGCGGCAGGGCGCTCTCGGACGGCAAGGCGGATTGCAACGGTTTTGAGATCTACGACGTTATAGACGCCTGCGAATACGTCAAGAAGCATTACGCCGAGTATATATCCGACCCCGAGGTCGTATATTTTGAGGGCGGAAGCGGAGGCGGCGGAAATGCCTATGCTCTCGCCGCAAAATTTCCCGACTATTTTGCCGCTATCACGAGTATGTGCGGTCCGTCCGACTATGCGGTCTGGTATGATAACGACCCGATCGGCGAATTTCAGGACGAACTCTCGGTTTGGATAGGTGAGAGAGGCGAAAAGGGAGCTTATAACGAGGCGTACGCCTCAAGAAGCGGTATTTACGGAGTTAAAAATCTCTGCTCGCCAATGGTCATAATCCACGGCGAGACCGACGAGCGCGTGCCCGTGTATCACGCGAGAAATTATATGAAGGAGGTCGAAAGACAGGGCAAGACCGACCTTGTTAAGTATACCGAGCTTCGCGGCATCGGCGGCTTTGAGCATTGGCAAAACGCTACCGAAGCCGATATGCAGCTTATCGATCGACTTTCCAAGGAAAACAGGGAAAAACACCAAAAACCCGTCGAGATCGCGAGAAAGGGCAGAATGGCGGTGCTCGGCTACCTTGTCACCAAACATTTTTCGGTTTTTTGTGAGTCGCTCGACACCGTCGCCGAGATAATTTACGACCTCGATGCCGACACCTTCGAATTTATCGGAGATGGTAAATATACTATAATTAAAAAGAGCGCTCGGCCTATTTAGAAATAGGAGAGAGCTATCAAATAAAAAAACGTAGTTTTTGTTTGTAACAAGGACTACGTTTTTTTTGTGTTAGGATTATATTGCTTTCTGTCAAGTGTGTCTGGATTGGTACTTAATCCGGATAGATAATCTAAACTGACATTGTAGAGTTTGGCAAGCTTCATAAAGTGGTGCATTGGCAATTCGCGTTCTCCGCGCTCATAAAGAGAGTAGTGCTGCCTTGATATGCCCAAGATCGCGGCAATATCTGCTTGGCTTTTGTCGTGATCCTCGCGCAGATCGCGCAACCGTTGATAATAATGCATAATAACCCCTCCCTCAATATAAGTATGCAAAAAAATTATATCACGCATACAAATATATGCTCTTGAAATTCATACGTTTGTATGCTATAATAGATTTAATGCATACGGTCGTATGACAAAACGGAGGTCAAAATGGCTAATAAGAAACTTTCAGAAGCAAAAAATGCAAAGAATGATGAGTTTTATACACAATACGAAGATATACAAAGAGAAGTCAATGCCTACTTGGAGTATAATCCCGATGTGTTTAAGGATAAGACGATTTTGCTTCCTTGTGATGATCCTGAATGGAGCAACTTTACTCGCTTCTTTTCGCAGAACTTTATGAATTTCGGAATAAAAAAGCTCATAAGCACGAGCTTTGCCTATGAGAGCAAGAATTTTAAAGGTGATTATCAATTGTCGTTTTTTGAAGAAGCCTCACCGCAGTTTGATGCTGACAAAACGAAAACGCACGGCAAGATATTTACTTTGACGAGAGATAGCAACTGCTCGGGAAATATTGACATTGATGATCTTGAATGGAGTTATCTTGAGGGCGATGGCGATTTCAGAAGCGATGAGGTCAAGGCTTTAAGAGATGAGGCTGATATAATAATTACTAATCCTCCGTTTTCGTTATATAGAGAATTTATTGATTGGATTTTTGAGCAACAAAAGAAATTCATTATTATAGGGAACAAGAATAGTGTAACTTGTAAAGAGATTTTTCCGCTGATTATGCATAATAAAATGTGGTCTGGTAAAACAGGCTGGGGCGGTGGAATGTGGTTCGAAACCCAAAGTTGCACTGATGTCGATAGAGTAATCAATGGATTAAATATGAAAAATGTTTCATCTGTTTGGTTTTCTAACATTGAGCACGGTAAACGTCACGAGCCGTTATCTTTGATGACGATGGCAGACAACTTGAAATTTAGCAAGCACTCTGAAATAAGAACAGTTGGTTATCAAAAATATGATAACTATGATGCTATAGATATCCCATATACTGATGCTATACCAAGCGATTATGATGGAGTTATGGGTGTCCCAATTAGTTTTTTGGAAAAGTATTGCCCGGAGCAGTTTGAAATAATTGGATTAGATAGATATACTGTGCCGAAAGAGTTTCTTGTTGGCGGTCGAGTTGCCGTAGGTGGTAGACCTTGTTACGCGCGAATTTTGATAAGGAGAAAACGTTGAGTATGATTAGCAAATTAGTAACCGACATAACCGTTGCCGATATTTGCAAGGGGTTTGTCTATAATGAATATGAGGGTAGGGGGTTGTTTGGTCTTTCCGGCAAGCTGACTATTCAGCCTGAATATCAGCGCAATTACATCTATGCTGACGGAAAGCGTGATGTGGCTGTTATCGACTCCATTCTCAAAGGTTATCCTCTCGGTCTTATCTACTTTACAAAGGTTGCAGAAGATAAATATGAGGTTTTGGACGGACAACAGCGTATCACCAGCTTTGGTCGCTTCGTAACAGGCAAATTTGCCATCAATGACAGCAACGGCATACCGAGATACTTCTCTGGACTTGCAAAAGATCAGCAGGACAAAATAATGCAGGCCAAGCTGACAATCTATATCTGTGAGGGAACAGAAAGCGAGATCAAAGAGTGGTTTAAGACAATCAATATTGCGGGAATCCCCCTTAACGAGCAGGAGCTTTCCAACGCTATCCACTCTGGTCCTTTTGTCACTAAAGCAAAAGAGGAATTTTCCAATAGCCAGAACGCAAACATCCAAAAATGGAGTGCGTACATATCCGGTAGCGTTATAAGACAGGACTATTTGCGTACAGCGTTATCTTGGGTGAGCAAAGGCAATATTGATGATTATATGAGCAAACACCGCTATGACGATAATATCAACGAGCTAAAGGCTTATTTCACCAGCGTTATAGATTGGGTGTCAAGTGTGTTTGTTGATGTGGAAAGCGAAATGCGAGGTCTGCCGTGGGGCGAGTTCTACGAGAAGTACCATACAAACGCATACGCTCCCGACCAAGTATCTGCGAAGCTCAAAGAATTGTATTCCGACTTTTACGTTAAAGATAAGAAAGGCGTTTATGAGTACATTCTCGGTGGTTGTGCCGATAACAAGCTCCTAAACATAAGAGTGTTTGACGAGCCTACCAAAAAGACCGTTTACACACAGCAGACCACACAAGCAAAGCAACACAATCTTTCTAACTGCCCCTTGTGTGCGTTGGGCACAGATAACAACAAAAATCGCATTTGGAAGATTACTGAAATGGATGCCGACCATGTTACCGCTTGGAGCAAGGGCGGTGATACAAATATAGGGAACTGCCAAATGCTTTGCAAAACACATAATAGATCAAAGGGAAATAAATAAAAAACGGCAACGCAGACCGCGTCACCGTAAATTCCCCCATTTTTTAAAAGTTTTTTTGGAAGGTGGGGGTGCAGGGGGAGGAAACCTATTTTTTCTAAAAAATGGTTTCCTCCCCCTGCAATCTATATATACTTAATCAAAATAACCGAGTCTGTAAAGCAGCTCTGCGATAAGCACCGCGCCGCCTGCCGCGCCGCGAAGGGTGTTGTGAGCAAGACCGACGAACTTGTAGTCAAACAAGCTGTCCTCGCGCAGTCTGCCTGCGGTAACGCCCATTCCGCCGTAAATGTCGCGGTCGAGCTTCGCTTGAGGACGGTTATCCTCCTCAAAATAGGTAACGAACTGCTCGGGCGCGCTGGGAAGACCAAGCTCCTGGGGAAGTCCCTTAAAGCTCCTCCAGTCCTCAAGGATCTGCTCCTTGGTGGGCTTGTTTTCAAACTTCACAAAGACCGCCGCCGTGTGACCGTCGGTAACGGGAACGCGAATGCACTGAGTTGTGATCACAGGACCGTCAGCCTTGACGATCTCACCGTTTTCGACCTTGCCCCAAACGCGCAGGGGCTCCTGCTCGCTCTTTTCTTCCTCGCCGCCGATGTAGGGAATGACGTTGTCGATCATCTCGGGCCACTCGTTAAAGGTCTTGCCCGCGCCCGAAATTGCCTGATAAGTGGTCGCAACGACCTCCTTGATGCCGTACTTGCGAAGGGGAGTAAGCTCGGGAACGTAAGCCTGAATAGAGCAGTTGGGCTTGACCGCAATAAAGCCGCGCTTGGTTCCGAGTCTCTCTCTCTGAGCCTTGATGACCTCAAGATGCTCGGGGTTAATCTCGGGAATTACCATAGGCACGTCGGGTGTCCAGCGGTGAGCCGAGTTGTTGGAAACAACGGGGATCTCAGCCTTGGCGTACTTGTATTCAAGCTCCTTGATCTCGTCCTTCTTCATGTTTACCGCGCAGAAAACGAACGAGCAGAGCTTTCCGACCGTCTCGACGTCCTCGCTGCTGATAATAACCATTTTCTTATACTTCTCGGGCAGAGGAGTGGACAGCTTCCAACGGCCGTCGAGAGCCTCCTCGTAGGTCTTGCCCGCATTGCGAGGGCTGGCAACAAGAGCCGTGACCTCAAAATAGGGGTGATTTTCAAGCAATGTCAGAAATCTCTGACCAACCATACCCGTGGCGCCAACGACGCCGGCCTTCATTTTTTCCATAAAAATCTCCATTCCGCCGCTTGCGGCGATTTAGTTAGCTAAAATAATAATTAATTATAACATAAATGCTTTTTCATTTCAATAGAAATTTATAATTTTTGCGAAAGCACTTTATATAAAATTATTCATCACGATGTAAAAATGTTTGTAGTTATTGCAAAAAAAAAGCAGATGCGTTACGCATCTGCCCTGATTTATGTATTTTTATCAGCCCTTGGAATCCTTAATTGCGTTCTTGGTGCCGTGCCAAACGAACTTGCCGCTCTTTCCGATCACGATCTTTTCCAAATCTTTAAGCTCCTTCTTAAGCTCCTTGAGCTCGTCTTCCATTTCATCGATCTCCGAGCTTGTATAATCGTCGTCATACTTTTTGAGAAGATGCTCTATGGTATCGATATCATGCTGGAGAGATTCTTTTTCATACTTCAGCTCTGCCTTTAGATTTTTATAATACATATTGGCAAGTTTCGAGTCCATGTACTCGGTGATCACGAGGTAGTCGTCATCGTTTTCAGCGTAGAGACTCTCTACGTATATTTCGTCGAAATCGTCGTAGTAATCTACGTCGTAATCCTCGTCTTCAAGGTTGTCCTCAGCATCATCAAAATCCAGTTCGGGCTTGGGTGTGACTGCGCATGAAGAGAGGACAAGCATAAAGCCGGCAATCATAGTGAATACAAGTAAGAGTGATAAAAACTTTTTCATAGTTTCCTCCAAAAAAATATCTTGTACCTTTATTGTATCACAACTAAAAGTATATGTCAAGACATTTGTTGTTTTTTGTGTGATGAAAAATCAAGTTGTGTGAACCAAAGTGGGAAAAAACATAACCTCTTACCATTCATATTGTTCGTAAACAAAGAGGTTTTGATTAAAGACCATAGATCGCAGAGTACTTTTTCTCAAGGTAGTCCGTATAGTAGCTCGGGTCGAATTCCTCTCCGAGAGCGTCGCGCAAGAGGGCAGACGAGCCCTTAAGACAGCCGAACTTCCAGATGTGCTCGCGATTCCATTCGTTAATGGGAGCAAAGTTGCCTTCGGAGAGACACTTTTCAACGTCCACGGTCTCCTTCATCTTGTGAAGCAGGTGTGCGCCGTACGCGCTGCCGAGTGCGTAAGAGGGGAAGTAGCCGATTCCACCTCCCGACCAGTGACTGTCCTGAAGCACGCCGCGCTTGTCGTCGGGAACGTCAACTCCGAGATATTCCTTGTAGAGTCTGTTCCACTCGAGGGGAAGATCCTTGACCTCAAGCTCGCCCGACATCACTCTCTTTTCAAGCTCGTAGCGGACCATAACGTGCAGGCAGTAGGTGACCTCGTCCGCCTCGGTTCTGATAAGCGAGGGGGTAACGAGATTGATCGCCTTGTAAAAATCGTCCGCAGTATAATCTTTAAGCTGCTCGGGGAAGCACCCCTGCGCCTTGGGGAAAACGTATCCAACGAATTCGCGGCTTCTGCCAAGCAGATTTTCGTAAAAACGGCTCTGGCTTTCGTGAATACCCATCGAAACGCCGCCGTCAAGCAGAGTGTAGGCGAGATCGTCGGCGGAGTTCATATCGTAGAGCGCGTGACCGCCCTCGTGAATGACGCTGAACATAGAAGACGAAAGGTTCGACGGGTCGTAATTTGTGGTGATTCGAACGTCGTGGTGAGAGCCGATACTCGTTGTAAAGGGGTGCTCGGTCGTGCCAAGACCGCAGTGATCGAGATCGATGCCCATAATCTTCATCAGCTCGTACGAGAATTTTTCCTGCTCCAGCTCGCTAAAGCTACCTTTTATGCAGGAGTCGTCGACCTGCTTTGCCGCGGATATCTTATTTATGAGAGGAATGATCTTTTCCTTGAGAGCAGAGAAGAACTTGTCACATTCGTCCATCGTCAAGCCCTCCTCGTATTTGTCAAGACAATAGTTGTAGGGGTGCTTTTCGGGGGCACAGTAATTTGCAAACCTTTTCTGCGTTTCGAATATCTTTTCAAGCACGGGACGGAAGAGCTCGAAGTTGCTCTCCTCCTTCGCTCTGTGCCAGACGTCGTCCGCTTCGACCATAAGCTCCTGATACGCGATATATTCGTCCATCGGGATCTTTTTCATTTCCTTTATGTCCTTGAGCGCAAGATAGACTGCACGTGCGTCCTTTTCTCCAAGCTCGCCGCGGTGCTCGTCAAGATAAGAGAGCAGGGAGAGAGTGTCCTCGCTCGTTGAAAGCTTGTAGGTCTCCTCACTGAGCACGGAGAGTGCGCGGGCGCGATTTTGAGCCGTGCCCTTGGGTGCCACAGTTGCGCCGTCGTAATATATCAGAGACATAGCGTGATTATACGCGCTGAGCTTTGCCTGCCAAGAATAAAACTGTTCAAGTGCGATATTTGTATTCATTTGATTTCTCCTTTTTTGGATGATACAATAATTCTATCACATCGCAAGGTAAAAGTCAAGACAATACGGAAAAGGGAATACACCGCGGACTAAACTGTTATTCTATCAAAAACAAAGCGTTATTACAAAACAAATAAACGCAAGGCGATCGTTGAGACCCCCCTGCGTTTATTCATAAATTGTTATTTGGAACCAAATAGAATGGTTAGTGGTTGAATTTCCTTTTTGCTTTTTTATTTGCGTTAGCTTATGCCGGAAGCTTCGGGCTCGACAGACGAATCGTTAGCGGAAGACGGTGTGTTTTCATTGGCTGAAGATGTAACGTCTGCATCATCGTTATCAGATTCATGATATTGTTCAAAATTGAGTTTTGGGAATTTTGTAGTTAAGTGAATAGCTATTGAGCATGCCAATATGGAAATATAGGGCTTGACTGCAAGGAAGATTGTATCAGAATCAGTTGAGTCGGAAATATATATGGCAATTGCTATTAAAATTGAGCAAATACAAATCGTGCCCATCATCAGCTTTTTGCTTATGGTTTTATTTATCGGAGAACTCTGACTATAATAGGACAAAACCTCGTCTAAACCCTGTAGAGCGAATATCTGCAAAATCAAAAAAACGACATTTTCTACGAAAAAATTGCCTATTGCCGAGAATATTGCAGTATTTGAGGCTCCGTCAAAGAGCCATTCTAAATGTGAAAAACCGATAAAGAATTCATACAGGTTTGCTCGACAAACGCTGAACATAAAGATAGCAATCGCGACAGTTACAATTATGTGCCCAAGCGCATATTGACAAATCGATTCCGTTAGGTTCTTGTTTTCTATAAGGTGTATTCCTATTTTCGACAAAACACTTATCACGAGTCCGGAAACAACAACTGCGACAGCTGTCGAGGAGATGTCGGAAACAAACAGAACTTTCGACATAACCATATGTACGATCAAAAGGAACAGGATGTTTCCAAAATTGTACATCAATGAAATTGTAAATATTGGGCGTTGTTCTTTGTCACCTTGATCGGATTTTAATGACAGCTTCAATTGAGAAGCGGAGGTGATAATCTTTGATATAATCATACCCAAAATTACAAAATATGCTATTCCGGTAACTGCTCCGAAAATTGGTCTATAAACCGATGCGGTGGACAAATTAAACACTCCTATTGTAAGGTCTATCGCATCAAATAAGCTTATTGCATCGCCAAACATTGAGGATGTTCCGTAAAAGACATATACAAAGAGATAAATTATAGGAGTAATAAACAACACAAGTGAGAGGAGCACACGGATTGCGCCAAGCGCTTTTTTGTTTTTGATAAATATATTTTTCATATGCTTACCCTCCGTCAGTCTTCAACGATGAAGTAGTCTTCAATATCATCTTCGTCTATTTCCAAAATGTCAACATCTTCGTCCATCTCGACAATAGTATTATTTATATTTTCGAAAACCATTTTTGAGTCAATATAATATGACGAGGAATATTTTGAGTCTGTGCTGCTATCGCTTTTGCTTGAAGTTCCAAGATGCATATCGATTATCGGAGACTCCGAATCTGACATGTCTACAAGGAAATTGCCCTTATCCAGGTCTTCAAATCCAAGGGCTTCTTTGAGCCCTTTTTTATTCAAAGAATATTGTCCCTTGTTTTTATCAAAAAGATTATCGTCTATTGCGTCTTCGATGATTGAGCCGAATTGTTTAAGCGCGTCTCTGTTCATGTCGTCTACGAAATCAAGTAGTTCGTATGAATATGAACCAAGATATACCCATTTTCCCAGAATTTCATTGGATATTATTGTCGTTTCCGAGGAACTTATCATATCCCAACTGTTGAATTTAATATATAAAATGTCGTCTTCGTTATCAATATATATTTCAATATCAAAGTCAATGTATAATTGATAATTTCCATCGGCACCTTGGATACTATCATTTGTTTGAGATGCTTTTATTTGTCCAATCGTATGATAATATGATGCGTTTTGGGTCATATATATTGAGAGCTGGCGGCTTATCGTTTGGGAGGAGGAGTAAGTTGAATTATCGTAAGTGCTTGAAGAATAATTGGCCATGTGTGTGCTCTCGTGCATTGTCACACTTTCATATTTGTGCTTGTTGGTTTTTTCATTTTCCTCGGTCGTATCCTCATCAGCATAACTCAAAAATGTGATTTTATCATTACGCATATCGATTGGATCGTTTCCGGTAAAGTGGGTTAAAAACTCTAAAAAATCTTCGGGCTCTTCAATTTTCTCGTTTTTTCCGTTGCCCTTTCCTGCGGTTATTTTGCTATCCGTTTCAAAAGGAAGAAACACGATAGATGTAATCAAAAGCGCGAGACAAACAAATATTGATAAGTATTTCATTGTGTTGATCACGGTCCTTTCAAAATTATTAGTTCTATATATGATTTGGTTAAACAAGCCGACGCTGGAGCTATATGTAACCACATTCAATAATTAGACTGTTTAACCTCCTTAAAAAAAGTGCGCCCCGCTGGGAGAACAATCAAGAATCAAGTCTCCCGATGTTATTAAATAATTTTATTTACCTTTAAATCATAAGTGAAAAACAAAGATGCCATTGTCGATGCATAATTTACTTGAGGGCAAATAAAACTTGGAATTAATTAACAACCTTATTATAACATGTTTTGTGGATAAAGTCAACACAATTTTATTATCCACTCCGTTCTGTAATGGTCAGCCCTTGATGCTTTCTGCATCGGAAAATGCGTTTCCGAGAAAAAAGGTTGTATTATTGAAATAAATATGATAAAATTAATATAAAATGTGACACAAATGCCAAAAAAATGCATCTTATATTATGGGGAAGAGTAAAAACTCAACGGAGAGTTGCGTGAAGGTTACTACCATCTAACGGTAAAGTATGCTTTTTCACGCGCGAATTTTGCCCTTTGGGCAAAAATCATCAATTAATATTTGTGCCGCCGATGGCGGCGGAATGGAAATTAAAATGAGCGAAAACAACACGAAAAAAACAACGAAGATTCTGACCGACGAGGAGATCATCGCTCTTTATTGGGACAGAAACGAGCAAGCCATCAAGGAGACCGACGTGAAGTACAGAAGATATCTGTACACGATCTCCTACAACATCCTGCGTGACGATATGGACAGCGAGGAGTGCCTCAACGATACATATCTTGGCACGTGGAATTCGATACCACCGAAGCGTCCGAGTGCGTTTCAGGTCTTTTTAGCGAAGATAAATAGAAACTTCGCGCTCCAGAAGTTCAGAAGGCAGACCGCGGCAAGACGTATCCCGTCCGAGCTTATGGTCTCACTTGACGAGCTTGACGAATGTATTGGAAGCGGAAGTACGATGGAAGATGAATACATGATAAGAACGATAAGCGTCGTGCTCAATAAATTTCTGCGCGCGCTTTCCGATAGGGATTCTTTTATTTTTGTCTGTCGGTATTATTACTCCGATTCGGTCGCAGGTATCGCCAAAATGCTTGGAACGAGTGACAATACCGTCTACCGAAAGCTAAAGGATATGCGAAGCGAACTGAAAAAAGAGCTTGAAAAGGAGGGCTGTTACTATGAGTAAGAAGGACGACCTCAAAATAGACATAATGTCAAGCATTGACGAT
>SVRA01000056.1 GCA_015065075.1 Oscillospiraceae bacterium
ACCTGCTGTCCGGGATTGAGCGATTCAAGCACGTCTGCGCCGACCGCACGCTCGGAAACTGTTTTTATAAAGTCGCGAACGACCTTGAAGTTAACGTCGGCCTCAAGCAGAGCGAGCTTGATCTCTCTCATACCCGCCTTGATATCGGCCTCGGTAAGCTTACCCTTGTTTTTGAACTTTTTGAAGGCATTTTCCAGCTTTTCGCTGAGATTTGAAAACATACTCACGTCACAAATACCTCCTTAAATATAAACGTTGAGCCATACGGCTTTCCGTACGCCCATTACCCCACGCTTTCGAGCAAAAGACGGATCTCATCCTCGATCGTTTTGGGATCTTCGCCTGCTTCACACATTGTAAGAGCGCGCTCGGCGTGATGCTGTGCGCTTTTGAACTTCCTTGCAAGCCCGAGCTTTTCCTCGTAGAAAAGAAGCTCCTCCTCGGCTTTCTTGATAAGGTCGCGCACGCCCTGACGGGAAATGCCCATTTCCTCGGCGATCTCGGAAAGCGACATATCATTATTGTAATAGAAGTCAAGTGCATCTCTGCGCCTTTCGGTCAGCACGTCGCCGTAAAAGTCAAGCAGAAATCCAACGTTCAGATCTTTCTCAAACATTTCGCGCCTCCAACCGATTTTTTGCCGTTTTTTACAGGTGTAAAGCAAAACGCTTTACAGATTATAACACCTTTTTTTCGATCTGTCAATAGTTTTTTGAAAAAAATTTAAAAAATAATTATTTATACCGCGTATATACCACGCCTCCGTACCGCGTTGCCCAAACCACAAGCCGAAAATGCAAGAATATGCAGAATATTTGTATAAAAATACGGATATTTATGCAAATTTATGAAATATACACAAAAACCCCTAAATCCTTTTCCACAAAAGGATTAATTTCGTAGAAAGTGAAAAATAGGGGTTGACAAATGCATTCTCGGGGTGTATAATGATGCAGTAATCAGCATTACGGCAATCCGATAATGCGAATAAAAATTCACACCATGCAGAAAAGAGGACAAAATCATGAAAAAAATTATCGCACTCGCACTTGTAGTACTTATGGCACTCAGCACCGTCGCAATCTTCGCATCCTGCGACCAGGGAGAAGATGATAAATTTGTAGTTGCCGTTTCCCCCGACTTCGCTCCTATGGAATTTGTAGATATGACAAAATCAGGCAACGATAAGTACGTTGGCTTCGACATTCTTCTTGCAAATTACCTTGCAAAAGAAATGGGTAAGACTCTCGTTATCAAGCCCATGTCCTTCGACGCTTGTATGGCAGCAGTTCAGGCAGGTAACGTTGATGCGGCGATTTCCGGTTTTTCTTGGACAGCAGAACGCGCTGAGAAGTTTGAGATCTCCAACTACTACATCGCAGGTGAAAACGAAACCGAGCAGATCCTTATCACAACTGCCGCTAACGCTAACAAGTGGACAACCGCTGAATCCTACGACGGACTTAAGGTTGGCGCACAGGGCGGTTCTCTTCAGGAGCTCCTCGTTACCGAGCAGCTTGTAACCAAGGGCGCAACTCTTGTTAAATATGAGGATATAAATATGGCATATGCCGCTCTTATGAACGGTCAGATCGAAGCACTCGCAGTTGCAAAGGGTAATGCAGATGCTCTTATTGCTACTACTGCAGATGAAACCGACGATGCAAAGAAGGGCGCTTACGCAGGATTTGATTTCTTTGTTGAAGAGAAGTATAAGAACAACGTAGTTCTTGTTCAGAAGGGCAATACCGATCTCCTTAAGGATATCAATGATGCTCTCGCAAAGGCTATGGCTGCTGATATTTACGACACATGGTACGATGCTTCCAAGATTTACGGTGACGTTACTTCCATTGATGAGTTCGGATACACCGACGACGGTAAGAAGATCGTAGGATTTGATGAGAACGATAATCCTATCGTTGATGACAATTACGTTGCGGGTGAGGCGACCGCAGAGGATGCAGCTAAGAAGGTTGCATACGAGAAGTGCCTTAAGGACATTCTTGACAAATAATTAATAATGAATGTAGCCGTTGTGCTTAATGCGCAACGGCATATTCAGTGAAAAGGAGATCTTTTAAGTTGAGTATTATTGATATGTTATTGGGTGCTTGGAATATATTCAAAGCAAATTGGCAAGTAATTTTGTTTGAATATACCCTGAAAACCCTTCTTCTTGCGGCAATAGCGGTTATATTGGGCACTGTGATCGGTGCGCTGCTGTCGATGGCGAATATGAGTAAGATCAAACCGTTAAAATGGATCGTAACGGCTTTCATCGAGTTCGTGCGCGGAACTCCGGCACTTCTCCAGGTTTACGTTATTTATTTTGGTCTGCCTATGATCTTCCCGAGGATAAACCGAATGGATCCGATGATTTCGGCGTTCATTTGTGCGGCGGTTGCGCTTACTATAAACAGCGCGGCGTACGTGTCCGAGATCATCCGCTCGGGAATCGAGGCAGTCGACAAGGGACAGACCGAGGCGGCAAGAAGTCTTGGACTTAACGGAACGACGACTATGATACAGATAGTTCTTCCTCAGGCGATCAAGAATATTCTTCCCGCGCTTGGAAACGAGTTTATCACGGTGGTCAAGGAAACGTCACTTGCGGCAACATTTTTCGCAGGAGAGCTGATGACGTTCTACAAGGAATACGTCGGATTTACTCACGATGCACTTCCTGCATTTATAGTAGTAGGCGTGGTTTACTTTGCGTTGAACTTTATTCTTTCCAAGGGACTCAAATTTGTAGAAAGGAGAATGAAGGCCCATGCTTGACATAAAAAATATATATAAAAATTTCGGAGATCTCAAGGTTCTTGAGGGCGTGTCCACGCAGATATCAGAGGGCGAGGTGGTCGCTATTATCGGAGCTTCGGGCTCGGGTAAATCGACGCTTCTGCGCTGTATGAATCTGCTTGAAACTCCCACCTTCGGAGAGGTCTGGATGGACGGCAAGCTTCTGACTCCCGTAGACCCCTATCTTCACCCCGAGGTCATAATGGCGTCCAACACCTACAAAAAGCTCACCGCTTCAGGTATGAGCTCGGAGGCAGCTATTGCGAAGATCAAATCCGAGGATCTTATCAACGAAAAATTCTCGGTGTCCGAGGGCAAGGAATACCGCACCGCACTCAAGAAGATCTACGACGAAAACCATATCGACATAAATCTTGCCCGTCAGGATATGGGAATGGTATTCCAGCAGTTCAATCTCTTCAACAATAAGAGCGTTCTTGAAAACGTAACTCTTGCCCCTATGAAGACTCGCGCAAAGCAGATGATCAAGGAGGGAAAGAGCAAGAAGGAGGTCAAGGAATACTTCAACGGAAAGGCAATGGCTCTGCTTAACCGTATAGGACTTGAGGATAAGGCAAACGCATATCCTTCCACGCTTTCGGGCGGACAGAAGCAGAGAATCGCGATCGTCCGCGCGCTTGCGATGGAGCCGAAGGTAATGCTTTTCGACGAGCCGACGAGTGCACTCGATCCCGAGATGGTTGGAGAGGTTCTTGACGTTATGAAGGGACTTGCAAAGGATGGAATGACTATGATCTGCGTAACTCACGAGATGGGCTTTGCCCGTGAGGTTGCGGACAGAGTACTCTTTATGCACGACGGAGTCATCGCCGAAAGCGGCACTCCCGACGAGATATTCAATAACCCCAAGCATCCGAAGCTTCAGCAATTCCTCAGCTGCGTGCTTTGATAATTAATATTGCCCGACCGATATCGGTCGGGCTTTTTGTCGCATTCGATTGGTCGGTATTTTTAATAAAAATTCACCATAAAAACCCCAAAAACGAGCGCCTTTTCTGTTGACTTTTTAGGGTATCGGTGGTATAATAATACGTGGCATAATAATACTGTATTTATAAGTTTATGTAATTAAATCGGAGAAATAACAAAAAATGACGGTTTTCATCAATAAAAAACACGGTCTTAAATTCAATATAGCGGGCGAAAGAGACAAGGTTGTAAGATTTACGTGCGTGCTGATCACGGCATTGCTCGTAATTTCGATCATTCTTGCGATTTTTTGCTTCGTGCTGTTTTTTCAGACGAAGAGGATTACCGTCGAGGCGGGACAAGCTCTGAGTGCCGCCGATATCGCAAAAAATGAAGCAGCTGTGTTTGGCGACGGGTTCGATCCCGACTGTGTCAACCACGCGGGAGTCTATCGCTTCACGGTCATCTCGAAGGGCGAGGAGATAGACGTAAGACTCACGGTCAAGGACACCAAAGCCCCCAGGGTCACGGTCAAGAACGTGTACTCGGCGGTCGGCGGTACGTTCCCGACTCCCGAGGAGTTTATCGACACGGTCTACGAGCCCGACTCATATACGGGCGAATACGTCAGGAATTTTCCCGAGATAAAGGCAATGGGCACTTACTCCGCGCAGGTCAGATTTACCGACGCTTCGGGAAACAAGACCGAGATCTTCGACGTTAAAATGACGATAGTTGTCGACACCGAAGCCCCCGTGCTCGAGGTCAGATCCGACCTTGTGACCTACGTCGGCGAGGCGGTCTCTTACAGACAGAACGTCCGCGCCACCGACAACTGCACTGGCGAGATAACCCTCACGGTAGACGACAGTGAGGTCGATCTTTCGGCGGCAGGCGAGTATACCGCTTACGTTTACGCGACCGACTCGGTCGGCAATCGCAGTGAGACGGTAAAGGTCACGGTTCACGTCTACTCGGAGGAGATAACCGAGGAGCGACTCAACGAGCAGATCGCTGCCGCGGCGGACGATATCGGCATCACCGAGTCGATGACGGCAGAGCAGAAGTGCCGCGCGATCTACGAATACGTCTACGGCAGGATCTCCTACGTGTCCACGTCCGATAAGACAAGCTGGCAAAGAGCGGCGTACGAGGCGCTTTTCGTCTCGGGAAGCGGCGATTGCTACAGCTATTTTGCGGCGGCAAAGGCACTGCTCGAATACTACGGAATAGAAAATCTCGACGTTCAGAGAACGGCAGGATATACCACCGACACACACTATTGGAGTCTTGTGAACATCGGCACGGACAGCGACCCTCGCTGGTATCACTTCGACTGCACGCATCTGCGCTCGGAATACAACCACTCGGGTTGTCTGCTTACCGACAAGCAGGTCGACGCCTACAACAAGGTGCGCCCGCACTTCCGCCGCTATGATAAGAGCGCGTATCCGTCGGTCGCGACAAGCATAATCACCCCCACCCCCGAGCTTGAAAAATTCTATTGATTAAGGATAAGGACTCAATATGTATCAGACTAATATCCTTGAATATCTTGAAAATACCGCGCCGAAATATCCCGACAAGGTCGCGTTTTCGGACGGCGTTGACAATATCACCTTCGGCGACCTTCAAAGTCGCTCAAGAAGTGTAGGCAGCTTCCTTTTGTCAAGGGGCTACCGACGCGAGAGCGTGGTAGTGCTGATGAACAAGCACCCCGACACGATCGCGGCGTTTATGGGCATCATATACGCGGGCTGCTTTTACGTCTGCCTTGACTCCGAGATGCCGCCGCGCCGCATCGAGATGATATTTGAAAGCCTCAAGCCGAGAGCGGTCATTTACGATAAAAAGAATGCAAGAAATCTCGCGAAGCTCCCCGACAGTGCCGAGAAATATCTCTACGACGATATCTGTGAGACCTTGATCGATCAGATCGCGCTCGGAGAGGTAAGAGCGCGACAGCTCGACACCGATCCGATATACGTTGTTTTCACCTCGGGCTCTACGGGAGTGCCGAAGGGAGTTGCGGCGGCGCACCGCTCGGTCATCGATTACACAGAAACGCTCTGCGAGGCGGTACAGTTCGACCGAGACACAGTGTACGCCAATCAGACTCCTCTGTATTTCGACGCGCCCCTGAAGGAGATCATGCCAACGCTCAAGCTCGGCGCGACGACCTATTTCGTACCAAAGCAGCTGTTTATGTTTCCGACCAAGCTCTGCGACTATCTCAACGAGCATAGGATCAACACGGTCTGCTGGGTAGTCTCGGCGCTCGTGATGATATCCTCGCTCGGAGCGCTCGAGAGCAATCCGCCGAAATATCTGACCAAGATCTGCTTTGGCAGTGAGGTATTTCCGATAAAGGAATATAAGCGCTGGAGGGAAGCCTTCCCCGAGGCGACCTTCTTCAATCTCTACGGTCCGACCGAGGCGACGGGTATGTCGTGCTATTGGAGAGCCGACAGAGAGCTTGCCGAGGGCGAGCCGATACCGATCGGAAAGCCCTTCAGAAACACCGAGATAATGCTTATCGGCGAGGACGGCAGGGAGGTCAAGACGGGTGAGGCGGGTGAGATATACATCCGCGGTACCTGTGTGACGCTTGGATATTACAGAAACAAGGAAAAGACCGACGAGGCGTTCGTCCAGAATCCGCTTTGCGACGCATACCCCGAGATAGTTTACCGCACGGGCGACCTCGCAAGATACAACGAGCACGGCGAGCTTGTCTTTATGACTCGCAAGGACTCGCAGATCAAGCACATGGGACACCGCATCGAGCTTGGCGAGATCGAAGCGGCGGCGCTTTCGTTTGATAAGATACTTCAGGCGTGCTGCGTCTACAACGACGAGCAGAAAAGGATCGTTCTGTTCTACACGGGCGGCGCGACCGAAGCCGAGATCATCTCCTATATGCGCGCCCTCGTTCCGAGATATATGCTGCCCGCACAGGCAGTTTGCCTTGAAAAGATGCCCCTGACGGCGAACGGAAAGCTCGACCGCAAGGGAATGAAGGAAAAGGCTAAAGAATTAAAATAACTCTCACAGAAAGGCATAAATTATGGAAAAGCTCATTGAAATACTCACCGACCTTCACCCCGACGTCGATTTTGCGACCGAGGAGGGACTTGTTGACAACGGTATCCTCGATTCGCTCGATATCGTAACGCTTATCACCGAGATAAACGACAAATTTGACGTTTCTATCCCCGCAGAAGAGATAATTCCCGAGAACTTTAACTCGGCGGCGGCTCTGATGGCACTTATCGAAAGGCTCGACGAGGAATAAGATGTCCTTTACGTCGGTTTCGTTTATAATCTTTCTTTGCGCGACGTTATTGCTTTACTACCTCGTGCCTAAAAGGGCGCAGTGGTGGGTCTTGCTCGCCGCAAGCTATATTTTCTACTTCGCGGCAGGCTCGTGGTATCTTCCTTTTATAATCTTCACTACGCTGTCGTCCTATGCAATAGCTCGAGTTATGTCAAATAATCTGAGCCGCGAGGGCGAGTATCTTGCCGAGCACCGCGAGAGCATGGATAAGGACGCGCGCAAGGCGTACAAGGCAGGGCAGAAGAAAAAGAGATTTCACGTCCTGCTTGTTGGTATCCTGCTCAATTTCGGCATCCTTGCGGTGCTCAAATACACGGGCTTTGCGATCAGTAACGTCAATTTGATCATAGGCGCGTTCGGTGGCACGAAGCTTGGCATCCCGTCGCTTATACTGCCGCTTGGTATCTCGTTTTATACCTTTCAGACTATGGGATACCTCATCGACGTCTACCGCGGCAAGACCCAAGCGGAGAAAAACCCCTTCCGTCTGGCGCTTTTCGTCTCGTTCTTCCCACAGCTCGTTCAGGGCCCGATATCAAGACATTCGGATCTTGCATCC
Organism: Oscillospiraceae bacterium; assembly: GCA_015065075.1. Classification (GTDB taxonomy): domain Bacteria; phylum Bacillota; class Clostridia; order Oscillospirales; family CAG-272; genus SVTX01. Next base: position 7,632 of record SVRA01000056.1, read on the forward strand.
CAGCTCTACGCTCCGCACAGAGCCGAGTGGGGAAACATAGTCCCCGGAATGATCCGCATCTGTTGGGGATTTTTCAAAAAGCTGGTAGTTGCCGATACGGTGATGATCGTCATCAAGGAGATCGTCTCCGACACGGAAAAATACGGCGGCGCTTACGTGCTCTTTCTTATAATCGCGTACTCGGTCGAGATATACGCCGACTTTACGGGCGGCATTGATATCACGATCGGTATCGGTGAGGCTATGGGCATCAAGATCGCCGAAAACTTCAACCGTCCGTTTGCCTCGACCTCGACCAAGGAGTATTGGAACCGTTGGCATATCACGATGGGCTCTTGGTTTACCGACTACGTTTTTTATCCGCTTTCGATCACCAAGTCGATGCAGAAGCTCTCGAAATGGAGCCGCGCGCACCTCGGTAACGCGGTGGGTAAGCGAGTTCCTGTCTACACGGCAACGATTATCACTTGGTTTTTGACGGGACTGTGGCACGGAGCAAGCTGGAATTTTATCGTCTGGGGATTGCTCAACTGCCTCGTCATACTTGTCTCGCAGGAGTGTCAGCCGCTTTATAACAAGCTCAACAAGCGCTTTCCCCGACTCGTAAGGAGCGGCTTCTGGACCGTCTATCTGCGTGCGCAGACCTTTATGATAATGGGAACTATCCGCGTGCTCGACGTCTATCGCAACGTCCCCGTGACCTTCAAGATGCTCGGCACGATCTTCTATGACGGCAGTGGCTGGCAGAGCTTTTTGTCGGGCGGATTTCTCTCGCTCGGGCTTGATATAAGCGCGTTTGCTGTGATCGCGGTCGGCATATTGCTTATGCTTGCGGTCAGCGAGATCTCCTCGAGGGGCAACAGACCGCTTAAAAACCGCCTCGCCGACAAGCCGCTTCTCGCCTTTGGCTGTATGGCAGTCTTGATTTTCGCGATACTTATTTTCGGCTCGTACGGCATCGGCTTTGATGCCTCGCAGTTCATATACACGCAGTTTTGACCGCGTGCTTACTAAATGATTGGAATAACACAGAACAAATGATAAAAAAGAGAATTATTTGCGCCGTTTCGGTCCTGCTCGTCCTTGCCGCGCTGCTTTGGTCGGCAACGCTCGTGCTTGAGCCGAAATATATCTCGCAGTCGAGAGAGGGAAATCTCGTTGCAGAGTATTACGGCGAGGTCGATGCGGGGAATACCCATCAGGTGATCTTCGTTGGGGATTGCGAGGTCTACGAGTCCTTCGTGCCCGCAGTGCTCTGGGAGGAATACGGCATCACCTCATACGTGCGCGGAAGCGCGCAGCAGCTTATCTGGCAGTCCTATTATCTGCTTGAGGAGATGCTCGAATACGAAACGCCCGAGGTCGTGGTGTTCAACGTGCTCTCGATGAAATACGGCGAGCCGCAAAACGAGGCGTATAACCGAATGACGCTCGATGGGATGCGGTGGTCTAAAAGCAAGGTCAGAGCGATAAACGCGTCGATGACCGACGAGGAGACCTTTGCCTCGTATATCTTCACGCTTTTGCGTTATCACTCGCGCTGGAGCGAGATTTCGGGCGAGGACTTCAAGTATATGCTTTCGCGTCCGCAGGTCGCGTATAACGGATATATGATACAGACAGGAATCAAGCCGATGGAGAGCGAGCGCGAGGGCGACGAGCTTTTCGATTACACGCTCCCGAGCGTTTCCTTCGATTACCTTGACAAAATGCGCGAGCTGTGCGCGGAGAAGGGAATCGAGCTCGTGCTTATCAAATCACCCACGAATACCTGGAAATATTGGTGGTACGACGAGTGGGATCAGCAGATATGCGACTACGCCGAGCAATACGGCTTGGATTATTATAATTTTATAGGTAACGACTCGATCGGCATCGATTGGTCGACCGACACCTACGACGGCGGCGTTCATCTCAACGTCCTCGGAGCAGAGAAGATGACCTCTTATTTCGGTCAGATGCTTGCCGAAAAATACCGAGTCCGGAGCCTTAAGACCGATGATGAGACCAAGGCGGTCTGGGATCAGAAGCTGTCGGAGTATAAAACCGCAAAGCAAAAAATGACGGAGGAAACACAAAAATGAAAAAAATATTAATATTTGCGCTTGTTGCGCTTATGACGTTGTCTGTCTTCTGTGGCTGCGACGGTCCGCAGATCGACGGCAAGCTGAAGTATAGCTTTTTTGTCGGCGAGACCGAGATCTTCCCGGGTGACGAGGCGGAGGTCATTCTCGCGGCGCTTGGAGAGCCCAAGGCATACGACGAGTCGCCCTCCTGCGCGTTCGAGGGACTTGATAAGGTCTACACCTATAGCGGATTTGAGATACAGACCTTCACCGAGGGCGGCAAGGACTACGTTTATATTATTTCTCTGACCAACGACCTCGTAAAGACCCCCGAGGGTATCTCGATCGGCGCAAGCAAGACCGAGGTCATCGCGAAATACGGCGATAAGTACACCTCCGTCGGCGAAAATATGCAGTACGAGGCAGAGAATTGCACTTTGCAGTTCATTTTCCGCGACGGCAAGGTTTCTTCCATTAAATATACGGCGAAGGTCTGATGCTTGGATAATTTCCAAGAAAGATCGCGTACAAATGACGCTTGTGGCTCAAATTGCCGCAGGCGTCCTTCTTTTTGCCCAAAAACGCGGATTTTTAGCACTGTTTACAAAAAGTTCATAAAATTATTGGGCAAAACCCTTGACAAAAAGGTCAAAAAGGGGTATATTATTAGCGTAGGTTAGCACTTGAACCCAACGAGTGCTAAAAATTGACAAACTTCCACTCTGAGACAAGACGGTCAAAAAAAGAGCGAAAGGAGCGCATGAAAAGTGGCAGAAAACGCAAGAAATGAGTTGAGCGAGCGTAAGAAACGCATACTCAAGGCAATCGTCGATGCACATATCGTGGACGGAGAGCCGGTCGGCTCGAAATATATCATGCAGGATGAGCACTTGAACTGCTCGTCTGCTACCATCCGAAACGAAATGGCGGAGCTTGAAGCGCTCGGATACCTCGAGCAGCCTCACACCTCGGCGGGAAGAGTGCCAAGTGAGCTTGGCTATCGCTTTTACGTCGACACGCTGATCGAAAGCTACGCGATGACGACCACCGAGATCGCGGAGATCAACAAGCTGCTCAAATCAAAAATGAACGAGCTCGATCAGATCCTGATGGCGGCATCAAAGCTCGCGGGCAACCTCACAAACTATACAAGCTTTGTGATCAAGCCCAAGGCAAGCTCGGTCAGAATCAAGCGCTTTGACGTCATCTTCGTCGACAGACACAGTCTCCTGCTCGTTATGATAAGCGACGGTGGGGCAGTGCTCACCAAGCGTCTCTCGATCGACGTTTCGGTCTCCCAGATGACCGCGTCCGATCTTGCAGCAGCGCTTAACGACCATATCTCAGGGCTCACCGCCAACGAGATCACGCTCCCGATAATCGTCGAGCTTGAGGAGGCGATGGGAGATAAGGCGGGAATAGTCAATCCTATCATCAAAATTATATACGAGAGCATGAACGAGCTTGACGGCGGCGACCTTAAGGTCAGCGGAATGGACAGACTTTTACAGTATCCCGAGTACAGCAACAAGGATCAGCTCCGCGAGCTGCTCGGCGCGCTCGAAAACAAGGAGGATATTCTTGATCTGGTCAGCGAGCCCGAAAGTGACGGAGTCAACGTCGTTATCGGCTCGGAGAGCTCGGTCAAGGTTATGAATAACTCGGCGCTGGTCTTCAAGCCTGTCGTCCGAGACGGCAAGACCCTCGGAGCTATCGGCATCATCGGACCCAGACGTATGG
>SVRA01000057.1 GCA_015065075.1 Oscillospiraceae bacterium
ACATCACCCGTCCTATCCGTTGGGACTCCGACCACGTTGTTGCTTACGACGACGAGACTCGCGAGATGATGAAGGAGGTCGTTCGCTGCGATGCTCTTGACAGAGTATTCCTCGCTACCGACTACTTCGATGCTTCCATCAACCGTGTAGCTGCTCTCGTTATCGGTATGAGAAACGTTCAGAAGGCTATCCTGAACGCACTTCTTACTCCTAACGCGCAGATCAAGGCATATCAGGATGCAGGCGATTTCACCAGAATGCTTATGCTTCAGGAAGAGATCAAGACCCTTCCTCTCGGCGACGTATGGATGGAATTTTGCGAGAGACATGGCGTTTGCGGCTGCTCTTGCTGGTTCAAGGAAATCGAAGAATACGAAAAGGAAGTTCTCTCCAAGAGAGCTTAATCTTAATTTAAAAATTATGAGCGACCGCCGCTGCGGTCGCTCATTTTTTATGTTTTGCTATTGAATTTTTTGTGATTACAGATCAGACGATCGTTTTTATAAGAAACAATGACATTTCTGTGACTTCAAATTTAATATAACCCGTCATTCCCATAGCAATCATCACTATAAACATAAGAGTGGTCAACGCCACGGAGATAGAGCCGCAAATTATCCCGCCCAGACTTGCTCCCGATCCGCCCTCGCATTTTCTCGCGATAATTCCGAAAACAATTGCAAGAATTCCGCAAATATAGCTTGAACAGCAGCAGCAAAGAGAAACGATTCCCAAGACCAATGAGGCGATAGCAAGACCTTTCTTGCCTGAATCCTCACTCACATTAGGCGAAAATTCTCCTCTGTTACCGTATCCGCAGTCATCGGAGCTCTGACCGTAAGGATTGTCGTTTTCATACTGCGCGTAAGGATTATTATTAAAGCTGTTCTGATCGCTTGAGCTTGTGTTTTTCTGGTTCTGATCGTAAGGATTGTTATTCATATCGCGCATCCTCTCATATTTTGGATTACACTTAATTATATCATCTTGAAAAAGAAAAGTCAATACTTTACACTTAAAACTATCCGAGAGAGCAGCAACTCCGCCTCGGATAGTTTCCGTTATACCTTATAACCGAGTCGTTCTATTACATCGGTCACAATTTTTATACACTTGTGACAAGTATCTTCATCTTCAGCCTCTGCCATAACGCGAATAAGCGGCTCTGTGCCCGATTTGCGAAGAAGTATTCTTCCCTTTCCGTCAAGTGCTGCTTCTGCACTCTTAACAGCGTCAAGCACCGTGGGATCGCTTACGACCTTGCTTTTATTTTCCTCACGCACACGAACGTTTACGGTCATTTGAGGATAAAGGATCACAGGCTCGGCAAGCTTTGAAAGCGTTGCTTTTTTTGCGATCATTACTTCCATCATCTTGAGACTCGTTAGGATTCCGTCACCCGTGGAGGCATACTGACTGAATATGATGTGTCCCGACTGCTCACCGCCGATACAGTTGTTGTGCTCCGACATATAGTCGTGGACGTTCTTGTCTCCCACTGCGGTCTGGGCATAGTCGATTCCAATTTCTTCGAGCGCCTTGAAAAATCCGAGGTTAGACATAACCGTAGCCACGACGGTGTTGTTGGTCAACTCGCCCTGCTCTTTCAGATAGCGGGCATAGATATAAAGAATCTTATCACCGTCGACCACATTGCCTTTTTCATCGACACACAGGCAGCGGTCGGCGTCTCCGTCGTATGCAAAGCCGACGTCCATTCCGTTTTCAACGACGTATCTGCAAAGATTTTCAATATGCGTGCTTCCCGCATTACGATTTATATTCGTTCCGTCGGGATCAGCATTTATAACGTAGGTTTTTGCGCCAAGCGCATCGAAAACTGCCTTGGCGATATTCCACGAAGCGCCGTTTGCACAATCAAGCGCGATTTTGTATTTTTTGAAGGAATAGAGTCCAAGCGAGATAAGATATCCTACGTAGCGATTTCTTCCCGCAACGTAGTCAACCGTGCGGCCTATTTTATCCTTGGTCGCCATAGGTATTTCGCCAAGCTTGCCGTCGAGATAGTCCTCGATCTTGTCTATCACCTCGTCCTCCATCTTCTCACCCGAGGAGTTGATAAGCTTGATCCCGTTGTCGTAGTATGGATTATGACTTGCGGAGATCATTATTCCACAGTCAAAGGAATCCACCTTTGCGATATATGCCACGGAGGGCGTTGTGGTTACGTGCATAAGGCAGGCATCCGCGCCAGAGGCGGTAATTCCCGCAGCAAGCGCGTATTCAAACATATACGAGGAACGTCTGGTGTCCTTGCCAATAACTATCCGTGCGCCCTCGTTATCATTTTTATGATCCTGTCCGTAATACCATCCAATAAAACGACCTATCTTAAAAGCGTGCTCTACTGTCAGATTTACGTTTGCTTCGCCTCTGAAACCATCTGTTCCAAAATATTTTCCCATAGTACCCCATTCCGCCGCCGTAGGCGGCACAAATAGTAATCGATGAATTTTGCCGCGAAGGCAAATTTCGTGCGTGAAAAAGTATATTTTTCTATTGGATGAAAGTAACTTTCACGCTGACTCCACTATTATATTTTTAAATACGCTTGACTATATTTCCCTCGGACTTATATATTGAGCCCTCGGGAACAACTCCTCTTACCGAGGAAAGTGGGTAGACCGACGAGCCGCGACCTATGACTGTTCCCGGGTTGAGAACCGAGCCGCAACCGACCTCGACAAAGTCGCCAAGCATCGCGCCGACCTTTTTTCTGCCCGTTTCGATCCTTGATCCGTCAAAGCCCTTGATGACTACGGGAGTTTTGTCGGATTTGACGTTACTTGTGATCGCGCCCGCACCCATGTGAGACTTGTATCCAAGGATACTGTCTCCGACGTAATTATAGTGAGGAACCTGAACGCTATCAAAAAGTATTACGTTTTTCAGCTCGGTCGAGTTTCCTACCACACAGTTCTCTCCAACAAGAGCCGCCCCTCTGATAAACGCACAATGGCGCACCTCGGTCTCGTGACCTATGATACAAGGTCCGCTGATATATGCCGTGGGAGCTATATTTGCACTCTTTGATATCCAAATATGCTCTTCTATTCTATCATATTCATTTTTAGTCAAGCTGTGCCCGATGGAAACTATTATTTCTTTGATGGCAAAAAGGGCCTCCCACGGATAAGTATGTTCCGAGAGAAAGCCCTTTGCCAGCGTGTGTGATAAATCGTACAACGCCGCTATCCTTACCATTGCGGATTAATTCCTTTCTGATAAAAGATTTGATATTATGTTATTTATTTGAGCTCGACTACCGTAACTCCGCCGTCGCCCTCGCCCCACTGACCTATGCGGAATGTGGAGATTCGTTTATCTCCCTTGAGGAATTTCCAAAGCGCCGCCTTGAGCGCTCCCGTTCCCTTTCCGTGAATAAGTCTGACGGTTCTGACGTTGGCTAAAGTTGCCTCATCGAAATATTTGTCGACCGCAAGCCAAGCCTCATCGCCCGTCATTCCGCGCAGGTCTATCTCGTCCTTGAACGAGGTCGCTCTGCTGACCGAATAGGTCGATGCCTTGACCTTTTTATCCCCGCTCGTTACCGTAACGGTGTTTTCCTTGAGTCGCAGGTCCTTTATATTGACTCTTGTCTGAAGTATTCCCGCCTGAACGCGAACGTTACCCGACTTGTCGGGCTCTTCAAGAAGCGTTGCATCGGTTCCAAGCGTTATGATCGTGACCTCGTCGCCTTTCTTGAGCTTTCTGGGCAAGACGTAGTTTTCATCTCGCTTCGGCTTTTCGACAGGGTCATATTTAGACGAGTTTTCGCGCAGATGCTCACGCACCGCGCGGCGCGCGCTGTCAAGCTCGCTTCCAAGCCTTTCGGAATCCTTTGCTTTTCTGACCTTATCCATCTGTTCAAGGATAAAGTCGCTCGACGCCTTGGCGCTCGCCACCATGCTCGACGCCTTTTGTCTCGCCTTTTCAAGCTCCTTTTCGGATTCCTCGAGGCGCTTCTTTATCTGTCGCTCCGATTCTATCTTGAAGCGCTCGTAGTCGGCGCGCATAGCCTCGGTCTCTTCTCTGTTGCGCTCCATTTCAATTCTGGTGCGCTCGAGCTGACCGATAATATCCTCAAATTTGCGGTTATCGGTGCTTATATAGTTTTCCGCGCTCTCTATTATGCTCCTCGGCAGACCAAGCTTTTCGGATATCGCAAAAGCGTTCGATTTACCCGGAGTACCTATAATAAGCTTATAGGTGGGCTTGAGAGTTTCGACGTCGAACTCACACGAGGCGTTGCAAACGCCCTCGGTATCAAGAGCGTACGCCTTAAGCTCGGCGTAGTGTGTCGTTGCCGCACACATCGCGCCCTTGCTTCTGACAAAATCGATTATCGAGACTGCGAGAGCCGCGCCCTCAACGGGGTCTGTTCCCACTCCAAGCTCGTCAAAAAGTACGAGCGAGCGGTTGTTTACAGAATCCATAAACGAAACTATATTGACCATGTGAGACGAGAAGGTGGAGAGCGACTGCTCGATGCTCTGCTCGTCACCGATATCAACGAGAATGTTGTCGCAGACCGTGACTACGCTTCCCTCGTCGGCGGGGATATGAAGTCCTGCCTGCGCCATAAGGGTAAAGAGTCCGAGAGTTTTCAGGGTTACGGTCTTTCCTCCCGTGTTGGGGCCAGTGATTATCATCGTGTCGTATCCGTCGCCTATGCGGACGTTTATGGGAACGACACGCGATTTATCGATCAGGGGGTGTCTTGCTCTCTTAAGATCGACCGATCTGTCTTCGGTGACCGTAGGCGCGGACGCGTTCATAGCGATCGACATCTGCGCACAAGCAAAGCAAAACGCAAGCTCGGTGATATTGCGATAGTTGAGCCATATCGCGTCGGAGATCTCGGAGACCGCCGCCGACAGCGCCGCGAGGATCTTCTCTATCTCTCTTTGCTCCTTGGATTCAAGCACGCGGAGCTCATTATTCGCCTCCACCACAGCAACGGGCTCGACGAATATAGTCGCACCCGACGACGAAGTGTCGTGGATAAGTCCCTTTACCTCGTTTTTGCATTCGGCTTTTACGGGAATGACGTATCTGCCGTTTCTCGTCGTAACGATGTTTTCCTGCAAATACTTGGAGTGAGAACCACCCTGAACGTATTTTTGGAGAGTTTCCTTGATTTTATTATTGGTAATTCTTATCTGTCTGCGGATATTGGCAAGTGTATCGGACGCCTCGTCTGCTATCAGTTCTTCGGAAATTATCGAGCGACTTATCTTTTCCTCAAGCGTTCTGTTGGGCAACAAGCGATCGAACATCTCATCGAGAACGGTGTCAAACAGATGATTTCCGTGGCAGTAGTCGATAAGCATTCTTGCCGTACGGAGAACGCCTGCTATCGACAAAAGCTCTCCCGGAGAAAGCACCGCGCCCTTGTCGGCTCGCTCGCAGGACTCGGAGACGTCCTTGACCATACCAAACGTGGGCATTCCCTTTGCATCGCAAAGGCGCTTTGCGTCCGTGGTTCTTCTCTGTCTTTTGAGCACCGTGTCGATATCGTCTGCGGGCATAAGAAGCTTGGCTGCCGTTTTCGAGCCGTCGGTCGGCGCGTACGTCGCCAGCATATCACATATTTTATCGAATTCAAGTGATCTTAATGTTTTTTCGTTAAAGCTCATTTTCTTAAATCTTATAGGTCAGATCGATCTGATCCTCTCGGCGATAGCCTCTGCATCAAGGCCCGATGCCTCAAGATAGGACTCTCCTACCTTTCGTTCGATGAAGGCGTCCTCTGCCGCGAGAATATCGTATCTTACCTTTTCATAATTAATCTTATTCTTCAAGTGCTCGGAAAGTGTCATACCGAAGCCGCCGTTTTTGATCTCTTCTTCGACAAAAAACAACTTTCGAGGCATTTTATCCTTCAATATAGCCGCGATCTCATCGGAAAGCTTGTCATACGGAGCAACGTATTCGCAAAGTATGATCCCAACGCTTTCGCCACTATCCTCAAGCAGCTTTTTCGCCTTTATACACTCGGTCACAATGCGACCGTGAGTCACTATTATATTATCAGGCATCTTTTCGGGCGAAAAATCACGTCTGACCGAGATTTTTCCGTCAAATTTATCTTTATAGAAAGTTTTGGAAACGGTTTCGCTCTCGTATCCACTTGGATAACGGATGACCGACGGATATTCGTCTGACAGCGCAGTTTTGAGCGAAGCGTACAGTCCTTTATAGGTCACGGGGGAGTATATCCTCATTCCGTTCATCTGCGAGGCAAACGCCACGTCGAAAATACCGTGATGAGTCGCTCCGTCGGCGTTGTTGAAGCCCGCTCTGTCTACGCAGAAGACTACTGGTAACTTCTGGAGCGCCACGTCGTGTATCATCTGGTCGTATCCTCTTTGCAAGAACGAAGAATATACCGCAAACACGGGCTTATAGCCGTTTGCCGAAAGTCCTGCGGCAAAGGTCACTGCGTGCTCCTCGGCAATGCCGACGTCGAAAAATCTTTCGGGATAGGTAGCCGCAAAGCCGTCAAGTCCCGTGCCCGAGCTCATTGCGGCGGTTATCGCGCATATCTTCTCATCGCTCTCTGCGAGTGAGCATATTGCCTTACCAAACTCATTTGAAAAATCAGAGTCCGTCGGGTTGGTCGAGCCCAAGGGACGAAGTCCGTGATATTTATTGGGATCGGTTTCCGCGGGAGCGTAGCCCTTGCCTTTTTTAGTCTTAAGGTGCACCAATACGCTCTCGCCCGCATTTTTCGCAGCGGTAAGCAACGCCTCTACATCCTCGTAATTATTTCCGTCGGCGGGACCGATATAATAAAGTCCCATATCCTCGAAATAATTACTTCCATACAGAGAGTTTTTGATAGACTTTTTGAGTCCCTTTATTGCATTGAAAAGCCATTTTCCTATAAGGGGAATCTTTTTTACAAACGACACCGTACGGCGCTTTGCTCTAAAATATCCACTCTTACGACGCAGCTTTGCAAGGCTGGACGCAAATCTGCCGATATTTTTCGATATCGACATCTCGTTTTCGTTGAGAATGATTATAAGCTTAAGATCCTTATCGCAGTTGTTCAGCGCCTCGTGTATCATTCCGCCCGTAAATGCGCCGTCTCCAAGGACTGCCACCGTATAAGCGTCGTTTCCACTGAGCTGATCCGCCTTTGCAAATCCAAGCGCTGCTGAGAGCGACGTTGAGCTATGTCCTGCTCCGAAGCAATCGTATTCGCTTTCTGCTCGATTGGTAAAGCCCGTAATGCCCCCCGACTGTCTTAAGGTGTCAAATTTATCAAAACGACCTGTAAGGATCTTGTGCGCGTAGCTCTGATGTCCGACGTCGAATATAACGTGGTCGCGCGGACAATCGAAAACTTTATGTATAGCAACGGTCAATTCAATTACACCAAGATTTGAGGCAAGATGTCCGCCGTTTCTTTCCGTTATTGCTATTATATGCTCGCGCAACTCCGCACAAAGCTCCTCTGCCTCGGTCTTGTTCAGCTTTTTTACGTCCTCGGGAGAATTAACTCTACCGAGATATTTATATTCCTTTTCCATAGGTCAACTCTCCTTTCGACAAAATTGTACACATAGATATATGTATTATAACACTTTTTCGCACTTTTGTAAAGTAGTTTGAGAAAATTCAACACATATCTGCCTATATTTCAATTCAAATTCTATAAAAAAATCAAGACGACCACTTGGGTCGTCTTGATTTGATATTGGACATTAAATTACTTCTTGTAGTATCTCAAACCACCAATTTCGATGTAATTACCATTATCATCCTTGCCGGAATTGTAAGACTTAGTACCATCGAAAAGAGCCTTTGTACCTGCATATGCGGCATCACCCAAGAAACTGTCGCCCTTAACCTCATCCATAGTGAAGGTTATAGTCTTGTTTCCGTCATCATCTTTGCCCATTTCAAACTTACCAGTCAATTCATAGCTCTGAGTCAAGCCTTTCCAAGATACAGTAATCTTGGAGCCCGAGAACTTGAGGGTATAGTCGTCAGATCCGTATTCACCGGAAGGACCGCCACAAGAAACAAGTGCGAGGCACATCATAACTGCTACGAGCGAAAGAGCAAGAATTCTTACAATAGATTTTTTCATTTCAAAAAAATCTCCTTTCTTAAACTGTACCATTATTATATCACTGCAAAAATTTTTTGTCAATAGATTTTTTCACAAAATCGTCACATTGTTGGCAAATTTAAGAATTCTTAATAAACTTATTATTACGTAATTTTTGATAAATATGGATAACCACTATTGCTACACAAAAAGCGATGCACATATACACGAACACATTTCCAATAGTGGTGTATATGGTAATATCGTTTTTCAAACGTGCATTTGATATCACATACCCACGCTTAAGCGCACCAAGCTCTTCTTTAACGTTTCCAAGCGGATCTATCACCGAGGATATTCCCGTATTTGCCGAACGGACAACGTATCTTCCCGTTTCTATCGCACGAAGGCGTGACTGCGAATTGTGCATATCAAGTGCCGCAGAATCGCTGAACCACGAGTCGTTAGTTGATATAGCGATCAACTCCGCTCCGTTACGCACAGAGTTAAGCATAAGCGTCTCATAGATAGAGTCGAAGCAAATGCCACAGCCAATGTCTCCCGACTCCGTGGAGATTACCGTACTATCCTTTCCTGCCAGCAGATCCTCGTCCAGCATACCCACGTTGGCAAGCGGTGGGATCAAAAACATTATAAGCTCACGCATGGGTACGAATTCACCGAAAGGAACGAGCCGTTGCTTTGAATAGATCGTTTCTCCAAAATTGCCATCGGGCTTGATCTCTATAACCGAGTTGTAAAGCTGATCACTTTCCTCGTCCTTCGTAAATGCCGAGACCAAAATAGTAACCTGATGCTCTCTTGCGAGCTCACTGACATAATTATAAAGTCTCTCGTTATTGAACAGATCGTACGGCAATGCAGTTTCGGGCCAGACCACTATCTCAGCACCGTTATCTGCCGCACTCTCGGTCAGATCTGCGTATATTTCCATCGTTTTATCAAGGCTGTCGGCATCCCATTTATCACTTGATGAAACGTTACCTTGAGCTGCCGCAACACGCACTGTCTCTCCGCTGTCCTTGTAGCTGACTGTAACGGCAATGCCAAGTGCAAGATTGATACAGAAAAGTGCGACAGCCAATGTTGCGCCTAATTTTCTTGCATCGGTCTTCATTAACGCTATTGCCAACAAAAAATTGACGGCAATTATCGTAAAAGTCACAAAATACGATCCAAAAATTGCGGAGCTTCGCACGAGCAGAGTCGCATCTATCTGTCCAAGCGGCAATCTGCCCCAAGGAACACCCCACCAGCCGACAGTCTGAAACCACTCCGTAACCACCCAGACCGCAGCCGCGACAAACGGAGTCAGTAAAGGTCTTTTTCCGACTATTTTTGTTCTTGAGATCGCGGCGATCAAAACAAACGCAACCGCACTGATAAGTGCTTGAATAAGCGACAATCCGAGGCACGCCACGAAGACCACGACAAGCGATGCTGCGTTGGAAAGTCCCGCAAAATCAAGCGGATACATATAAAAAAACCAATGGAAAACTACGGCGTAATATATCCAAAAGAATATCAAACCTCTGCCGTACATTTTTTTCAGTTTTGTTTCTCTATCACTTATGCTTTGGATCAGCACGAGCGCCGTGGGGATCACGGATATCCACTGTAAAAATCCAAGTTCTGTGATCACCAAGGGGAGCGCGGTGAAAAAGGCGCTGATCGCAAGCATCAGCATCGGTGGAAATTTATTTAGAATTTTTTTCACTTCGTTCTCTCCTTTCATATCGTTAAGGTATGGTTATTTCCCTGACGAGATCAATTTTTTTATCTTTTCCTCTGCTCCGACAAAGTCCGAAACGAACCAGACGTCCGAGGGATCAAGATTTACTTGCTTGCCCGAAAGATAGCCAAGATATCCGTCGTCCTCTCCAAAGTCGAAGATGAGTCGATACGAATACAGCGCCTGATATTTATATCCCTGTGCTCTGTCGTCGCGGTTGACTCCGTATTTGCCGTCGCCAAGCAGTGCGTGACCTATATGCGCCATGTGAGCTCTTATCTGATGCGTTCTGCCCGTGACAAGCTCCACCTCTACAAGACTCTGATCTCTTTTTTCCATTATGACCTTGTATTTCGTGATGATATTCTTATATCCGTCCTTTTTCTTGTCGGATATGGTCACAAGGTTGTTAGCGCTGTTCTTTTTGAGATATCCCGTAAGGGTGTCGGCGCGCTTTGGAAGCTTTCCGTGGACCGCGCAGAGATAGAACTTGCGGATCTCGTCGTTTTTGATCTTTTCGTTCATTACGCGGAGCGCCTCGGCGTTCTTCGCCGCGATAACTATACCGCCGGTATTTCTGTCGATACGGTTGCAGAGCGCGGGCGCGAAGGACTGCTCCTCATCGGGATCGTACTCGCCCTTTTGATAAAGATACGCCTTAATGTGCATTATGAGCGTATTGTCCGAGGCACTGTCGTCCTCGTGGACGAGCACTCCCGGGCGCTTGTTGCAAAGCAGGATATTTTCGTCCTCGTAGACGATATCAAGCTTTGGCGTTATGCGCGACAATGCTCCGTCGTCCTTTTCGGGCGAACCAAAAAATTCGTCACGGATAAAGAGCTGTATCTCGTCGCCCTCCTGCAGAACGTATTTTTGCTCCGTTCTTTTGCGGTTGACCTTTATCTTTTTCGTTCTTATGTATTTATACATAAGCGACGCAGGAAGACCCTTGATCGCTTTCGTAAGAAATTTATCAAGCCGCTGTCCCGCGTCGTTTTTGTTTATCTTCAATATTTGCATAGTTAGCCTTATGATTAGATTTTTTCGCACCTTTTTCGAGAAAAAGGTGCCCAAAAAGCTTCCCCGAGGATAGTGAAAAATGAATTTTGTAACGTTTTTTCGCGATTCCAAAACCCAAGCTGTATGTATTTTTATCTATCCTTATCGGAGTTTTTTGGAGGTGTGGAACCTTTTTTGCAAAAAAGGTTCCACAATCCATATTCAGATTAAATGGTACCGAAGATTCTGTCGCCTGCGTCACCGAGACCCGGAACGATATAGGCGTGGTCGTTAAGGCAGTCGTCAAGTGCCGCGGTATAGATATCAACGTCGGGGTGATCCTCCTGAACCTTTGCAACGCCTTCGGGTGCAGCAACGAGGCACATAAACTTGATGTGCTTACAGCCGTGCTCCTTGAGCTTGGTCAGAGCGTCGCTTGCAGAGCCGCCCGTGGCAAGCATAGGATCGACGAGGATGACTATTCTCTGGTCGATATCTGCGGGGAGCTTACAATAATATGTTACGGGAAGGTGAGTTTCGGGATCACGGTAAAGACCGATGTGTCCTACCTTTGCAACGG
>SVRA01000058.1 GCA_015065075.1 Oscillospiraceae bacterium
GCGTGCAAGCTCAGGCAAATAATTACACCGATCAAGCAATTTTGCTTGTGTGTCTCTTTTAACGAAAGGCTGATTTATGGGACTTAACACTCAAAACGTAAATCTCAGAATGACCGCGGGCTTCGCTTCGCAGTTTCCTGCCGATCCCATTCCTCAGGTCGCGCTCTCGGGCAGATCGAACGTGGGAAAAAGCTCGCTGATCAATACTCTGCTCGGCAGAAAGAGTCTTGCGCGCGTTTCCTCCACCCCCGGTAAGACTATTACGGTCAACTTCTACGAGGTCGACAAAAAGCTCTTTTTGGTCGACCTGCCCGGCTACGGCTTCGCGGCTCGCAAGCCCGAGGACCGAGATAAATGGGCGGCTCTGACCGACGGTTATTTTACCAAAAACAAAAATATCGATCTTGTTAAGGGCGTGGTTCAGCTTATCGACTGCCGCGCAGGCATCACCAAGGACGACGCGATGATGCTTGATTGGATGAACCAATCGGGGATATACTATATCGTAGTTATCACCAAGATCGACAAGCTCAACAAGACCGAGCGCGCCACGAGTATCGAAAAGATCTCGAGCGACTCTCTGATCGCCGAGGGCGCGCCTATAATCCCCTTCTCCTCGCTCAAAGGAGAGGGCAAGCAGGAGCTTTGGCGCGCCATTGCCGATTGCGCTGACATCAAGCTTTGATCGAAATTCACGATCCGGAGGCATATTATGCTTTTATCCTTACTTTCGGGCGGCAATTTCAGAGAAGTTCTTATCTCTCTTTTGCTTTCGCTCCCCGTTATAATCCTTGCGCTTTCCGCACACGAGGCAGCGCACGGATACGTAGCTTACAAAATGGGAGACCGCACCGCGTATAATCTCGGCCGCGTCACTCTCAATCCGATCAAGCACCTCGACCTTATGGGTACGCTTTGGATGCTCGTTTTCGGATACGGCTGGGCAAAGCCCGTGCCGATCAACGCAAGAAATTTCAAAAATCCCAAATACGGTATGGCATTCACCGCGATCGCAGGTCCTGCGACAAATCTTCTGCTCGGCATCATCGGCGTTATCGGTTATTGCATAACCTCGTTCTTTTTCGCGGTCAATATTGCTGAAATCAGTCAGAACGAGATGCTGTTCAACGTGATGTTCATACTGCTCAACTTCTTCTATCTGTTCGGAATGATGAACCTTATATTTATGGTGTTCAATCTCATTCCCGTGCCCCCGTTCGACGGCTCGAGATTTTTTGGAATGTTCTTGCCCACGAAGACCTATTTTCAGATAATGAGATACGAGCGCTATATTCTCATAGGCGTGCTCGTAGTCACCTTCCTGTGCTCGAGATTCTTTGGATTTTCTCCTGCAGCCTGGCTTGCCGAAAAGCTCTTTGATCTTATCGCAAAGCCGATATTCTCTCTGCTGAACGCAATCTATTTTTGATATTACTCTAAATTTGAGAAAGGAGGTCCTTTATGGACGCTATAAGCTACCGTCTTGAAACCTTTGAGGGTCCTTTGGATCTTCTGCTCTCACTGATACAGAAAAACAAAATGTCCATCGAGGACATTCAGATAAACGTCATCTGCGAGCAATATATCGGATACATCGAGGAGGCGCAGAGTCTTGATATGGAGCTTGCCAGCGAATTTATCGTTATGGCGAGCGAGCTGATGCTGATCAAATCCAAGCTTCTTCTTCCCAAGCCCGAGGCCGAGGAGGAGGACCCGAGAGCCGCCCTCGCAGACGCCCTGCTTAAATATCAGCAGGCAAAGGAGGCGGCAAAGAAAATGGCGCTTCTTTATCCCCGCTTCAGCGGCAGACTTGAAAAGGACACCGACGAGATCTCGATCGACCGTTCCTTCGTGCTCGATCAGGAGGTCGAATCGCTGTGCGCGGCTGTGCGCCGAATTATTACCTACAATGAAAACCGCCCCAAGCTTGAGAGATCGGTGTTCACGCCTATGATCAGCTCGCCTATCGTTCCCGTTGAGGTCAAGATAACGGGAATTCTCAACCGTATGGCTAAAAAGGAAAGAACTACTCTTCGCGAGCTTCTCGACGATTCGGTCTCGCTTCCCGATATGATCGCTATTTTCCTTGGCGTGCTTGAGCTGATCAAGATAAGAAAAATCCTTATTTGCGACACCGAAAGCACGATACTGTCAGACGAGGCCACGTTCTCTATCAATACGAACACCGACGATATTGAAAAGGACGCTGACGGAAATGAACTTTACTCAAGCGACTTTGATAAGTCGGTTGAGGATATCCAAATGATTTTTGATAACACAGGAGACGACTGATGAGCACAGAAGTTCAAAATCAAATTGAGAGCATCTCTCCCCAAAAGATCACCGCCGCTATCGAGGCGATACTCTACGCCGCGGGACATCCCGTGGAATATTCCAAGCTCTCCGAGGTGCTCGGTCTTTCGATCCGCGACGTAAAAAATATGATCGAGGCGATGAGCTCTGAATACAATTCTGAAAAGTCCAAGCGCGGAGTTATGCTTCTGATGTATCCCGAGACCTGTCAATTCGCGACCAAGGAGGAGTTTCTTCCCTACATACGCGAGGCGCTTGGGATCAAGCGAGGCGGAAATCTCTCGGCGTCTACAATGGAGGCGCTTGCGGTAGTCGCCTACAATCAGCCCGTTACGAGATCGTACGTTGACGCGGTGCGCGGAGTTGATTCCTCTTACGCTATGACCTCTCTTATCGACAAGGGACTTATCGAATCCCTCTCGCGTCTCGATGCGCCCGGTCGTCCTATGCTTTACACCACGACCGATAAATTTTTGCGAGTTTTCGGGTTAAGATCGCTTGAGGATCTTCCCAAGACCGAGCTTTCGCCCTCCGATATCCCTGCCCCCGAGGCTGTGGCTGTCGAGGAGGTCGGATTTACCGCGGGACTTGCCGCGATTGCAGAAAGAACGGAAGAATGATCAACACTTGTTTTAGATTTGATAGAAAGGAGTGATAGATACGGATATTTTCTGGATAATTTTAGCTGCTATCGTTGCGTTGTTTGTGGCTTTGTTCACCATACGCGTAAGGGTTGATCTTGAAATGGCTGACGAGTTAAAGCTATCCGTCCTCGCCTTTGGCGTAAGGATCGGTATACTGCCCAAGAAGCCCAAAAAGTATAATATCCGCAACTACACGCTCAAAAAGATAGCAAAGCGCGACCAAAAGGCTGCAAAAAAAGCCGCCAAAAAGGCTGAAGCGGCAAAAAAGAAGGCTGCTGCCAAGAAGCAAAAGAAAGAACAAGAGGCGAAGCTGACAAAAGAGGAAAAGAAGGCGATCAAAGCGCAAAAGCGTGCGAAAATGCCACGCGTTCCCGATATGATCCCTCTGTTTTTGCAGGTGCTTAAAACCTTCTTCTCGGGATTTTTGGGAAAATTCCACTTCAAAGTGATGCGTATCAAGATAGCGGTCGGATCGGCTGACGCCGCAACGACGGCTATGATGTACAGCGGCATCTGCACGGCTATGAAGCCCGTGCTCAAGTTTTTGGGCAAGCACTCCAATCTTCACGGAATGAAAAACGCCGTGATCGAGGTCACTCCCGATTTTCTTTCCGACTCTATCAAGGCTGACGTTAAAATGAGCTTTTCGATGAGCATCGGCGGACTTCTCGGCGTAGTCTTCAAGACCGCGTTCAAGTTCCTGTTCGGTTGGATGAAGATAACACCGAAATCGAATGCAAGCGCGGCAAGCACAAGATCCAACAAGCCCACCCCGACGACCAACGCAGCAGAAAATCAGAGTTCGGGTAACAAAACCGAATCCTCGGGCAACGTCGTTGAAAACTCCGCGAGCAACTCACCGAGTAAGCAATCAAAAAAGAACTGATTTTAAAAAAGCTTCCGCGGCATCCGCCGCGGTCAGAATAAAAAAGAACAACATATATAAAGAAAGGATTTTATCATGGCATCTGAAAACAAACTTCAAGGCGTAGTACAGGCAACTCTTTCCGAGATCCGCAATCTCATCGACGCTGACACAGTAATGGGCACTCCCGTTGAGACTTCCTCGGGCACCACTCTTATCCCGATCTCCAAGGTTGCTGTCGGATACGCTACCGGCGGTATGGACTTCAACGACAAGAACAGCGCGCAGGGCAAGCCCCAGAACTTCGGCGCGGGCGGCGGCACGGGTATTTCCGTACAGCCCATCGGTATTCTCTGCATATCCAAGGACGGCTCCGTTGAGCTTATAAACATAGGTGTGAAGAACCCCTCTGATCCCGTTGAGCAGCTTTCCGATCTTATCGATCGCGCTCCTGAGATCATAGCAAAGGTCAAGGCGCTTTTCGCAAAGGACAAACCCGAGGAAGAGACCGAGGAAAAGACCGAGGGCTGATCCCAAAGTCGCGATTGAAATTGCGTTCAATTTCAGAATAAATATTTTTCCGGACAAATATAATGCTTGTAAGTAAGCTCTGTTTGTCCGGAGGGATATTTATGTCTTTTTTTAAAATAAAGAAGCTTTTATGGAACGCCGCCCGTATCGTGACGGCGATATCGTTATGTTTTGCGCTTTTTTCGGGTTGCTCACAGCCCGTATCAAAATCCGAGCACGAGTCGCAGTCTCGGGTGTCGCAGCTCTCCTTCCCCGTCAATTATCCAACCGATATCTCGGCAAAAGCAGCCGTACTTATCGAGGCTTCGACGGGCAGAGTCATAAGTGCAAAAAATGCCGATATGAGATTGCCGATGGCTTCTACCACAAAAATAATGACCGCGCTCGTTGCGATCGAAAATTGCGACGTTTCGACCGTGGTCACTATATCGCCCGACGCGGTGGGAGTCGAGGGCTCGTCGATATATCTTTTCGAGGGCGAGCAGTTGACTCTTGAGGACCTGCTTTACGCTCTGTTGCTTGCATCGGCAAACGATGCCGCAGCCGCGATCGCGATAGAGGTTGGCGGCAGCATCGAGGGATTTGCCGAGATGATGAACGAAAAGGCACGTGAGATGGGGCTCTCGAATACTCATTTTACCAACCCACACGGTCTTGACGATCCCGAGCATTACACGACCGCGGCGGAGCTTGCGAAGATCGCATCAGTTGCGATGAAAAACGAGGTATTCAGGACGATCGTTTCTACTCGCAAAAGGACGATTCCGCAGAACGACGGCGAGGGTGTGCGGCTGCTTGTCAATCACAACAAGCTGTTGAACAGCTACGAGGGCTGTATCGGTATCAAGACGGGATTTACAAAGCAAAGCGGGCGCTGTCTTGTCAGTGCGGCTGAACGCGACGGGATCGAGCTTATCGCGGTCACTCTGTCGGCACCTGACGATTGGAACGACCACAAAACGATGCTTGACTACGGCTTTTCGCTCTATGAATCGCGAACTCTCTGCGATGAGGGCGAATTTCAATATACAATGCCCGTGATGAGTGGAAATATGGAATACGTTATCTTGAAAAACGAGGACATAGCCACTCTGATATTGCCAAAAAACACTCCCGAGGTCGAGTGCACGGTTGAACTTCCTTCATTTATATATGCTCCCGTAAGTCAAGGCGAGCAGGTCGGCAGTCTTATCTACACCGTTGACGGCAAGATCGTCGCAGATGTGCCGATAATTGCCTCTTACTCTGTTGATCGGACGGCTTATAAGAAGAATTTTTGGGAAAGATTATCTTCTCTGTTCGGTCGGTAACGGCCGGGCAAAAAAAGGATACGGATATGGAAAAAATCAGACTTTCTAAATATTTTACCGATTGCGGTGTGATGTCGCGCCGTTCCGCCGAGGAGGAGATCAGAAACGGCAAGATCACGGTCAACGGTCACGTTGCCGAGCTTGGCGAAAAGATCGACCCTGCGGTCGACGAGGTGATATACAAGGGGCGCAAAATTGAGGCATCGGCTGACAAGAAGATCTGCATTATGCTCAACAAGCCGCGCGGCATAGTTTGCACAGCGGCTGACGAAAAAGGCAGACGCAACGTGACCGAGCTGTGTCGCGACGTCAAGGACGCGCAAGGAAATCGCGTCAGGCTCTACCCTATTGGGCGGCTTGACATGGATTCGGACGGTCTTTTGCTCCTCACAAACGACGGTGAGCTTGCCAACAAGCTGACGCATCCGCGCCATTCGGTGCCCAAGATATATCACGTTACGATAAAAGGCGTTTTTGATGCCGAGGCATTAAAGGTGCTCGGTGAGCCGATAGATCTTGACGGTCGACTTACTATGAGGGTCAAGGTTCGCAGAATTGGCGGAGATGCTGCCGTGACGGTTGCGGAATTTGAACTGTTTGAGGGCAGAAACCGTCAGATAAGGAGAATGTGCGAAGCGCACGGGGTCAAAATCGAAAGGTTGCAAAGAGTTGCTATCGGAAAATTGAAGCTTGGCACTCTTGAGGTCGGCAAATGGCGAAAGCTTGACAAAAACGAAATAGAATATCTGAAAGCGATACCTTAACGGCGTGCGCAGTAAGTTGAACGTCGACTTACGCCGTTTCGAAATCTTCCTTGTTGCTTAAAGGGCAGCATTCCGCAAGCGGAAACGGAACATTTTCGAAACAAATTGCAACCCCAGGGTATCGCTTTTTTGATTGGGTCTGATATAGTCGGAATTTGGCTGTTTTTATATTATTCTGCGGTCGGATTTTTCGATGTTTTTCTTGTTTTTTCGACATAGTTTTAGCTTTTGCTCTCTTTTTTCGTTATAAAAGACAAATCTGTTTGGAAAATTTTGGTAATTTCGACTATTGGAATTTTTTGGAAATATATTGCATTTTCTCCTAATTTATGGTAAAATAACACTGTAATCAATAACTTAATTTTACCGGAGGATACAGAAAAATGGAATACACAACAAAAATACTTATAGCCGACGAAAATGCGTCACAACGCGCACTCTTAAAGGACTGTTTTTTGCACGCAGGCTGCCGATATATAGAGGAAGCGGTCAACGGAGAGGACGCTTTGACAAAGATAGGTCGAATTCATCCCGATCTGGTCGTTATCGACATCTGGATGTCAAAGGTGGACGGACTCAGCGTAGTGCGAAGCGCCAAGGCGCTCTCTTACGGCAACGACAAGCCGCCCGTTATAATTATGACATCGCCAATCTCAAATCAAAACATTTTCGTCCAGGCGCTTCAGTCGGGTGCAGAGCTTTGTCTTATCAAGCCGATCAATCAGTCAAATCTCATCGAATACGCTGAAAACATGCTCAAAAATCGTAATGCTAAAAATGAAAACAACGGCGAATCTCAAGCTGATGACAGCACCCCCGACATCGAGGCGCAGGTCACACGCATTATTCATCAGATCGGAGTCCCCGCGCACATTAAGGGCTATCAGTATCTGCGCACGGCTATTCTCCTCACCGTCAAGGACTCCGACATCATTAATTCGGTCACCAAGGTTCTCTATCCCTCCGTCGCGAAGAAATATCAGACAACTACAAGCCGCGTCGAGCGAGCAATCCGCCACGCAATCGAGGTCGCGTGGGACAGAGGCGACGTGGATACGCTGAATAGTTATTTTGGATATACCATTCAGAATAACAGAGGAAAGCCTACGAATAGCGAGTTTATTGCCATGATCGCGGATAATTTGAGGCTGAAGTATAAATTGTACTGATACATCTTCAAATTTTGATTTGTCGGTGAGTTTGAAAAACGTTTGAACTACTCATCCACCGCTAAATCGCAATTTACATTCATCAACAAAAAGCTTTTCAAAAATCTCTCATTTGACCCAAAACGGCAAATGAGAGATTTTTTTGCATTTTGTCTTTACAAATAAAAAAAACTGTGCTATAATAAAGTTGCCAAACAAATTTCATAAGCGATCATAGGGATATTTCTATCTTTTTTTGAAAAGGGTGAATTATACCTTTTTTCGGCGTGCATATTAATTTCATGGATTTGGTAAAAATGCAAATTCCTAAAAGTTAATATGTATGGCGAAATATCCGTATTATTGCTTGAAATTTGTTTGGCGACAATCGGAGTTTGCGTTTTTCGGTGCGGCAGCTTCGGTTGCCGCACTTTTTTATTTGCACTGAAAATTTTGAATTAAGGAGAACAAAAAAATGAAAAAGAAAATGAGAATTGCTTTGCTGGTGTGTCTTATTACACTTGCTTGCTCACTGATCTTTGTTGCTTGTGACAGCGGCAACAATACACAAACACCGAGCACCACAAATGAAGAAACAACTATAATTGAAGAAACGACGGAAAAACATATTTGTTCATTTGGAGAATGGACCACGGTAAAAGAAGCGACCTGTACCGAGAAGGGTGAACAGGAGCGCTCTTGTGCTTGCGGCGAAAAGGAGACACAGAACATAGATGCACTTGGCCACACTGAGGTCGTTGACGAGGCGATTGAGCCTACTTGCACCGAAACGGGTCTTACAGAGGGTAAGCATTGTTCAGTTTGCGAAGAAATTCTTGTTGCACAAGAAACCGTTGTTACCCTTGGACACACTGAGGTTATTGATGCAGCGGTTGCTCCCACTTGCACCGAAACCGGTCTTACTGAAGGTAAACATTGCTCGGTTTGCGAGACCGTTATAACAGAACAAGATATCGTCAATGCTATCGGACACACATTTGACAATAGTACAGTTACCAAAGAACCTGATTGTATCAATAAAGGATCAGAGAAAGCAACCTGCCAGATTTGTGGTGAAACTCAAACTTTTGATATCGATGCGCTTGGTCATACTGTAAACAACGGAACCTGCACAAAGTGTGGTTTGCAAACAATGGACATGACCAACAAGCAGATTGAAAACTCACAAAAGGTAGCTTCTATGTCACATACGGCATACAACTATTCCGATGGAATTGAGATCAATATCTCATTTGCAGATGAAGATGGATACAGCATACAGGCACCTGCCTATGTAAAAATCAGAATCGACGACGCAAACGGAAATACCGTTTTTGAAAAAACACTTATAATGAAAGATTCACAAGACAGCGTATCCATAGATTTTTCCGAATTTTCTTCATATACAACAACAGGAACTATATATTATACGGTATTCAACGACTACTTTTATTTTGATGAAATAAGCTACGAAACAGAAAATATGCCTTGGACTGTAATTGTTGATGTACCCGAACTTCCCGCCAACATTTCATATTACGGAGCTTTTGATAATAAACAGTCCACATGCAAAGTAACAAACATTTCTTTTGAAATCTCCAGAGCTTCCAACACGCTTATACTTCTCTTTACAGGTGAAAAAACATATGATGTAAACGGAAACAACTACAGTGATAGCTGTTATGTTGGATGGAAGCTTTACGATGAAGAAGGCTATGTTGTTGCTTCAGGAACACTTTATACCGATACGCTTGCGGTTGGCGAAAAATTCAAAAACGCTGAATCACTTGCCTATGACTGCATTGAACCCGGTGAAACCTACACTCTTGAAATTCTAAACGTAAAATATTAATATATATGTTATCCGCCGCACCCGTTTGGGTGCGGCGGCTCTTTTATCCCTCTATCACCTCAATATACTTATACACTGTCGTTCTGCTCATATCGCACACTCTTGCAAGCTCGGACACGTTCTACTTCCGCACCATCGAGGTCGCGGGGGACAGAGGTGCGGGGGAAGGAAACCGATTTTTCAAAAACGGTTTCCTTCCCCCGCAAATTATATCAACTTAGATCAATCCCGTATTTACGAAGCTATACTTATCGGTATAGTAGCCTGTCTGGAAGTTGTTCCAGATGCAACGCTCCTTATAGAAGTGCGCGGGAGCGACCGCGAGGAGCTCGCCTGCGGCGTGGTGGTGCGGGCCGAGGAGGTTACGCAGGTTATTGACCAGCGTCAGCTCGACGGTGTTCTCACCGACCGTGAGGTATTCGGAGAGGTCGACCTCATAGGGTGCCCACATTACAGTATCAAGCTGCTTGCCGTTCACCTTGATGCGAACCGCATTTACTCCGTTCTTGACGAACGCGAGCTTATAGTCGGTGCTGTCAAGGTTGAACCTGCGGCTGACGGTCAGCTCGCCCGAGAAGAAGGTATAGCCGTTCTGCTCGAGGTTCTTGAGAGTGACCTCTGCTTCGGGCTTAACTACGGTAAAGCCGCCGTCGCAGAAGTAGGCGTTGTTGGGGATAGGCTCGAATGCGCTCTCGCACTTGACTGCAAAGTCGCCGACGAGGTACATCGACTCGATCTCCATATCGTAAGTCAGCTTATTCTTTTCGGACTCAAATATCTTGGATTTTTCAATATTCTCGTAGGTCTGCTCGGACTGAACTATGGTTGCTTCAAGCTCGATGGTGTTTTCGCCGACCTTGGCATATTTCTGAATGTCAAGCATTCTGAACGCCTGATCGCGGAAGCTGCCGCAATCGGTCTTGTCGATCTCGACTCCGTTTACCTTGATCGTAAAGATCTCGGGAGTCTCGCAAGCGAGGTAGAGCTTATCCGAGACGTATTCCATATTTGCCTTGAAGAGACAACGGACGTCGACCGCGCGTTTGAGGTCGGTGGTTCTCGGGAGAATGTTGAGGACGTAGCCGTTCTCCTCCTGAAGCTCGCCGTCGAACCAATAGTCGCACTTATCAAGCGTGAGGGAGTTGTAGGTGCAATTCTCTACCGTCCACTTGCCGCTGATATCGAGAGTCTTCAGCTCTTTCTCTGCCTTTTTGGGCGAGTAGGGCGTGCCGTCGTCGATAACGAGCAGGCTTCCGTAGGGTGCGAAGGTATATTCGCCGCAGAAGTCGATTCTCTCGCCCGTTGCGATGTCGATCGCGTAGCTTCCGCGAGAGATGGTTGCCTTTTCTTCGGTATCGTTGGAGTTGACGAAGTAGTGAACGGTGCAATCACCGAGATCGCGCCAGGTGTACGTGATCTTTTCGTTATCAATTACCGTGTTGGGCGCGAGCTGATCCACAGTGGTTATGATACCGCCGTTTGCCTTGAACTCGGCAAGCAGCTTTTCGGTGTTCTCCATAAACGCGATATGCTCGGGGATAACTACGGTCGTATACGCCATATTGCCGATGATGAGCTTGTTACCCTCGACTCTGCCGTGTCTTTCCATCATGATCTCGTCGCCGAGGTGGAAAGGAATGTGCTTTGCCTCAAGCGCAAGTGTCGTGCCGACGAGAGCGCCGTTGTAATATTCGATATCCTTGCCGTTGGTGTAGAGGTTGTTGCCGCAGTTGAAGCATACCCAGGCCGACGTCATATTGTGAAGCACGAGGGTGTCAAACTTGATCTCGCCCTCGGCAAGTATCATACCAACGCGCGACATAGCGTCATTGAAGACCTTGTAGTCTGCCCACCAGGGCTGCTGTATGTACATTGCGGGGGGATAGTCTCTCTTACGGATTCCTCTGTTGGAGTATCCCTCGAGGTGCTGACACATAAGGTTTATGCCGCGGACCATCATCCACTCGTAGTTTCTC